>NZ_JBIVYG010000003.1:0-420939 GCF_044769685.1 Agrobacterium sp. NPDC090283 | reverse complement strand
CTCCCGCCAAGCCATCCCGACCTCCTCTGCCACAAAGGCAAAGCTGTCACGGATGTCTCCGAACATCTGTCAACTATGTATCAGGGCTGTACACTCGACCCGAGGATCCACTCCTCGCGCGGCTCTGGATCCTCGGGTCAAGCCCGAGGATGACGTCGAGTGCTGGAAAAGCGTCTCATCTGTCCAAGGGCGCGGCCAAAGCCGCGCCCTCCGCTTATCCCAAACGGATCAAATCAAGCCGCCCGCGAAACCTCGCGCCCGGCGCCCTGTCCAAGTTCGAAACGCGAAAGCAGCGAGCGCAGCTGGCGGCTTTCCTCGGCGAGCGTCTGGCTGGCCGCCGTCGTTTCTTCCACCATGGCGGCATTCTGCTGTGTCATCTGGTCCATGTGGTTGACGGAGGTGTTGATCTCCTGCAGGCCGGTCGCCTGCTCGCGCGCGGCCGTGGCGATGGAGTTGACGTGGCCGTCGACGCGGTTGACCAGCGCCACGATCTCATCCAGCGCATCGCCCGTCGAGCGCACGAGTGCGACACCGCCGCCGACCTCTTCCGCCGAACGATTGATGAGGGTCTTGATTTCCTTGGCCGCATTGGCGGAACGTTGCGCCAGTTCGCGAACCTCCTGCGCCACCACCGCAAAACCACGCCCGGCCTCGCCCGCACGCGCCGCTTCCACACCGGCATTCAGCGCCAGAAGATTGGTCTGGAAAGCGATTTCATCGATGACCGAGATGATCTGGCCGATGCGTTTCGAAGATTCCTCGATACGACCCATGGCTTCGACGGCATTGCGGACGATCTCGCCCGAGCGGCCGGCGCTGGTTTTCGTGTCCTGCACCATCTGCCGGGCTTCGTTGGCACGCTCGGAAGCGGTGCGCACCGTGGCGGTAATCTCGTCCAGCGCGGCCGCCGTCTCCTCCAGAGCCGCCGCCTGCTGTTCGGTGCGGCGGGAAAGATTGCCGGTCGCGCCGCTGATGTCGGAGGCGCTGTCATTGACCACATGGCCGGTTCTGGCAATCGCCTCGATCGCACCGTGCAGCGCACCGACGGCACGGTTGAAGTCCATGCGCAGCTTCTCGTAATCCGCGCCAATATCTCTGAGTGAAATGGTCAGATCGCCATTGGCAAGCGCTTCAAGCGCATTGCCCAGTTGCTCCATGGCATGCGCCTGCCGCTCGGATGCGGAGCGCAGAACCATCTCGTTACCGTGCCGCTCCGCCTCCAGCGCCCGCTGCTGATCCGCCTCGCGGGCCTGCAGCGCGCTGCGCTCATTGACGCTGTCGCGCAATACCAGCAGCGTCTTGGCAATCGCGCCGATTTCATTGCGCCGGTCGGCGAACTGGATATCCGCCGCGCCGTCCCCATCGGCGATCCGCCGCATGCTTTGGCGGATAAGGTCGATCGGCCGCGTTACGCTGCGCACGACGGCTGCAGCCACGCCGACAACCAGAAGGCCTGCGGCGATGCACAGACCGCCAGTAAAATAAACGTCGCGCCAGAACACCGCTTCAAGATCGTCAACATAAACACCGGTGCCGACAATCCAGCCCCAGGGGGCGAAACCGGCGACATGGGAAAATTTCTCGACCGGCTCCGGCGCACCGGGCTTCGGCCAGTAATAATCGACAAAGCCCTTGCCGCTTGCCTTGACCGTGTTCACGAACTCGACGAACAGCGCCTTGCCGTTCGGGTCCTTGTTGGCGGTAAGGTCCGTGCCGTTCATTTCCGGCTTGATCGGATGCATCACCATTTTGGGATGCATGTCGTTGATCCAGAAATAGCCGCTGCCATTGCCGTAGCGCATGGCCGCAATGGTCGTCTTGGCCTGCTGTTGCGCCGCCTCCCGCGTCAGGCTTCCGCCCTGCTCCAGCCGGTAATATTGATCGAGAATGGCAACAGCGGTTTCGTTCATTGCCGCAAGCCCGGCTTTCCGTTCGCGCTCCATTTCATGGTAGCTTTCAAACAGGCTGAATGTCAGGGCCGCGGCCAGTATTGCCAGAAACAATGCGACCAGCGCATAAAGGCGCATAGATATTGTTACGTTTTTCATGTTCCCCCTCAACGTCGCTGATGCACTTCGACCAGCCGATGTTAAAGGCAAAAAATTTATTATTATTAAATACACATATTATACGTTGGTATTATTCTTATATGCCCGTCCTTCATGGCGACACCATTCCGGACAGGCACAACAACCATGAATTTTCAAACCGGCCGGTGGCATTTAAAGACACCGTTAACCGTGTGGCTCCTATCCTCTTTGACCGAAATACTTTACAGGGAGGCGCGCGATGGCCCGGCCGAATTTCCGCTATACGCATTATGACCTGAAGGAATTGCGGGCAGGCACGGTCATTGAAATATCCCTGTCGGCCGTCAACAATGTCCGGCTGATGACGGGCGCGAATTTCCAGCGTTTCACCGAATTGCTGGATTTCAAATATCTCGGCGGCGTCGCGAAAAAATCGCCGATCCGCATCGCCATTCCCGAAACATTGCACTGGCATCTGGTGATCGATGCCGAAGGCCATAGCGGTCTCGCCGAATCCTCGGTCAAGATGCTGCCCGCGCAGCCGCAGGCGGCACCCCATCGCAAGGCATCCTGATTTCCTTTAAAAACAGCGAGTTATCGCGGTTTCGCGACTCTTTTTGCCAGCACCCTGAATCTTTTTCTCAAGATCGGCCGCAATACGGTTTTCGGATCAAGCCGCCTAAAACCTAGCGCGATCCCCGCTCGCGACGCAGCTTCGCCCACCAGTCCAGACGCTTGCGGATTTCCCTTTCGAAACCCCGGTCTGGCGGATCGTAAAAGGTCGTGCGCCCCATTTTTTCGGGGAAATAATCCTGCCCGGAAAAGGCGTCCGGCTCGTCATGATCGTAACGGTAACCATCGCCATAACCCTCGCCCTTCATGAGCTTGGTCGGCGCATTCAGAATATGTTTCGGCGGCACCAGCGAGCCGTTTTCCTTGGCCGCCCGCATCGCCGACTTGAAGGCGGTATAGAGGGCGTTCGATTTCGGCGCAGTGGCGAGATAAACGCAGGCCTGCGCCAGCGCCAGCTCGCCCTCCGGCGAACCGAGATAATCATAGGCATCCTTGGCGGCGTTGCAGACCGCCAGCGCCTGTGGGTCGGCAAGGCCGATATCCTCCACCGCCATGCGCACCAGCCGCCGCCCGAGATAAAGCGGGTCTTCACCGGCATCGAACATGCGGGCAAGATAATAAAGTGCGGCATCCGGGTCCGAACCGCGCACGGACTTATGCAGCGCGGAAATGAGATTGTAGTGGCCGTCCTGGCTCTTGTCGTAAACCGGGGCGCGGCGCTGCACGATACGCGTCAGCCCTTCGGTATCGAAGGTCTCGTCTTTCCGCGCCGCGCGCCAGACCTCTTCGGCAAGGGTCAGCACGGCACGGCCATCGCCATCGGCCATGCGGATCAGGCTCGCCCGCGCCTCTTCCGTCAGCGGCAGGGGCTTGCCCTCCGCCTCTTCGGCGCGCTTCAGAAGCTCGCTCAGGCTTTCCTCGTCATGCGAGCGGAATGTCAACACACGCGCCCGCGACAACAGAGCGGCATTGAGCTCGAAGGACGGGTTTTCGGTAGTGGCGCCCACCAGAATAATGGTGCCATCCTCCATGACAGGCAGGAAGCTGTCCTGCTGGGCGCGGTTGAAGCGATGAATCTCGTCTACGAAAAGCAGCGTCTGCCGGCCATTCATCCGCCTTGTGCGCGCCGCTTCAAAAACCTTCTTGAGATCGGCGACACCGGAAAAGATCGCCGAGATCTGTTCGAAGGCAAGCCCCGCCTCGCCGGAAAGCAGGCGGGCAACCGTTGTCTTGCCGGTGCCGGGCGGCCCCCAGAAGATCATGGATCCCAGTGAGCCGCTGTCGATCATGCGGCGCAGAACGCCCTCCTCGCCCGTCAGATGCGGCTGCCCGCTCACCTCCGCCAGCGTTTTCGGACGCAGGCGATCGGCGAGAGGCCGCCGGTTGGCGACCTCCACGGGCACTTGCGGGGCGAAGAGATCGTCGCTCATCGCAGGAACTGCCGGATGCGCTGCCCGTCACGCAGGATTTCCACCCGCCAGAAGCCGGGATTATCGTCCAGCGCCTTCTCGACCGCAGCCGTCGAGCCGATATCCTCACCATTCAGCGACAGGATCACGTCCTTCGGCTGGAAACCGACACGATAGGCCGGGGAACCGCGCTTCACATCGGTGATGACAACGCCCGTCACCTGCGAGGGCATGCGCAATTCATCGGCAAGCTTGGGTGAAAGATTGGCGACAGTCGCGCCGGCGAAGGGGTTGCGGCCCTCGATCAGGCGTTCATCGCGCGGTGCGGTCTCCGGCGCCGTATCGAGCGCGATGGTCAGCTTCTCCTCTTTACCCTTGTCCATGACAGTCAGTTCGGCGGATTTGCCGATGCCGGCGGTCGTCAGGCGATAACCCAGCGCATCCGGATGTTCCACCTCAAAACCATTGACGGCGGTAACGACCTGTCCGGGCTCGATGCCCGCCTTTTCGGCCGGCCCTCCCTTGACAACGCTGACGACAAGCGCGCCACGGGCGCGGTGCAGGCCAAGCGCTTCGGCGACATCCGAAGTCACGGGATCGAAAGTCGCGCCGATATAGGGCCGCTGGAAGTTCGCGTCACCGCGCTCGGCGGCAGCCACGAAAACCCGGACCAGATTGGCCGGAATGGCGAAACCGATACCATTCGAGCCGCCGCCCTTGGAAAAGATAGCCGTATTGATACCGATCAGCTCACCCGCCATGTTCATCAGCGCGCCGCCGGAATTACCGGGATTGATGGAGGCGTCGGTCTGGATAAAGAAGCCGAAATCACCCTTTGTCACCTGGTTGCGCGCCAGACCCGAGACGATGCCGCTCGTCACCGTCTGGCCGACACCGAAGGGGTTGCCGATGGCCAGCACCAGATCGCCCACTTCAATCGCATCGGAATTGCCGAGCGACAGCACCGGGAACTGCTCCTTCGCATCGATCTGCAGAATGGCGAGATCGACGCGGTCATCTTTCAGCAACACCTTGGAGGAGAACTCGCGCCCATCCGCCAGCGCCACCTTGATGTCGTCAGCACCGTCGATGACGTGATTGTTGGTCACCACGAGGCCGCCGGCGGTCACGATCACGCCGGAGCCGAGCGACGACTGCTTTTCCGTGCGGTTCGGCATCTGCTGGCCGAAGAACTGCTCGAAGAAAGGATCACCGGCAAAGGGCGACAGACGCCGCTGCACGACGCGCTCGGCATAGACATTCACCACCGCGCCTGCGGTGCGCTTGACCAGCGGCGCGAAGGAAAGCTGCATTTCCGTGTGGCTCGACGGCACGGTCCTGTTATCCTGCGCGGCAGCACCCACGGGCAGGAGAATGAGTGCGGCGAGAAAGCCGGTGGACAGATACTTCAACACGCTTCGCATGTGATTCCTCATCGTCATCAGTATGATGGAGTTATAACGCCAAAGCCTGTAAAGCAAAGAGCGGCAAGATGATGGCCGTCCTTTTCCAGGCATGGATACGCTGGCGCCATTGGAACCAACAGCGCCCCTTTTCGGTTTCACCGGCATCTGACTTTCCGTTAAAAGAGACGACCCATGCATCTGAAACCGATCCTCCTTGCCTGCGGCATCCTCCTCGCCCCCTCTTTTGTTTCGCTGGCCAGTGCGGCGAGCTTCGATTGCGCAAAGACCGATCTGGCCGCGGATGAAAAGACCATCTGCGACAACCGCGCGCTGAACGATCAGGATGTGAAGATGGCCACCACCTTCGACATCCTTACCCAGTTGATGGCCATGGGCGCACGCGACACGCTGCGCGACGAGCAGAGCCAGTGGCTGAAGAAACGCCAGGAATGTGCAGCGGATGTTGCCTGCCTTACCAGTGCCTACGAGGAACGCATGAAACGTCTCGGAGAGGCGTTCCAGAGTATCAATCGGCCGCTCTGACCTCCTCACACCGCGCGGATGATATTCTCCATAAGGCCATGCAGCTGGTCGCGATAACCGGTTCGGGCGGAAGGTGCGTCCTCGCGAGAGGTCATCACGACCGATAGCCGTCTGGCGGGCACGATATAGAGCATCTGTCCGCCATAGCCCCAGGCATAATAAACCGTCTCACCCGCCATCTCCTTGATGAACCAGCAATAGCCATAGCCGTCGCCGTTAAAGACGGAATTTGTTCGCTGCCGCCATGACTCGTCGATCCAGCCCTGCGAAATCAACCGCTCACCGCCGGGTGTCACGCCACCCAGGCGGTAAAGCTCTCCGAAGGCCAGCAAAGACCGCGCCGTCATCGCCATCTGGTTACCGCCGAGATAGATGCCCTGCGGATCGCGCTCCCAGCCGCCGATGGAAAATCCTTCGAGCGGACGGAACCAGTCGCGCGCAAGCGACAGCGTCGAACGGCCCGAAGCTTTTGTCAGGATCGCCGAAAGCAGATGCGTGGAACCGGTAGAATAAAGCATGCCGCCGCCCGGCTCCCCGGCAAAGCCGGAACCCAGCGCCATTCTCACCCAGTTGCGGCTGGCGACCCAGCGGCCGTAATTCGGCCCGGACATGCGCTCAAGGCCAGACTGCATGGAAAGCAGATTGCCGACAGTGATCCGTTCCAGCCTGGGATCGGGCTTTTGCGGAAAATCGCCGCGCAGAACGGTCGCAATCGGCTGGTCGGCGCCTTCGAGAATCTTGCGATCGATGGCCATGCCGACGAGCGCCGAAATGATCGATTTAGACGCCGACTTGATATTGGTGGAGCCGTTCAAACTGGCGCCGTGATAGGCCCGGCTCGCGACCTCCCCACCATCGATGCTGATGATGACGGCCTTGAGGCTGGAAAACGCATCCGCATCCCTCAGCAACGGATCGAAACGGATGCCATTGCCCGAGCTTTGCGCGTCGGCAAGCCGGGCAAAAGGCAGGGAAGCGATGACGGCGAGTGCGGTTCGTCTTTTCATGATGCTGAAGTTAGGCATCGCGCCACGTTGGAAAAGGTCTGGTGACCGAACATCACTCCAATGTGACTGCTAGGATGGCGAGCAAGTAGTTGAAGGCGTGCGAATTTATGAATGGAAAACAGCATGTTGCCCGCGTTTGGGGAATCATCCTCTGAGGCAATTGAATCTGTTTCTGAACCGCGAAGCTACAGCCACCGAAATGACAGCAAAAAGCCGCCCGAAAGAGCGGCTGATTGGGACGACAAATCCGCCCCCGCCTCAACGTCATCCTCGGGCTTGACCCGAGGATCCCATGACGTTAGCGGCCTGTGGATTCTCGCCTCAAGGGCGAGGATGACTTCGCCCTCCACCGGAAACCGTCTGAACGACAGCTTACTCCGGCAGAATCCGCACAGCACCCTTGTCAGCGCTTGACGCAAAGGCGGCATAGGCCTTCAGCGCCGTCGTGACATTGCGCTTGCGCGGTGCTTCCGGCTTCCAGCCCTTTTCTTCCTGCTCGGCCCGGCGCGAAGCCAGTTCCGCATCGGTGACCTTCAGGTTGATGGTGCGGTTCGGAATGTCGATCTCGATCAGGTCGCCCTGGCGCACGAGGCCGATGGCACCGCCCTGCGCCGCTTCCGGCGAGGCGTGGCCGATGGAAAGACCCGAGGTACCACCCGAAAAACGGCCATCGGTGATCAGCGCGCAGGCTTTGCCGAGGCCCTTGGATTTCAGATAGCTGGTCGGATAGAGCATTTCCTGCATGCCCGGCCCGCCCTTCGGCCCTTCATAACGGATGACGACGACGTCACCGGCTTTGACCTCGTTGCCGAGAATGCCCTTCACGGCTGCATCCTGGCTTTCATAGACCACTGCCGAACCATTGAATTTCAGGATGGATTCATCGACACCCGCCGTCTTCACGATGCAGCCGTCGAGCGCGATGTTGCCGTAAAGCACGGCGAGACCGCCATCCTTGGAGAAAGGCTTTTCAACCGAGCGGATGACGCCGTTTTCGCCGTCCGTATCGAGATCGTCCCAGCGCGAGGACTGGCTGAAGGCCACCTGCGTCGGCACGCCGCCAGGAGCCGCCTTGAAGAACTGACGCACCGTCTCGCTGTTGGTACGGGTGATGTCCCAGCGGTCGATGGCGTCGCCCAGCGTCGCCTCGTGAACGGTATAGGTATCGCGATTGATGAGCCCACCGCGTTCCAGCTCGCCGAGAATACGCATGATGCCGCCGGCGCGGTGAACGTCCTCCATGTGCACGTCCTGCTTGGCAGGCGCAACCTTGGAAAGGCAGGGAACCTTGCGGGAAAGACGGTCGATGTCTTCCATGCCGAAATCGACGCCGCCCTCATGCGCCGCCGCCAGAATATGCAGCACCGTATTGGTGGAGCCGCCCATGGCGATATCCAGCGACATGGCGTTTTCGAACGCCGCCTTGTTGGCGATGGTGCGCGGCAGGACGGTTTCGTCCTCCTGCTCGTAATAACGGCGCGCCAGATCGACGATCAGATGGCCGGCCTCGACAAAGAGACGCTTGCGATCGGAATGGGTGGCGAGCGTCGAACCGTTGCCGGGCAGCGAGAGACCCAGCGCCTCGGTCAGACAGTTCATCGAATTGGCGGTGAACATGCCGGAACAGGAACCGCAGGTCGGGCAGGCCGAACGCTCGATGACCTTGACGTCCTCGTCGGAGACCTTGTCGTCGGCGGCAGCCACCATGGCGTCCACCAGATCGAGCGCGACCGTCTTGCCATGCAGGACGACCTTGCCGGCCTCCATCGGGCCGCCGGACACGAAGACGGCGGGGATGTTGAGGCGCATCGCCGCATTCAGCATGCCGGGGGTGATCTTGTCGCAGTTGGAAATGCAAACCATCGCATCGGCGCAATGGGCATTGACCATATATTCCACCGAATCCGCGATGATCTCGCGCGACGGCAGCGAATAGAGCATACCGTCATGGCCCATGGCGATACCGTCATCGACCGCGATGGTGTTGAATTCCTTGGCGACACCGCCGGCCGCTTCGATTTCGCGGGCAACCAGCTGGCCGAGATCCTTCAGATGCACATGGCCCGGCACGAACTGGGTGAAGGAATTGACCACCGCGATGATCGGCTTGCCGAAATCGCTGTCCTTCATGCCGGTGGCGCGCCAAAGGCCGCGCGCGCCCGCCATGTTGCGGCCGTGGGTTGTCGTTCTGGAGCGATAGGCTGGCATGGTGTTTTCCTCAATCTCTTGGGCGAAGACGCGTCTTCCGCAGCGCGGTCAAAACGGCCTTTCGCCCTATTTTGCGGTTTTTCTAGCGCAAACCGCAAGCCCTGTCACTGTCACCTTGCGGCAAAACAGTACGGTTCGGTACGGTACGCCCCTCTTCGGCTCCGCTGAAAAAGGACATGCCATCACAAATGCGCGATTTCCACCTGTTCAGCACTGTTTTTCCTGAGAGCGCTGAAACATATCTGTGCAGCGACCGTATTGGCTATCATAATCGATTTATCGCCGATGCACCCGGCTTTTGTGGAGGTTTTTATGCCCGCCTATCGTCCGCCCCATATCGCGTCGTCAGAGATAACGCCCAAATCCTTTTATCTGTCCCGACGCGGCTTTCTCGGAACGGCGGCAGGTCTTGCTGCCATAGGGCTGGCCGGGCGCGAGGCCATTGCCGCGCCGCTTTCCGCAAAACCCGGCGCCTATAAGCTGGATGAGAAGCTCACCCCGCTCGACGCTGTTACCAGCTATAATAATTTCTACGAATTCGGCGTCGGCAAATCCGACCCGAAGGAAAATTCCGGCAAGTTCAAGCCGGCCCCCTGGACGGTGAAGGTGGATGGCCTCGTTTCCAAACCACAGGAATTCGGCATTGAAGAGCTGATGAAATATCCACTGGAGGAGCGCACTTATCGTATGCGCTGCGTCGAAGGCTGGTCGATGGTCATTCCGTGGATCGGTTTCCCGCTCGCCAGCCTTCTCGACAAGGTGGAGCCGCTGGGCAGCGCGAAATACGTTTCCTTCGAGACCGTCGTGCGGCCCGACGAAATGCCCGGCCAAAGCGGCTTGTTCCAGCCTCTGTCCTGGCCTTATGTCGAGGGCCTGCGTCTTGATGAAGCGCGCCATCCGCTCACCATTCTCGCCGTCGGGCTCTATGGCGAGACCCTGCCGAACCAGAACGGCGCACCGATCCGCCTTGTCGTCCCGTGGAAATACGGTTTCAAGGGCATCAAATCCATCGTCCGCATTTCGCTCACCGAGAAACAACCGGAAACGACCTGGAAAAATTCCAACGCCCGCGAATATGGCTTCTACTCCAACGTCAATCCGCATGTGGATCATCCGCGCTGGAGCCAGGCGACGGAACAGCGCATCGGCGAAGGCGGCTTTTTCGGCACGCAGAACCGCCCCACCCTGATGTTCAACGGTTATGACGACGTCGCGAGTCTTTATGCGGGCATGGACCTGAAGGCGAATTATTGACCATGGCTTTTGCCCTGCCCCTTCCCTCGCTGCCGAAGCGTTACCAGCCGGCGGCCATCTGGTCGCTGTATGTGATCGGCCTCTGTCCGGGCCTCTGGTATTTCTACCTCGCCGCAACCGGCAGCCTCGGCTTCAACCCGGTCAAGGATTTCGAGCACCTGCTCGGCATCTGGGCGTTGCGCTTTCTCTGCCTCGGCCTGCTGGTGACACCGCTGCGCGATCTCTTCAACATCAATCTCATCGCCTATCGCCGGGCGCTGGGCCTGATCGCCTTTTATTATGTGCTCGCCCATTTCACCGTCTATCTGGTGCTGGATCGCGGCCTGATGCTCGGCTCCATCGCCAGCGATATTCTGAAGCGCCCCTATATCATGTTCGGCATGGCGGGGCTGATCATGCTGATCCCGCTGGCGCTTACCTCCAACCGCTGGTCCATCCGCAAACTTGGCAGCCGCTGGAACACGCTGCATAAACTCGTTTATCTCGTGCTCATCGTCGGCGTGCTGCATTTCGTGCTGGCGCGGAAGTCGATCACGCTGGAACCGGTGTTTTATATCAGCACGATGGTGGTGTTGCTGGGCTATAGGCTGGTGCGGCCGTCGATTATGGCGCGGAAGCGAGGCGCTCGGGCTGCCGACAGGTCTCTATCTGGTAAACGCCAGATGTGACAGCGGCCCGAGACGCATGGGGCTCTACCCCCCTCTGCCCTGCCGGGCATCTCCCCCTCAAGGGGGGAGATCGACATGCGGCAAGGTCGCGCCCATCTCGACGTTGGCGAATGAAGTGGTGATTGCACTGCTTGCCGATCTCCCCCCTTGAGGGGGAGATGCCCGGCAGGGCAGAGGGGGGTAAAGCCCCACGTACCTTCGGCCCGCTATGAATGAATGATCAATGTCCTGAAAGCTCACATTTCGCCATTCCGGCCTTTTGCATCGTTTACTGCAGCAGAACGCATCTCAAGACAAAGACCATCACAAACACAAAAAAACCGGGTGATCTCTCACCCGGCTTTTTAACTAGTGACGCCTGAACGGCGTCAGAGCTTATGCAGCTTCGGCAGCAGCAGCTTCAGCGGCAACGCGTGCCTTGTCGGCTGCGCCCTTGGCATCAACGTCGCGCTCGACGAATTCGATGACGGCGAGAGCGGCATTGTCGCCCTGGCGGTAGCCGGCCTTCATGATACGCAGGTAGCCGCCATTGCGGGTTGCGTAACGCGAAGCGATCGCGTCGAACAGCTTGCGAACGGCGTCCTGATCCTTGATCTGCGAAATCGCCTGACGACGAGCGTGCAGGTCGCCGCGCTTGCCGAGGGTGACGAGCTTCTCAACGATCGGGCGAATTTCCTTCGCCTTCGGAAGCGTGGTGACGATCTGCTCATGGGTGATGAGCGAAGCAGCCATGTTGGCAAACATTGCCTTGCGGTGGCTGGCGGTTCTATTGAGCTTGCGGCCTGAATTACCGTGGCGCATTGCTATTCTCCTTCTACGCAGGTTCCTTCTCTAAGGCCTGCCGTTTCCTGGCACATGCAGATGACTTATCTGCTGTTTGACGGGGAAAGGCAGTCTTTAAGGTCTGCCTTCTTGTTTGTTAGTATTGGTCTTCGTAACGCTTTGCGAGATCTTCGATGTTCTCAGGCGGCCATGCCGGCACTTCCATGCCGAGGTGCAGACCCATGGAAGCGAGAACTTCCTTGATTTCGTTCAGCGACTTGCGACCAAAGTTCGGCGTGCGGAGCATTTCGGCTTCGGTCTTCTGGATCAGGTCGCCGATATAAACGATGTTGTCGTTCTTCAGGCAGTTTGCCGAACGAACGGACAGCTCGAGCTCGTCGACCTTCTTGAGAAGCGCCGGGTTGAACGCGAGTTCGGTAACCGATTCTTCTTCTGCTTCCTTCTGCGGCTCGTCGAAGTTGACGAAGACGCCCAGCTGGTCCTGAAGAATGCGAGCGGCGAAGGCAACGGCGTCTTCGCCGGAAACCGAACCGTTGGTCTCGATCGTCATGATCAGCTTGTCATAGTCGAGAACCTGGCCTTCACGGGTGTTTTCCACCTTGTAGGACACTTTCTTGACCGGAGAATAGAGGCTGTCCACCGGAATGAGGCCGATCGGGGCATCTTCCGCGCGGTTGCGCTCAGCCGGTACGTAACCCTTGCCGTTGTTGACGGTGAATTCCATGCGGATTTCAGCGCCATCGTCGAGCGTGCAGATCACGTGGTCGGGGTTCAGGATCTCGATGTCGCCAACCGTCTGGATGTCACCAGCGGTCACGGCACCCGGGCCCTGCTTGCGCACGACCATGCGCTTGGAATCGTCGCCATCCATCTTGATGGCGATTTCCTTGATGTTGAGCACGATATCCGTCACATCTTCCCGAACGCCGGGGATGGAGGAGAATTCGTGCAGGACACCGTCGATCTGCACGGCCGTTACAGCGGCACCACGCAGAGAAGACAACAGAACGCGACGCAGCGCGTTGCCGAGGGTAAGACCGAAACCACGCTCCAGCGGCTCGGCAACCAGCGTTGCCTTGGTGCGGCTGGACGAGGTGAACTCGACCTTGTTCGGCTTGATAAGTTCCTGCCAGTTCTTCTGAATCATCTTTAAACCTTCCGTTCGCCGCCACCATCCAATCGTGACGGACCGAGCATGAAAACACCGAGAGGAACCTAATTCAGTGGTTCATCAGTGGGTTCTTGAGCGCAAGTCCGCCGATCGAAATCGACGCGCACACGCCAGATACACGAAAATTCCGCCAGACCTGAGGTAAGGCGGAATTTCCGAACCACGGTCGCGTCAGACGCGGCGCTTCTTGCGCGGACGGCAACCATTGTGCGGGATCGGCGTCACGTCGCGAATGGAAGTGATCATGAAACCGGCAGCCTGCAGAGCGCGAAGTGCCGATTCACGGCCGGAACCCGGACCGCAAACTTCAACTTCAAGCGACTTCATGCCGTGTTCCTGAGCCTTCTTCGCGCAATCTTCAGCAGCGATCTGGGCAGCGAACGGGGTCGACTTGCGCGAACCCTTGAAGCCCTTGGCACCAGCGGACGACCAGGCAATAGCATTGCCCTGTGCGTCGGTGATGGTGATCATCGTGTTGTTGAAGGTCGAGTTGACGTGCGCGACGCCCGACGTGATGTTTTTACGTTCGCGACGGCGAATACGTGCGGCTTCCTTGGCCATTTTATACCTTTCATTGATCTCTTCACCGCCGTAACACCAGCGGCTACACCGGCGATCAGCCCCATCGGAGCCTCACGCCAAACTCAGAAAGGCTGGCGCGGACTGCACCAGCCTCCCCTTTCCGGAGAACCGGAAAATTACTTCTTCTTACCAGCGATAGCCTTCGCCGGACCCTTGCGGGTGCGGGCGTTGGTGTGCGTGCGCTGACCGCGGACCGGAAGGCCACGACGGTGACGCAGGCCGCGGTAGCAACCGAGGTCCATCAGACGCTTGATGTTCATCGAGGTCTCACGACGCAGGTCACCTTCGACCTGGTAGTCGCGGTCGATGGCTTCGCGGATCTGAAGAACTTCAGCATCCGTCAGCTGATGAACGCGCTTGTCAGCCGGAAGACCGACCTTGTCCATGATTTCCTGCGCGAATTTCGGACCAATCCCGTGAATGTAGGTCAGCGCAATAACAACGCGCTTCGCAGTCGGGATGTTGACGCCAGCGATACGTGCCACGTCTTTTCTCCTTGGTTCCAGTTGCCATCCGGCAAGTGGTGATTCCATTTGAGCGGCCGACAAGACCGCCAGTTCAAATTGGTGTCCGTGACAAGTCAAAACGACCGAACCCGGATCTCCCTTCCCTAAGGGAAATCCGCGCCAGTCGCTTGGGATGTCGCGAGTTGGCGCGGTGTTTAACGGAATCAGCGCAAAAAAGCAACCGGCTCCGCCAAGATTCTTTTACGATCCAAAGGATCAGCCGCCCTTCGAAAAAGGAACATGGGCAAGAACGCAACAGTCCTCACCCATCCATTCCCTCGATCAGGCAGAGGCTTTCTCGAGAACGCGCTCGATGGCCTCGGTGACGGCATCGACATCGGCCATGCCATCCAGCGTCACCAGCTCGCCCTGTTCGCTGTAATAGGCGGACAGCGGCGCGGTCTTTTCGCGATATTCCGTCAGGCGCTTGCGGAAGGCTTCCGGATTGTCATCCGAGCGAACCGTGCCGCCGGCGGCAATGGTTTCAGCCACGCGGTTTTCGATTCGGCGAATCAGCGCCTCTTCGTCCACCTTCAGTTCGATGACGGCATCGAGGACCAGATTCTTCTTCCGCATGTTGTCGGCAAGCGCCTTGGCCTGCGGAACGGTGCGCGGATAGCCGTCGAGAATAAAGCCCTTGGCACAGTCAGCAGCTTCGATGCGTTCGGAAACGATCTGATTGACGATATCGTCGGAAACGAGCCCGCCGGCATCCATGACGGCCTTGGCGCGCTTGCCGATTTCGGTGCCCGCGCTGACCGCAGCGCGCAGCATGTCACCGGTGGAAAGCTGCGGGATCCCGTATTTGTCAGTCAGCCGCTTGGCCTGGGTTCCCTTGCCCGCACCCGGCGGACCCAAAAATATCAGTCTCATCGTCCCCTCTTTCCTCCACGCAACTTCGACTTCTTGATCAGACCTTCATACTGCTGGGCGATCAGGTGACCCTGAATCTGCGCAACCGTATCCAGAGTTACACTGACAACGATCAAAAGCGAAGTACCACCAAGGGCTAATGGAATGCCCGTACGTGCGATAAGTGTCTCAGGAAGGATACAGACGAAGACCAGATAAATCGCGCCGACCACGGTGATGCGGGTCAGGACGTAATCGATGTACTCCGCAGTGCGCTCACCCGGACGGATACCCGGAATGAAGCCGCCATGCTTCTTGAGATTGTCGGCCGTATCCTTCGGATTGAAGACGATAGCCGTGTAGAAGAAGGCGAAGAACGCGATCAGCAGGCCGTAGAGCGCCATGAACAGCGGCTGGCCGTGCTGCAGCGACGCGATGATCGAGGTCGCCCATGTCGGCAGGTTGGTGTTACCGGCAAAACCCGCAGCCGTTGCCGGCAGAAGCAGAAGCGACGATGCGAAGATCGCGGGAATGACGCCGGCCGTGTTGAGCTTCAGCGGCAGATGCGAGGTATCGCCCTGGAACATCCGGTTGCCGACCTGTCGCTTCGGATATTGGATCAACAGGCGCCGCTGGGCGCGCTCCACAAAGACGATGAGGGCAATGACGCCGATAGCGACCACGACGACCGTCAGGATGAGCGGGGTCGAAAGCGCACCGGTACGTCCGAGTTCCAGCGTGCCGGCAAGAGCCTTGGGCAGGCCTGCGGCGATGCCCGCGAAGATGATCAGCGAAATACCGTTGCCGATACCGCGCGAGGTGATCTGCTCGCCGAGCCACATCAGGAACATCGTGCCGCCGAGCAGCGTGATGACGGTGGAAATGCGGAAGAACCAGCCCGGATCGACCACGAGGCCGTTGCCGCTTTCAAGGCCGACCGCAATGCCATAGGCCTGCAGCGTGCCGAGCAGCACCGTGCCGTAGCGGGTGTACTGGTTGATGATCTTGCGGCCGGCTTCGCCTTCCTTCTTCAACGCTTCGAGCGAGGGCACGACCGAGGTCATGAGCTGCACGATGATCGAAGCGGAGATGTAAGGCATGATGCCGAGGGCGAAGATCGCCATGCGCTCGACAGCGCCACCCGCAAACATGTTGAAAAGACCGAGAATACCGTTGGCCTGGCCACGGAAGGCCTGCGCATAGGCTTCGGGGTTCAGGCCCGGAAGCGGAATATGGGTGCCGAGACGGTAGACGAGAAGTGCGGCAAGAGTAAACCAGAGACGCTTTTTCAGATCCTCCGCCTTAGCGAAGGTCGAAAAATTCAGGTTCGAAGCCAGTTGTTCCGCTGCTGAAGCCATAAATTTCTCCGAATGACCCTTGCCAGCCAGCAACACCGGCCAATGCGGAAAGGTCTAAAAGATACTGGTCAAAACCGGGCTTCGGACGAACGCGGCTCTTGGCCGCCATCATGCCTCACCCTGTTTTTTATGTCCTATCCCCTCCCCTACGGAAGTTCAAGAACTGTGAGGCTCTCCCTGCAGCACTTTCTGCCGCAAGCGGGGCCGTGAAAGCACACCGCGAAGAGATTGCCCTGATGCCTCTATAAATCGATTTAGATCGAAAGCACCAGTGGCCAGGGAGCGCAAACGCCCGGAGCGACGATGCCCCGGGCGTCTGAAGTCTATATATTACTCGGCGGCTTCTGCTGCAACTGCGAGAAGCTTGATCGAGCCGCCAGCCTTTTCGATCTTTTCGATTGCGGGCTTGGAAGCGCCGGCAACTTCGAAAGCTACCTTGGCCTTCAGCTCGCCGTCGGCGAGAATGCGTACGCCGTCCTTGGCGCGGCGGATAACGCCGGCAGCCTTGAGAGCAGCAGCATCGATCGTTGCGGAAGCGTCAAGCTTCTTGGCGTCGATGGCGGTCTGAATGCGGCCGAGCGATACGACAACATATTCGGAAGCGAAGATGTTGTTGAAACCGCGCTTCGGCAGACGACGGTAGATGGGCATCTGACCGCCTTCGAAGCCGTTGATGGCGACGCCGGAACGAGCCTTCTGACCCTTCACACCGCGACCACCGGTCTTGCCCTTGCCGGAACCGATACCGCGACCTACGCGGATACGATCCTTGGAGGCGCCTTCGTTGTCTCTGATTTCATTGAGTTTCATGATAGGTTACTCCGTCTCACTTCTCGTCAACGACGCGAACGAGATGCTGGACCGCACGGATCATGCCGCGAACCGCCGGAGTGTCTTCCAGGGTGCGCTGACGATGCATCTTGTTGAGACCCAGACCGACCAGCGTCTGACGCTGGATTGCCGGGCGGCGAATAGGGCTGCCGATCTGTTCGACCGTGACAGTCTTCTTGGCTTCAGTAGTTTTCTTGGCCATGATCCAGCTCCTTATTCTTCAGAAGCGTTGCCGGAAGCGGCACGACGAGCCTGAAGGGTCGCATATTTCAGACCGCGCTGTGCAGCGATGTCCTTCGGATGAACCTGATGCTTCAGAGCGTCGAACGTGGCGCGAACCATGTTGTACGGGTTCGACGAACCGGTCGACTTCGCAACAACGTCATGAACGCCGAGCGTTTCGAAAACGGCGCGCATCGGACCACCGGCGATGATACCGGTACCGGCCTTGGCCGAACGCAGCAGAACCTTACCTGCGCCGTGACGGCCATTGACGTCGTGGTGCAGAGTGCGGCCATCGCGCAGCGGAACGAAGATCAGATCGCGCTTTGCGCTTTCGGTTGCCTTGCGGATCGCTTCCGGCACTTCACGAGCCTTGCCGTGACCGAAGCCAACGCGGCCCTTCTGGTCGCCAACGACGACGAGAGCGGCGAAACCGAAACGACGGCCACCCTTAACAACCTTTGCAACGCGGTTGATCGCGACCAGCTTGTCGACGAATTCGCTATCGCGCTCTTCACGGTTCTGGCGATCGTCGCGAGAACCTCTTTTTTCCTGTGCCATTGTCCTTGTCCTTTTTCTTTTACGGGTGGAACGGCAAACGAAAAGACCAGCGGCCTCGATGAAGAGATCCGCATGGCCCGGTGAAATTCCGCCCGGATCATTGTCCGGGCGGAAACTGCAGCGCAAGAAGCGCTGCAGCATCTTGGTTGGTGCATGATCCTTTCTTTCGATTTCAAAAAATCGAAAGGGTCATTCACTCAGAAGTTCAGACCGCCTTCGCGGGCAGCGTCTGCCAGGGCCTTGATGCGGCCGTGATAGATGAACGCGCCACGGTCGAATACGACATCCTTGACGCCAGCCTTGACGCCGCGCTCGGCAACCAGCTTGCCGACAACGCTTGCTGCTGCAACGTCGGCGCCGGTCTTGAGCGAGCCGCGCAGATCGGCTTCGAGCGTGGAGGCAGACGCAAGCGTCTTGCCAGCAACGTCATCGATGATCTGGGCGTAGATGTTCTTCGACGAGCGATGAACC
Organism: Agrobacterium sp. NPDC090283; assembly: GCF_044769685.1. Taxonomy (NCBI): domain Bacteria; kingdom Pseudomonadati; phylum Pseudomonadota; class Alphaproteobacteria; order Hyphomicrobiales; family Rhizobiaceae; genus Agrobacterium; species Agrobacterium sp. NPDC090283. The sequence goes on along the minus strand of NZ_JBIVYG010000003.1, from coordinate 402,504 downwards.
GACAGGCGCGGGCGGCCGTTGGCAACCGCCTTGATCTGGCGGCGCACACGGCTCGCGCGACGTGCAAGTGCTTCTTTCCTGCTAGCCATTTCGCGTGATCCTTACTTCTTCTTGCCTTCTTTGCGGACAATACGCTCTTCAGCGTATTTCACGCCCTTGCCCTTGTAGGGCTCGGGACCGCGGTATTCGCGGATTTCCGCGGCTACCTGGCCAACCTGCTGCTTGTTGATGCCGGAAACGATGATTTCCGTCGGCTTCGGAACGGCAATGGTGATGCCGACCGGCGGCTCGTAAACAACGTCGTGGGAGAAGCCGAGAGCCAGCTGCAGGTTCTTGCCCTGCATGGCGGCACGGTAACCAACGCCGTTGATTTCGAGCTTGCGCTCATAGCCGTCCTTAACACCCTTGAAGATGTTCTCGATCATCGTGCGGGACATGCCCCACTTCGAACGAGCTTCCTTGGTGCCGTTTGCCGGCGTTACGGAAACGCCGTTATCTTCGAGCTTCAGCTGGATGTCGTCGTTAGCGACGAAAAACAGCTCGCCCTTCGGGCCCTTCGCAGTGACCTTCTGGCCGTCGACATTGGCCGTCACACCTGCGGGAACCGGAACGGGCTTTTTACCGATACGAGACATTATTCAATCCTGTCTGTTCGTTATGGAGATCCTTGCTCGGGTCTTAGAAGACCGAGCAAAGAACCTCGCCACCAACGTTCTGTTCGCGAGCCTGGTGATCGGCCATCACGCCCTTCGGGGTCGAAAGGATGGTGATGCCGAGGCCGTTCGCGACCTGCGGAATGGACTTTACCGAGACATAAACCCGGCGGCCCGGCTTGGACACGCGGCCGATCTCACGGATCACCGACGCGCCTTCGTAGTACTTCAGCTCGATCGTGAATTCGGACTTGCCGTTTTCGAAATCGACCTTGGAATAACCGCGGATGTAGCCTTCAGACTGCAGCACGTCGAGAACGCGTGCGCGCAGGCTGGAAGCAGGCGTGCTTACCGAAGACTTGCGGCGAGCAGCACCATTGCGGATGCGGGTGAGCATATCACCCAAAGGATCAGTCATGGTCATGTGCCCGTCTCCTTACCAGCTCGACTTGACAATGCCCGGCACCTTGCCGGAATTGCCCAGCTCACGAAGCGCGATACGCGACATCTTGAGTTTGCGATAGAACGCGCGCGGACGGCCCGTTACTTCGCAGCGGTTGCGGATACGCGTCTTCGAGCCGTCACGCGGCAGCGAAGCGAGCTTCAGGGTGGCCTTGAACCGCTCTTCGATCGGAAGGGACTGGTTCATCACGATCGCCTTCAGTGCGGCGCGCTTGGCGGCCTGCTGGGCGACCGACTTGCGGCGGCGCTTGTTCTTTTCAACTGCGCTTGTTTTCGCCATATCGGAGTTCCTTTTCTACGCTCGTCGTTACGGTTAGTGACGGAACGGGAAGTTGAACTCTGTCAGCAGAGCCCGAGCTTCGTCGTCCGACGTCGCCGTCGTGCAAACGATGATGTCCATGCCCCACATCTGATCAACCTTATCGTAGTTGATCTCAGGGAACACAATGTGTTCCTTGATGCCCATGGCGAAGTTGCCACGGCCGTCAAAGCTCTTCGGGTTCAGGCCCCGGAAGTCGCGAACGCGCGGCAGCGCGATGTTGACCAGACGATCAAGGAATTCGTACATGCGGGCGCCACGAAGGGTAACCTTCGCACCGATCGGCATGCCTTCGCGAACCTTGAAACCTGCGATCGAGTTGCGAGCGCGGGTAACGACCGGCTTCTGGCCGGCAATCGCAGCCAGGTCACCGGCAGCGATGGTGGGCTTCTTGGAGTCGGCGGTTGCTTCGCCGACGCCCATGTTGATCACGATCTTTTCAAGCTTCGGGATCATCATGACGTTCGCGTAGGAGAACTTCTCCTGCATGGCGCCACGGATACGGGAAACGTATTCCGTCTTGAGACGCGGCTCGTACTTATCAGCCATCGATCACTTCTCCCGAACGCTTGGCCACGCGGACCTTCTTGCCATCCACAACCGAGAAGCCAACGCGGGTCGGCTTGCCATCCTTGTCGACGATGGCGATGTTGGAGATGTGCAAGGATGCTTCCTTGTTGATGATGCCGGCTTCCTGGGCCTGGGTCTGGCGCTGGTGACGCTTCACCATGTTGACGCCACGCACAACGGCCCGATCTTCCTTCGGCAAAACCTGGATTACTTCGCCGGTACGGCCCTTGTCCTTACCGGTCAATACGACAACCTTGTCGCCTTTACGAATCTTCTGCATCGCATTCGCTCCTTACAGTACTTCCGGAGCCAGCGAGATGATCTTCATGTGGTTCTTGGCGCGAAGTTCGCGCGGAACCGGTCCGAAGATACGGGTGCCGATGGGCTCTTTCTTGTTGTCGATAAGAACGGCTGCGTTGTTATCGAAACGGATGACGCTGCCGTCAGCGCGGCGGATGTCCTTGGCGGTGCGCACGACAACCGCCTTCATCACGTCGCCCTTCTTGACGCGGCCGCGCGGAATAGCTTCCTTGATGGAAACGACAATAATGTCGCCAACAGAAGCATATTTGCGCTTCGAGCCGCCCAGCACCTTGATGCACATGACACGACGTGCGCCGGAATTATCCGCCACGTCGAGGTTTGTTTGCATCTGAATCATGTCAGGTCGCCTTCTTGTTGTTACCGGAACGGTTGGGCAAACTCTCCCGAGCGAGCCCCCTGCCCCAGCTTATGAATATCTCTTTTTTTGCGCGGAAATGTCGTGACAGGGTGGTTTCCCGAAGGACCTTCCGTGCGCATCAAAGCAAAAGACGCCCGGGTCACGAGCGTCCTTGCGCTGCTTCATACAGGATTCCGCGCCAAGTACAAGAGACCTGGCGCGATTCTGATGAAATTAAGCCTGGGCGGAAACGACCGTCCAGCGCTTGTCCTTGGAAATCGGTGCGCATTCCTCGATGGAAACGACATCGCCGACCTTATACTGATTGTTTTCGTCGTGCGCCTTGTACTTCTTCGAACGACGAACGGTCTTTTGCATGAGCGGGTGAGCGAATCGACGCTCAACCCGGACCACGACAGTCTTCTCGTTCTTGTCGGACACTACGACGCCCTGCAGAATGCGTTTCGGCATATTATTCTTCCTTAGGCCTTGGCTTCTGCCGCCTTCTGGCGGGCAATGGTTTTAACGCGGGCGATGTCCTTGCGGACTTCGTTGATGCGCGAGGACTTCTCCAGCTGGCCAGTTGCCTTCTGGAAGCGCAGGTTGAACTGCTCCTTCTTCAGATCGGCGAGCTTGTCCTTGAGCTGGTCGGCGCTGAGGCCGCGAACTTCATCGGCTTTCATGTGCCTTGCTCCTTACTCTGCGATGCGCTGTACGAAGCGCGTCTTGACCGAGAGCTTGGCAGCGCCGAGACGAAGCGCCTCACGGGCGATCTCCTCGGTAACACCGTCGATCTCGAACATCATACGACCGGGCTTGACCTTGCATGCCCAGTAATCGACCGAACCCTTGCCCTTACCCATACGAACTTCGGTCGGCTTGGCCGTAACCGGAACGTCGGGGAATACGCGGATCCACACACGACCTGCGCGCTTCATGTAACGCGTGATCGCGCGGCGGGCCGCTTCGATCTCGCGTGCATTCACGCGGTTCGGTTCCTGCGACTTCAAGCCGAATTCACCGAATGCCAGGTCAAAGCCGCCCTTGGCGACGCCCTTGATGCGTCCCTTGAACTGCTTACGGTACTTAGTACGCTTTGGCTGCAACATTTTCTTACTTCTCCGAGCTTATCTTTCGCCAGCGTCAATCAAGCGTTTTCGCGACGACGATCGGGACGATCGCCACGCTCACGGCTTGCAGGGCCCTGTGCGTCGCCTTCGAGACCGCGACGCTCAGAAGCCATCGGATCGTGCTCAAGGATTTCGCCCTTGAAGATCCAGACCTTGATGCCGCAGATGCCGAATGCGGTTTCAGCTTCGGCCGTGCCGTAGTCGATGTCCGCACGCAGCGTGTGCAGCGGAACGCGACCTTCGCGGTACCATTCGGTACGAGCGATTTCCGCACCACCAAGACGACCGCCGCAGGTGATCTTGATGCCTTCGGCGCCAAGACGCATTGCGGACTGAACAGCGCGCTTCATCGCACGGCGGAAAGCCACGCGGCGCTCGAGCTGCTGAGCGATCGACTGGGCAACCAGCGTCGCGTCGATTTCCGGCTTGCGCACTTCAACGATGTTGAGGTGCGTTTCGGAGTTGGTCATCTCGGAAAGCTTCTTGCGAAGCTTCTCGATGTCTGCACCCTTCTTGCCGATGATCAGACCCGGACGAGCCGAGTGGATCGTAACGCGGCACTTCTTGTGCGGACGCTCGATGACGACCTTGGCGATGCCGGCCTGCTTGAGTTCCTTGATCAGGTAAGCCCGGATCTTCAGGTCTTCATGCAGCAGCTTGCCGTATTCAGCGGTGTCAGCGTACCAGCGGCTGTCCCAGGTACGGTTGATGCCGAGGCGGAAGCCGATCGGATTGATTTTCTGACCCATTATGCGGCCTCCCCTTTTTCCTCAACTTCACGAACAACGATCGTGAGGTGAGCGAACGGCTTTTCAATGCGGGAAGCACGACCACGGCCACGAGCGTGGAAACGCTTCATGGTGATGGACTTGCCAACATAGGCCTCGGCGACGACGAGAGCGTCGACGTCGAGGTCATGGTTGTTTTCCGCATTGGCAATTGCAGATTCGAGCGTCTTCTTGACGGTGCCTGCAATGCGCTTGCGGGAGAATTCGAGCTCGGCGAGAGCGCGATCAACCTTCTTGCCACGGATAAGAGCGGCAACCAGGTTCAGTTTCTGGGGGCTGACGCGGAGCGTACGGGCAATGGCCTGAGCCTCATTGTCCTTCAGCCGGCGTTCGGTCTTAGCCTTCGCCATGATTACTTCCTCTTTGCCTTCTTGTCCGCGCCGTGACCGTAATAGGTACGGGTCGGAGAGAATTCACCGAACTTGTGTCCGACCATGTCTTCGTTGACCGAGACGGGCACATGCTTGCTGCCGTTGTAGACGCCGAAGGTCAGACCAACGAACTGCGGCAGGATCGTGGAGCGACGGCTCCAGATCTTGATTACTTCGTTACGTCCGCTCTCGCGCACCTTCTCAGCCTTGGTGAGAAGATAGCCGTCAACAAACGGACCTTTCCATACTGAACGAGCCATTAGTGACTACCTCTCTTACTTCTTACGCTGATGGCGCGAGCGCATGATGAACTTGTCGGTCGACTTGTTCGAACGGGTGCGCTTGCCCTTCGTGGGCTTGCCCCACGGAGTAACCGGGTGGCGACCACCCGACGTGCGACCTTCACCACCACCGTGCGGGTGGTCGACCGGGTTCATGACGACGCCGCGAACGTGCGGACGCTTGCCACGCCAACGCGAACGACCAGCCTTGCCGTCGTTGATGTTGCCGTGATCCGAGTTCGAAACAGCGCCGATCGATGCGAGGCAGGAGCCGTGCACCAGACGCTGTTCGCCCGAGTTGAGACGCAGGATGGCCATACCGGCATCGCGGCCGACGAGCTGGACATACGTACCGGCGGAGCGAGCGATCTGACCGCCCTTGCCCGGCTTCATCTCGACGTTGTGGATGATCGAACCAACCGGAATGTACTGAAGCGGCATGGTGTTGCCGGGCTTCACGTCCACTGCCTTGTCGGAGGCGATCACCTTGTCACCGGCAGCGAGACGCTGTGGCGCGAGAATGTAAGCCTGTTCGCCGTCGGTATACGTAACCAGCGCGATGAACGCGGTGCGGTTGGGGTCGTATTCCAGACGTTCAACGGTGCCTTCAACGTCGAACTTGCGACGCTTGAAGTCAACCAGACGGTAGGTCCGCTTGTGACCGCCACCCTGGAAACGGACGGTGATCCGGCCCTGGTTGTTACGGCCACCCTTGGAGCTGAGGCCCTGGGTGAGAGCCTTTACCGGCTTGCCCTTGTAGAGCGAAGCGCGGTCCACGATAACCAGCTGACGCTGGCTCGGCGTGGTCGGATTGAAACTTTTCAATGCCATATTCTTGTTCCCTTTTGGGTCTTTGCCCGCTTGGGCCTAACCTTTAGAGTCCGGTGGACACGTCGATGGATTGACCTTCGGCGAGCGTAACGACGGCTTTCTTGACGTCCTTAAGCTTACCGGCGAACCCACGGAAACGACGGGTCTTACCCTTGCGGATAAGCGTGTTCACAGCCGTGACTTTGACGCCGAAGAGAGCTTCCACGGCAGCCTTGATTTCAGGCTTGGAAGCGTTCTTGGCGACGTTGAATACGACCTGGTTCTGTTCGGATACCAGCGTCGACTTTTCCGTGATCGAAGGAGATACGATCACATCGTAGTGGCGAAGATCCGTCATTTGAACCGCTCCTCCAGAGCCTCTACAGCAGCCTTGGAAAGCACCAGCTTGCCACGGCGCAGGATGTCGTAAACATTGATGCCCTGAACCGGCAGAACGTCCACGTTCGGGATGTTCTGAGCAGCGAGCTTGAAGTTACCATCAAGTTCGGCGCCGCCGATGACGAGAGCGTTGGTCAGGCCAAGCGAAGCGAAGCTGCCCAGCAGAGCCTTGGTCTTTGCTTCGGACGCGACGAGCTGATCGACGATGATCAGTTCTTCAGCCTTCAGCTTTGCAGACAGGGCGTGACGCAGAGCGAGCGCACGAACCTTCTTGGGAAGGTCATGGGCGTGGCTGCGAACGACCGGGCCGTGGGCCTTGCCGCCGCCGCGGAACTGCGGTGCGCGAGCCGAATGGTGACGAGCGCGGCCCGTACCCTTCTGCTTGTACATCTTCGCGCCGGTGCGGGAAACTTCCGACCGGTTCTTGGACTTGTGGGTTCCCTGCTGCTTCTTTGCAAGCTGCCAGCGAACCATGCGGGCCAGAATGTCCTGGCGGGGGTCGAGGCCGAAGATCTCATCCGACAGAGAAACCTTGCCGGCGTCTTTTCCCTCGAGGGTCTTGACGTTCAATTCCATGATAAGGCTCCCTTACTTCGCAGCCGACTTGACGGCGTCGCGGACGATGATCCAGGAACCCTTCGAGCCGGGAACTGCACCCTTCACGAGGATGAGGCCACGGTCTTCATCGGTCGAAACGACTTCGAGGTTCTGGGTCGTAACGCGCGTCTGGCCCATATGACCAGCCATGCGCTTGCCCTTCCAGACGCGGCCCGGATCCTGGTTGTTACCGGTCGAACCGTGTGCACGGTGCGATACGGAGTTACCGTGCGAAGCGCGGCCACCACCGAAGTTGTGACGCTTCATAGCACCGGCAAAACCTTTACCGATCGTGGTTCCAGTGACGTCGACCAGCTGGCCGGACTGAAAATGATTTGCGGTCAGTGTTGCACCGATGTCGATCAGGTTCTCGGGGGAAACCCGGAACTCGACGAGCTTGGCTTTCGGTTCGACATTGGCAGCGGCAAAGTGACCGCGAAGCGCCTTCGTCGTGTTCTTGACCTTGGACTGGCCGGCACCGAGCTGAACTGCGGTGTAGCCATTCTTGTCTTCCGTGCGCTGGGCAACGACTTGTACGTTATCCAGTCGCAATACTGTTACAGGGATATGTTCACCTGCGTCGTTATAGACGCGTGTCATACCCACTTTCTGTGCAATCACACCTGAACGCATTGGTTCATCCTCTTGCGAGCCTTGAAGGGAAAACCCTCTCTGGCCTTTGTTAAGGAGTGCCCTTCGACATCTCACGATGTTTCCGGTCTCCGGTTTGGAAGTCGTTGGATTGCTCCACGTACCTTCCTTGTTATTGGCCTTCACCCAAAGGTGAAGTCCGGCCTTGTTACTTCAGCCCTCACCTTGGATGGATCGGGCCGGGTCTTAGAGCTTGATTTCCACGTCAACGCCGGCAGCGAGGTCGAGCTTCATCAGAGCATCGACAGTCTGCGGGGTGGGGTCAACGATATCGAGAAGACGCTTGTGCGTCCGCATTTCGAACTGTTCACGGCTCTTCTTGTCCACGTGAGGAGAGCGGTTGACGGTAAACTTTTCGATGCGGGTGGGGAGCGGAACCGGGCCGCGAACGCTGGCGCCGGTGCGCTTTGCGGTCGACACGATTTCACGGGTAGAGGCATCGAGGATCCGGTGATCGAACGCCTTGAGGCGGATACGGATATTCTGGCCGTTCATTCGTCTTGTCCTTGTTCTTTGTTATTCGTTTCCGCACGCGGAAACACATGAACTTCTATTGATCGTGGCGCCGCAGATTTTCAAAAATCGAGAGAGATGCGCGTCGCACCCCAATCATTTCGGTAGTCTGTATTGCTAAAAACACCGCGTTCCGCAATCGCTTGCGAATCCAGCGGTGAATGTGAGTGCGCGTTTACGCGTTTTCACCGAATTTTTCAAGCACTAAAAATGCAACGCCGCCAGGCTTTTTATCAAAAGGCCGGCGGCGGTGCTGTTCACACCGCCGCCAGTCAGAATTTCAACGGTCGAAATTACTCGACGATCGAAGCGACGATGCCGGCGCCGACGGTACGGCCGCCTTCGCGGATAGCGAAGCGCAGCTTTTCTTCCATCGCGATCGGAACGATCAGCTCGACGTCAACGGTCACGTTGTCGCCAGGCATAACCATTTCCGTGCCTTCCGGAAGCGTAACGATGCCCGTTACGTCCGTCGTGCGGAAGTAGAACTGCGGACGGTAGTTCGTGAAGAACGGCGTATGACGGCCGCCTTCTTCCTTCGTCAGGATGTAGGCTTCTGCCTTGAACTTCTTGTGCGGCTTCACCGAACCCGGCTTGCACAGGATCTGACCACGCTCGACGCCGTCACGGTTAACACCGCGAACCAGTGCGCCGATGTTGTCGCCAGCCTGGCCCTGGTCGAGCAGCTTGCGGAACATTTCAACGCCGGTAACCGTCGTCTTCGAGGTCGGACGAATGCCGACGATCTCGACTTCTTCACCAACCTTGACGATACCGCGCTCAACGCGACCCGTCACAACCGTACCACGGCCCGAGATCGAGAACACGTCTTCGATCGGCATCAGGAACGGCTGGTCGATCGGACGCTCAGGCGTCGGGATGTAGGCGTCAACCGCAGCCATCAGCTCGCGGATCGCGTCTTCACCGATCTTCTTGTCAGAATCTTCAAGAGCGGCAAGAGCCGAACCCTTGATGATCGGGATATCGTCGCCCGGGAAGTCGTAGGACGACAGAAGTTCGCGAACTTCAAGCTCGACGAGCTCGAGAAGCTCGGCGTCGTCAACCTGGTCGACCTTGTTGAGGAACACGACGATTGCCGGAACGCCAACCTGACGGGCAAGCAGGATGTGCTCGCGGGTCTGCGGCATCGGGCCGTCGGCTGCCGAGCAAACCAGGATCGCGCCGTCCATCTGCGCAGCACCGGTGATCATGTTCTTCACGTAGTCGGCGTGGCCGGGGCAGTCAACGTGTGCGTAGTGACGGGCAGGCGTCTCATACTCAACGTGGGCCGTCGAAATCGTGATACCACGAGCCTTCTCTTCAGGCGCGGCGTCGATCTGGTCATACGCCTTGAACTCGCCGAAATACTTCGTGATCGCAGCAGTCAACGACGTCTTGCCGTGGTCGACGTGACCGATCGTGCCAATGTTGACGTGCGGCTTATTGCGCTCAAACTTGCTCTTTGCCATTAGTGGCTCTCCATTCTTGTCCCTTGACGGGAATAATCTTCAAAATTCGGTGGGGCGTACCCCGATCACTTCTGACCGGAGTACTTTGCCTGGATTTCCTGCGCCACGTTCGACGGAACCGGCGAATAGTGGTCGAACGTCATCGAGTACTGAGCGCGACCCTGCGACATGGAGCGCAGGTTGTCGACGTACTTGAACATGTTCGCGAGCGGAACATGCGCGTTGATGACAACGGCGATACCACGGCTTTCCTGGCCCTGGATCTGACCACGACGGGAATTCAGGTCGCCGATAACGTCGCCGACATAGTCTTCCGGCGTTACGACTTCGACCTTCATCATCGGCTCGAGAAGCTGTGCACCAGCCTTCTTGGCTGCTTCACGGAAGCAGGCACGCGATGCGATTTCGAAGGCGAGAACCGACGAGTCAACATCGTGGAATGCACCGTCGATGAGCGTCGCCTTGACGCCAAGCATCGGGAAGCCAGCCAGCGGACCGGAAGACAGAACGCTTTCGATACCCTTCTGAACGCCCGGGATGTATTCCTTCGGAACAGCACCACCGACGATCTTCGATTCGAACTTGAAGTCTTCGCCTTCGGGGTTCGGTTCGAAGATGATCTTCACGCGAGCGAACTGACCGGTACCACCGGACTGCTTCTTGTGCGTGTAGTCTTCTTCGTGCTGACGCGTGATGGTTTCGCGGTAGGCAACCTGCGGAGCACCGACGGTCGCTTCAACCTTGAACTCGCGACGCATACGGTCAACGAGAATGTCGAGGTGAAGTTCGCCCATGCCTGCGATGATCGTCTGACCGGACTCTTCGTCGGTCTTGACGCGGAACGAAGGATCTTCAGCAGCCAGACGGTTGAGCGCAAGGCCCATCTTTTCCTGGTCGCCCTTGGTCTTCGGCTCGATCGCGATCTGGATGACCGGCTCGGGGAATTCCATGCGCTCGAGGATAACCGGCTTCAGCGGATCGCAGAGCGTATCGCCAGTGGTGGTTTCCTTGAGGCCGGCCAGAGCAACGATGTCGCCTGCAAAGGCTTCTTCGATGTCTTCACGCGAGTTGGAGTGCATCTGCAGCATACGGCCGACGCGCTCGCGCTTGTCCTTGACCGTGTTGATGACCGACGTACCCTTTTCGAGCTTGCCCGAGTAGATGCGCGCAAACGTCAGCGAACCGACGAAGGGGTCGTTCATGATCTTGAACGCGAGCATGGAAAGCGGCTCGCTGTCGTCGGCATGACGCTCGATCTCGGCTTCGGTCTTGAAGTCGATGCCCTTGATCGCCGGAATGTCCAACGGAGAAGGCAGGTAGTCGACAACAGCGTCGAGAAGCGGCTGAACGCCCTTGTTCTTGAACGCGGTACCGCAGAACATCGGGTGGAACTTCACGTCGATGGTGCCGCGGCGAACGAGCGCACGGATCTTGTCGTTGTCGGGCATGATGCCGTTCAGGTAGTCTTCCATCGCTTCTTCGTCGATCTCGACAACAGTCTCGATCAGCTTTTCGCGATATTCGTCAGCCTTGGCCTTCATGTCATCGGGAATTTCGACGACGTCCCACTGGGCGCCGAGCGATTCGTCGCGCCAGATGAGTGCGTTCATCTCGATCAGGTCGATAACGCCCTTGAACTCGGTCTCAGCGCCGATCGGCAGCTGCATGACGACGGCGATGGCGCCGAGACGGGTCTTGATCATTTCTACCGAGCGGTAGAAGTCAGCGCCGGTCTTGTCCATCTTGTTGCAGAAGATCATGCGCGGAACATGATACTTCTCAGCCTGACGCCAGACGGTTTCCGTCTGCGGCTCCACACCGGCGTTGGCGTCGAGCAGTGCGATGGCGCCGTCGAGAACGCGCAGCGAACGCTCGACTTCAATGGTGAAGTCGACGTGGCCGGGGGTGTCGATGATGTTGAAGCGGCGCATCTTGCCGTCGCGACCCTTCCAGAAGGTCGTGGTGGCTGCGGAGGTGATGGTGATACCACGCTCCTGCTCCTGCTCCATCCAGTCCATCGTGGCAGCGCCATCATGAACTTCGCCGATCTTGTGCGACTTACCGGTGTAATAAAGAATACGCTCGGTGGTCGTCGTCTTGCCGGCGTCGATATGCGCCATGATACCGAAATTGCGGTAGTCTTCGATTTTATATTCGCGAGCCATAATGGACTGCCTTTCGATATGCGACCGGTTAAGATTACCAGCGGTAATGCGAGAATGCGCGGTTGGCGTCGGCCATCTTGTGCGTGTCTTCGCGCTTCTTGACAGCAGAACCGCGGTTGTTCGCAGCGTCCATGAGTTCGCCGGAAAGGCGATCGACCATGGTCGTTTCGTTGCGCTTGCGCGCAGCGGTGATCAGCCAGCGGATGGCCAGAGCCTGACGGCGCTCGGGGCGAACGTCGACCGGAACCTGATACGTGGCACCACCAACGCGGCGCGAACGCACTTCAACGTGCGGAGCAACGTTGTCGAGGGCCGAATGGAACACGCCGAGCGGCTCCTGCTTCGTCTTGCCCTGAACGACGTCGAATGCGCCGTAAACGATGCTTTCTGCGACCGACTTCTTGCCGTGAAGCATGATGGCGTTCATGAACTTGGTGACGACCAGATCGCCGAACTTCGGATCCGGGTTGATCTCACGCTTTTCTGCACTATGGCGACGGGACATATTCTTTGTCTCTCAATGTTATTGACGCTTTACCACGCGGAGAACCTCGCGCAGCGCCGGAATTTGTTAAACCGAATTACTTCGGACGCTTCGCACCGTACTTGGAGCGGCGCTGCTTGCGGTTCTTGACGCCCTGGGTATCGAGAACACCGCGGATGATGTGATAACGAACGCCCGGCAAGTCCTTTACGCGGCCGCCGCGGATCATGACCACGGAGTGTTCCTGAAGGTTGTGACCTTCGCCCGGAATGTAGCCGATGACTTCGAAGCCGTTGGTGAGGCGGATCTTGGCAACCTTACGCAGAGCCGAGTTCGGCTTCTTCGGGGTCGTCGTATAAACGCGGGTGCAAACACCACGCTTCTGCGGGTTTTCCTGAAGAGCAGGAACCTTGTTGCGCTTTACCTGTGCCTGGCGAGGCTTGCGGATCAGCTGGTTTACGGTAGGCATATAACCATCCCTTGCAAAAACTACTTTAGCCACCCTCACGGGTGGCGGCTATGCCGTTGCCGGCGACGATGCACGCATATATCCTCATGCGCAAAACGTGGCCCGATCCGTTTTCACGGATGGACCACCAAGAGCAGAGGACACCGGATGAGGCGTCTTGCGTGCAACATTCGTGTCTTCTACGTGCAATGGAGACCCGTTTGAGATGATGTTCGGGAAAAAGCTTTCCGAACGGCCAGCACCCACAGAGGCTCCGATGGCGGGCGTACTACTGTTTTAGCCAGCTTTCGTCAAGGGTGAATCCACATTTTGCGCCGCCGCCCCTGGCCGCAAAGCCCGCGTCCGAGCCATTTCCAACGCGCTTTAACATAAGTCGGCGCAGAAGGCAGCGATTTTGACCTCGACGCTTTGGCTTTTCACAAAATCCGTCTATTGATTCCCTCAGGGCGGGCCGGATCGGTTTCGCCCCCGCGGGACCGATTCCATCGGCCCGCATGACAGCAACGAAAGATCAAGGAACCGCGTCATGAGCAACCTCCCCGACAACGATAATGGACGCGACGAGCCGATGGTCTTCATCGTCATCGGCAAGGCTTACGAGACCGACAACTCCGAGGGCATCGACATTCACGTCATCCTGCGGGCGCCGGATGACGACACCGCCGTGCGCGAGACGCTGAACGCACTTTCCGAGGAAGGTTTCATCGAAGCCGACCTCGACCAGATCGGCATGCTGACGGAGGTTCCGGACGAGGAGCCGCACGCTTCCGCCTATCAGGGCGCACTCGAAGGCGAAGTCGCCATCATCCGCTTCGCCTGAGGGGCAGACATATGACGGTCAGACGTGTCGTCGCCAATATAGCAACGCCCGAGCCCGCACGGGCGCAGGCGTTCTATGGCGATATTCTCGGCATGCCCGTCGCGATGGATCACGGCTGGATCGTCACCCATGCCAGCCCGCTCGAAGCGCGCGCTCAGGTCAGCTTCGCACGCGAAGGCGGCTCCGGCACTGCTGTGCCGGACCTTTCGATCGAGGTCGATGATTTCGATGAAGTCCATGCCAAAATCCTGAAGGCGGGCCTGCCGATCGAATATGGCCCCGTTAGCGAGACGTGGGGCGTGCGCCGGCTCTTTCTGCGCGATCCCTTTGGTAAATTGATCAATATATTAAGTCACTTATAGATTATATACTTTTAATACAGTAGTATTATTTGATTATACGTTGAACAATACCGTGATATGATGTTTACATCGTCCCGACACGAGATTCCGGTGACGGGTTGAATACTATATCGTCGGCAGACATTATTGATGACATTTATGAGGCAGCGCTTTTCCCCGATCGTTGGGCGAAGGTGATTGCCGCCATCGGCCACCGGTTGGATTTCTGGGGTGGCGCCCTCACCTGGGGAAAGGGTGAGGAGGAAGCCTGGCTTTATACGCCCAATTTCCAGGAACTGATGCAGGCCTTCATGGAGGGCGGCTGGAATCACCGCAACGATCGCCTCACCCGCGCGATCCGCGAGGGACAATTTTCCTTCGTGCAGGATTTCGACGTCTTCACCCATGATGAATGGGCCGGGCTGCCGATCGTGCGTGACTTCCTCGTGCCGCGCGGATTGGGATATGGGGCAGCCACCCAGGTTGCACCGCCTGATCATCCGGAAATGACGGTGCTTTTCGAGCGCAAGCTGGAGAGTGGCGTCATCGGGCCGGAGACCATGGCGGCGCTCGGCGGGCTGAGGCCGCATATTGCCCGCAGCCTTACGCTTGCAACCCGGCTGCAGCGGCAGAAGGCCGATGCCATGACGCTCGGCCTCAACGCCATTGGGGCACCGGCCGCGGTGCTGCAGGCAAGCGGGCGCATTCTCTCCGCCAACGACCTTTTTGTGTCGCTGCAGAAATCCATTTCGACCCGCGCCCGTGACAGGATCGTCATCTCCGACGAAAGAGTGAACCGGCTTCTCTATAAGGCGCTCGCTGGTCACGCTATCGGCTCGTTTCCCCTGCCCACCAGCGAGGACGGGGCCTGCATCCTCCACGTCATACCCCTGCGCAAGAATGCACTCGACTTGTCGCCGAATGGCAGCGCCATCGTGCTGATATCCCAGCCCATGGGCACCATTGCCGATGCAAGCACACTGCTGAAGGGGCTGTACGACCTCACCAGAGGCGAAGCCCGCGTTGCGCTGGAAATCATGAAGGGTCTTTCGCTTCCCGCCGTCGCGAAGCAATTGCAGATCTCCCACGAAACGGTTCGCAGCAACGCCAAGTCGATCTATGCGAAGACCGGCAGCACCGGTCAGGCCGATCTCGTTCGCCGGCTTTCCGTTCTGACGCGCTACAACATCCGCGAACAGGGCTGATCCCCGGCGCCGGGCTTCAGGGCGCCGTCAATGAGAGATTGGGAAATGGGGATAGCCGCCGAAAGGCAGCTCCATGCCAGGGCCCGCACAAACAAAAACGCCCGGATTGCTCCGGGCGTCTTCATTGAACTTTGGCGGGGCTTCGCAAAGCCCCTGCCCTTACCTGACCTTATTCGGCGGCCGGAGCCTGATCGGTCATGTCCTGCAGCATCTGATTGGCAGAACCTGCACCCGTACCCCTGCGGCGTTCCTCGAGAATGAGGTCGTCGCGCGAGGTGGCGATGCGGCGAATCTGCGTCATGGTGCCGCCGGTACCGGCCGGGATGAGACGGCCGACGATGACGTTTTCCTTGAGGCCCTGCAGCGTGTCCGTCTTGCCGGCGATCGCAGCTTCCGTGAGAACCTTGGTGGTTTCCTGGAAGGATGCGGCCGAGATGAAGGACGGCGTCTGCAACGAAGCCTTGGTGATACCGAGCAGAACCGGCTCGCCATAAGCAGGCTTCTTGCCCTCTTCGATCAGACGGTCGTTCATGTCTTCCATCTCGATACGATCGACATTGTCGCCGACGATGTACTGGCTGTCACCAGCATCGGTGATCTCGACCTTCTGCAGCATCTGGCGAACGATCACCTCGATGTGCTTGTCGTTGATCACAACGCCCTGCAGTCGGTAGACTTCCTGGATTTCGTTCACGAGGTAGGAAGCCAGAGCCTCCACGCCCTTGATCGCCAGAATGTCGTGCGGTGCCGGGTTGCCGTCGAGAATGTATTCGCCCTTCTCGATATAGTCGCCTTCCTGAAGATGGAAGGGCTTGCCCTTCGGGATCAGGTATTCGACCGGCTCGACGCCGTCTTCCGCAGGCTCGATCATCACGCGACGCTTGTTCTTGTAGTCGCGGCCCAGCCGGATCGTACCATCGATCTCTGCGATGATGGCGTGATCCTTCGGACGACGGGCTTCGAACAGTTCGGCAACGCGCGGCAGACCGCCGGTGATGTCCTTCGTCTTGGCGCTTTCCAGCGGCGAACGTGCAAGCACGTCACCCTGGGAGACCTTCGCACCCGGCTCGACCGACAGGATGGCGTCGACCGAGAGCTGGAAGCGGGCTTCGCCACCACGGGCAAGCTTCGCAACCGCACCGGAGGCGTCCTTGATGACGATCGCAGGCTTGAGGTCCGAACCGCGCGGCGTCGAACGCCAGTCGATGACCTGACGCTTGGTGATGCCGGTGGATTCGTCGGTGGCTTCCAGAACGGAGAGGCCGTCGACCAGGTCTTCGAAGTGAACGGTACCTTCCACTTCCGTCATCATCGGACGGGTGTAGGGGTCCCACTCTGCAAGACGCTGACCGCGCTTAACCTTGTCGCCATCGTCCACGAAGATCTTCGAACCGTAAGCGACACGCTGCGTGGAACGTTCCGCGCCGCGCTCGTCCAGGATCGTAACGGACATGTTACGGCCCATGGCGATGAGAACGCCTTCGGAGTTCCGCAGGATGTTGCGGTTCTTGATCTGGATCGTGCCTTCATACGAAGCTTCGAGGAACGACTGGTCGACCACGTTCGCCGTACCGCCAAGGTGGAAGGTACGCATGGTAAGCTGCGTGCCCGGTTCACCGATCGACTGTGCGGCGATGACGCCAACGGCTTCGCCCATGTTGACAGGCGTACCGCGTGCAAGGTCACGACCGTAGCAGACGCCGCAGACACCGATCTGCACTTCGCAGGTAAGCGCCGAGCGGATGCGGACGGACTGGATGCCGGCCTTCTCGATGGTGGCAACGTCGGCTTCGTCGATCAGCGTTCCAGCCTTGACGATGTTCTCGCCAGTGACCGGATTGTCGATATCGTCAAGAGCCGTACGGCCGAGGATACGTGCGCCGAGCGAGGCAACGACCTGACCGGCATCGACGATGGCGGTCATGGTGAGGCCCTTGTCGGTGCCGCAATCCCTGGAGTTGACGATGCAATCCTGCGCGACGTCGACGAGACGACGGGTCAGGTAACCCGAGTTCGCGGTCTTCAAGGCGGTATCTGCGAGACCCTTACGGGCACCGTGGGTCGAGTTGAAGTACTCGTTAACGGTCAGCCCTTCCTTGAAGTTCGAGATGATAGGCGTCTCGATGATTTCACCCGACGGCTTCGCCATCAGGCCGCGCATGCCGCCCAGCTGACGCATCTGGTTCGGAGAACCGCGCGCGCCCGAGTGGGACATCATGTAGATGGAGTTCATCGGCTTCTGGCGGCCCGTTTCCGGATCGAACTCGACAGCCTTGATGCGTGCCATCATCTCTTCGGCGACCTTTTCGGTTGCCTTGCCCCAGGCGTCGACAACCTTGTTGTACTTTTCGCCCTGGGTGATGAGACCATCATTATACTGCTGTTCGTATTCCTTCACGAGAGCTTCGGTGTCGCCGACGATCTTCACCTTGCTGTCCGGAATGACCATGTCGTCCTTGCCGAACGAAATGCCGGCGCGGCAGGCATGGGCAAAGCCGAGCTGCATGATGCGGTCGCAGAAGATGACCGTGTCTTTCTGGCCGCAGTGACGGTAGACCGTGTCGATCATCTTGGAGATGTTCTTCTTGGTCATTTCCTGGTTGCAGACGTCGAAAGGCACGTTGACGTTCTTCGGCAGAAGTTCGCCAATCAGCATACGGCCAGGGGTCGTTTCATGGATCTTCGAAACCGGCTTGCCATCGGCATCCACGGTCTTGAAGCGGCCGCGGATCTTGGCATGCAGCGTCACGACCTTGTTTTCAAGCGCGTGATGCAGCTCACCGATATCCGAGAACGCCATGCCTTCGCCCGGCTCGTTCTGGTTCATGATCGACAGGTAATAGAGGCCGAGAACCATGTCCTGCGACGGAACGATGATCGGATGACCGTTCGCCGGATGCAGGATGTTGTTGGTCGACATCATCAGCACGCGTGCTTCCAGCTGGGCTTCCAGCGAAAGCGGCACGTGGACAGCCATCTGGTCACCGTCGAAGTCGGCGTTGAAGGCCGTGCAGACGAGCGGGTGCAGCTGGATGGCCTTGCCTTCGACCAGCATGGGTTCGAAAGCCTGGATACCCAGACGGTGCAGCGTCGGTGCGCGGTTCAGAAGAACCGGATGCTCGCGGATGACCTCGTCGAGGATATCCCAGACTTCCGGCTTCTCTTTTTCAACCAGCTTCTTGGCCTGCTTGACGGTCGAGGAGTAACCCTTGGCGTCGAGGCGGGCGTAGATGAACGGCTTGAACAGTTCGAGCGCCATCTTCTTCGGCAGGCCGCACTGGTGCAGCTTCAGTTCCGGACCGGTCACGATGACCGAACGACCGGAATAGTCGACGCGCTTGCCGAGAAGGTTCTGGCGGAAGCGGCCCTGCTTGCCCTTGAGCATGTCGGAGAGCGACTTCAGCGGACGCTTGTTGGCACCCGTGATGACGCGACCGCGACGGCCGTTATCGAACAGCGCATCGACGGATTCCTGCAACATACGCTTTTCGTTGCGGATGATGATGCCCGGCGCACGAAGCTCGATCAGGCGCTTCAGACGGTTGTTACGGTTGATGACGCGGCGATAGAGATCGTTAAGGTCGGACGTTGCGAAACGGCCGCCATCCAGCGGAACCAGCGGACGCAGATCCGGCGGAATGACCGGAACGACCTTCATGATCATCCATTCAGGACGGTTGCCCGACTCCATGAAGTTCTCGACGATCTTCAGGCGCTTCATCAGCTTCTTCTGCTTGAGATCAGACGTGGTCTCAGCAAGTTCGGCACGCAGGTCGCCGGCGATCTTTTCGAGGTTCATCGAAGCCAGCATCTCGTAGATGGCTTCAGCGCCGATCATGGCGGTGAACTGGTCTTCGCCGAACTCGTCGACGGCGATCATGTACTCTTCTTCAGACAGAAGCTGGTTCTGCTTCAGCGAAGTGAGGCCAGGCTCGGTGACGATGTAGTTCTCGAAATAAAGAACGCGTTCGACATCCTTCAGCGTCATGTCGAGCAGGGTCGAGATACGCGAGGGAAGCGACTTCAGGAACCAGATGTGGGCAACCGGCGCTGCGAGCTCGATGTGGCCCATGCGCTCACGGCGAACGCGCGACAGCGTGACTTCGACGCCGCACTTTTCGCAGATGATGCCCTTGTACTTCATGCGCTTGTACTTGCCGCACAGGCACTCGTAGTCCTTGATCGGTCCGAAGATGCGCGCGCAGAAAAGGCCGTCGCGTTCGGGCTTGAACGTACGGTAGTTGATGGTTTCCGGCTTCTTGATCTCGCCGTAGGACCACGACAGGATTTTTTCCGGCGAAGCAATCGAAATCCGGATGGAATCGAAATGCTGCGCAGGCACCTGAGGATTGAAAAGATTCATGACCTCTTGGTTCATGCCTTGTCTCCTTGAGAGGCTAGCTGCTGCCCCTGTTTGCATCCGGACCGGTTTCTTCCCGGGTCGCCGTCCAGAGCTTTAAATACGGATTAACCGCACAATGCGGCGAAAGTGTCCCACGCCAGCCGGGCTGACGGGAAACCGGCAGGCGCCCGGAAGGCGCCCGCCTCTCTCATTTTTATTCCGCCGCGTCGGGCAGCTGGTCTTCTGGCTGGTTCTCGATCTTCGAGTTTTCCAGCTCAACCGAAAGACCAAGCGACCGCATTTCCTTGACGAGAACGTTGAAGCTCTCCGGAATACCGGCCTCAAAGGTATCGTCGCCACGGACGATCGCTTCGTAGACCTTGGTGCGGCCGGCCACGTCGTCCGACTTGACGGTCAACATTTCCTGCAGCGTGTAGGCCGCGCCGTATGCTTCCAGAGCCCAGACTTCCATTTCCCCGAAGCGCTGTCCGCCGAACTGCGCCTTGCCGCCCAGCGGCTGCTGGGTAACGAGCGAGTAAGGACCGATCGAGCGAGCGTGGATCTTGTCGTCGACAAGGTGGTTCAGCTTGATCATGTACATGTAGCCGACGGTGACCTTGCGGTCGAACGGCTCACCGGTACGACCGTCATAAAGGACGGACTGACCGGATTCATGCAGACCTGCCTTCTTCAGCATCGCGGCGACGTCGGGCTCATGCGCACCGTCGAAGACCGGGGTCGCGATGGAAACACCGCGCTTGGCTTCTTCGGCAAGCTTCACCAGCGAGTCGTCGTCGAAACGCTGAACCTCGTCATTGGCTTCAGACGCGTAGATTTCCGTCAGCTCGCTGCGAAGCTCGCTGATGTCCATCGTCTTGCGATACTCTTCGAGCATCTCGCCGATCTTCTTGCCCATGCCTGCGCATGCCCATGCGAGGTGGGTTTCGAGGATCTGGCCGACGTTCATGCGCGAAGGCACGCCGAGCGGGTTCAAGCAGATGTCGACATGCGTGCCGTCTTCGAGGAACGGCATGTCCTCGACCGGAACGATACGCGAGACGACGCCCTTGTTACCGTGACGGCCGGCCATCTTGTCGCCCGGCTGGATCTTGCGCTTAACGGCAACGAAGACCTTGACCATCTTCATGACACCAGGAGGCATTTCATCGCCGCGCTGGACCTTTTCGACCTTGTCCATGAAGCGCTGTTCAAGGCGCGACTTGGACTCATCGTACTGACCGCGAAGCGCTTCGAGTTCGGACTGAGCCTTCTCGTCTTCGACCGCGAACATCCACCACTGCGAGCGGGGATATTCGGAGACGACGGCGTTGGAAAGCTCGACGCCCTTCTTGAAGCCCTTCGGACCGGCGATGGAAACGTGGCCACGCAGCATGTCGATCAGGCGGCCGTAGACGTTACGGTCAAGAATTGCCTGCTCGTCGTCGCGGTCCTTCGCCAGGCGCTCGATCTCTTCGCGCTCGATAGCCATCGCGCGCTCGTCCTTCTCCACACCGTGACGGTTGAAGACGCGGACTTCGACAACCGTACCAAACGTGCCCGGAGGCATGCGCATGGAGGTGTCGCGAACGTCGGAAGCCTTTTCACCGAAGATGGCGCGCAGAAGCTTTTCTTCCGGCGTCATCGGGCTTTCGCCCTTCGGCGTGATCTTGCCGACGAGGATATCGCCCGGCTGAACTTCCGCACCGATGTAAACGATACCGGCTTCGTCGAGGTTCTTCAGCGCTTCTTCCGAAACGTTCGGAATGTCGCGCGTGATTTCTTCCGGACCAAGCTTCGTGTCGCGCGCCATCACCTCGAATTCTTCGATGTGAATGGAGGTGAACACGTCGTCGGAAACGATACGTTCCGACATCAGGATCGAGTCTTCGTAGTTGTAGCCGTTCCAGGGCATGAACGCGACGAGCGCGTTACGACCAAGCGCCAGGTCACCGAGGTCGGTCGACGGACCATCCGCGATGATATCACCCTTGGAGATGATGTCGCCGACGGAAACCAGCGGGCGCTGGTTGACGCAGGTGTTCTGGTTCGAACGCTGGAACTTCTGCAGACGGTAGATGTCAACACCGGACTTGCCGGCATCGAGGTCTTCCGTGGCGCGGATAACGATACGGGTCGCATCCACCTGATCGACCACACCGCCACGACGGGCTGCAATGGCAGCACCGGAGTCACGGGCAACGATCGGCTCCATGCCGGTACCGACGAACGGTGCCTCGGCGCGCAGAAGCGGAACGGCCTGACGCTGCATGTTCGAGCCCATGAGAGCGCGGTTGGCGTCGTCGTTTTCCAGGAACGGAATGAGAGCCGCTGCGACCGAAACGAGCTGCTTCGGCGAAACGTCCATCAGGTTGATGTTGTCACGCGGTGCGAGCATAACTTCGCCCGAGTGACGGCAGACGACGAACTCTTCCGAGAACGAACCGTCTTCATTGAGCGGCGCATTGGCCTGCGCGACGTAATATTTCGCCTCTTCCATGGCGGAGAGGTAGATCACGTCGTTGGTGACCTTGCCGTCGACGATCTTGCGGTACGGGCTTTCGATGAAGCCGTACTTGTTGACGCGGGCGAAGGTTGCAAGCGAGTTGATCAGACCGATGTTCGGGCCTTCCGGCGTTTCGATCGGGCAAATACGGCCGTAATGGGTCGGGTGAACGTCGCGGACTTCGAAGCCGGCGCGCTCGCGGGTCAGACCGCCCGGTCCAAGAGCCGAAAGACGGCGCTTGTGGGTGATTTCCGAAAGCGGATTCACCTGGTCCATGAACTGCGACAGCTGCGAGGAACCGAAGAATTCGCGAACGGCGGCGGCTGCCGGCTTCGCGTTGATCAGGTCCTGCGGCATCACGGTGTCGATTTCGATCGAGGACATACGTTCCTTGATCGCACGTTCCATGCGCAGAAGGCCCAGACGATACTGGTTTTCCATCAGTTCGCCGACAGAACGGACACGGCGGTTGCCGAGGTTGTCGATGTCGTCGATTTCGCCCTTGCCGTCGCGCAGTTCGACCAGCATCTTAACGACGGCGAGGATGTCTTCCTTGCGCAGCGTGCGCACGGTGTCTTCCGCATCGAGGTCGAGGCGCATGTTCATCTTGACGCGGCCAACGGCCGACAGGTCGTAACGCTCCGCATCGAAGAACAGCGAGTTGAACATCGCTTCCGCCGATTCCATGGTCGGCGGCTCACCCGGACGCATGACGCGGTAGATGTCGAACAGGGCTTCCTGGCGGTTTTCGTTCTTGTCGGCCGACAGCGTGTTGCGGATATAGGCGCCAACATTGACGTGGTCGATGTTGAGGACCGGAATCTCGTCGAAGCCCGACTGCAGGATGAGACCGAGGGTCTTCTCGTCGATTTCGTCGCCGGCCTCGAGATAGATTTCACCCGTCTCGTAGTTGACGATGTCTTCGGCCAGATAGTTGCCGTAGAGATCTTCGTCGGTCGCCTTCAGCGCCTTGAGGCCCTTCTCCGTCAGCTGGCGGATCAGGCGCGGGGTCAGCTTCTTGCCACCTTCGACCACGACTTCGCCGGTATCGGCGTCGATCATGTCGGTGATGACCTTGGCGTTCTTCAGCGTTTCAGGCTGGAACGGAATGCGCCAGCCGTCGCCGGAGCGCTCATAGGAAGCCTTGGTGTAGAAGGTCGACAGAATGTCTTCGCCATCCATGCCAAGCGCCATCAGCAGCGAGGTCACGGGGATCTTGCGGCGACGGTCGATACGCGCATAGACGATGTCCTTGGCGTCGAACTCGATGTCGAGCCAGGAACCGCGATAGGGGATGACGCGGGCAGCGAAGAGCAGCTTGCCGGAAGAATGGCTCTTGCCCTTGTCGTGATCGAAGAACACGCCCGGCGAACGGTGCATCTGCGAAACGATGACGCGCTCGGTGCCGTTGACGATGAACGTGCCGTTATTGGTCATGAGCGGCATGTCGCCCATGTAGACGGACTGTTCCTTGATGTCCTTGATGGACTTCGCGCCCGTATCTTCATCGATATCGAACACGATGAGGCGCAGCGTCACTTTAAGCGGCGCAGCATAGGTCAGATCGCGCTGACGGCATTCCTCGACGTCGAACTTCGGCGCTTCGAATTCGTAGGACACGAATTCGAGCATGGAGGCGCCGGAAAAATCGGTGATCGGGAATACGGATTTGAATACGGCATTCAATCCCTCGTCGGGACGGCCACCCTTGGGCTCGTCAACCATGAGAAACTGGTCATACGAAGCCTTCTGAACCTCGATGAGGTTCGGCATTTCCGCTACTTCTGGAATTTTGCCGAAAAACTTGCGTACGCGCCTGCGACCGTTAAACGAAAGGGTCTGAGCCATCGTCGCTCCTTTAAAATTGCATCCGGGCCTGCAACGGACGGGAACCGATGGCCAGTCGACCCCGTCAAGCAATGGGTATCATCAATCTCGTTCCACATCCCGGATCGATCAGGCCGGATTGCCTAGATGAGCCGGTTCGGAACCATTCTCTTGAAGAACCCATTACCCAAAAGCCATTTTCACGCGGCTTTTGGGTAATAAGTTTTAAAACGATGACGACGGAAAGGGGCATGAAGCCCCTTCCCGCCAGCAATCGCAAGATTACTTAACGTCGACCTTAGCGCCGGCGTCTTCAAGCTTCTTCTTGAGGTCAGCAGCTTCAGCCTTGGAAACAGCTTCCTTGACAGCCTTCGGAGCGCCTTCAACGAGGTCCTTGGCTTCCTTGAGGCCGAGGCCCGTGATAGCGCGGACTTCCTTGATGACGTTGATCTTGTTGGCGCCAGCGTCAACCAGGATCACGTCGAATTCAGTCTTTTCTTCTTCAACAGCAGCAGCAACGCCAGCACCGCCAGCAGCAGCAACAGCTACCGGAGCAGCAGCGGAAACGCCCCACTTTTCTTCGAGAAGCTTGGACAGTTCTGCAGCTTCCAGAACGGTCAGCGAGGAGAGGTCTTCTACGATCTTTGCGAGATCAGCCATTTTGATAGTTCCTTTTGTTCAGTTCGAACCAGTTTGAATATTTACAGCGAAAAACCGCCTTAAGCGGCTTCGTCCTTCTTGGCGTAAGCCGAGAACACGCGGGCAAGCTGGCTTGCCGGTGCTGCAACAACCGTAGCGACGCGAGTTGCCGGGGCATTGAGAAGGCCCAGCAGCTTTGCACGCAGCTCGTCCAGCGAAGGCAGGGTCGCAAGCGACTTGACTGCTTCGGCGTTGAGCGTGGTTGCGCCCATGGCGCCGCCCAAAACAACGACCTTGTCGTTGGTCTTGGCGAAATCCATGACGACTTTCGGAGCGATCATCGGGTCAGTGCTGTATGCAATCAGCGTCTGTCCCTTGAAGAGATTGGTCATCCCTTCCGACTCCGTACCCTGAAGAGCGATCTTGGCCAGGCGGTTCTTCGCGACCTTGACGGTGCCTCCGGCAGCGCGCATCTTCGAACGGAAGTCGTTCATCTGCGCAACGGTGACACCAGCATAGTGGGCCACGACAACCGAACCGGAAGCCTTGAAGACTTCGTTCAGCTCCGTGACGAATTCGCGTTTTTCCGCTCTTTCCACTGTCTGTCTCCAGTAGACGGGAACACAACATGTGAACCCGTCGGGTTTGCCTTTGCCCCAAGGGACCTTTTTACAAAGATCCCGAGCGACGCTCGAGGATCCTGTCCCCCGCTCTGTCGCCGCAAACGGCTTCAGGCACAGGCACACCAGGTTCGAACCGGACAGTCAGGCATCGACAGATGCCTCAAATCCAGCCTCACCCGTCTCATGCAGGCTAAATGATTAAGGCCAGGCCCCGAAAGACATAGCCACCCGCAATCTCGGACAGGAGTTCCGGGTTTCCCCGGAAATTTCCGGCTCCCTGGGAGCCGGAAATTCTTTTATTCACACTCCCCTTGGGAAGCGCGAGAATTGATTAAGCGGTAACCGACGAAGGGTCGATCTTGACGCCCGGACCCATGGTCGAGGAAATCGCGACGCGCTTGACGTAGTTGCCCTTGGCACCGGTCGGCTTTGCCTTGATGACGGCATCGGCGAAAGCCTTGATGTTTTCTTCAAGAGCCTTGGCGTCGAACGAAGCCTTGCCAACGCCAGCGTGTACGATACCGGCCTTTTCGACGCGGAATTCGACAGCGCCGCCCTTGGATGCCTTGACAGCACCGGCAACGTCCATGGTCACGGTTCCGACCTTCGGGTTCGGCATCATGCCACGCGGGCCGAGTACCTTGCCGAGACGGCCGACGAGCGGCATCATGTCCGGGGTCGCGATGCAACGATCGAAGTCGATCTTGCCGCCCTGAACGATTTCAACCAGTTCTTCCGCACCGACGACGTCAGCGCCGGCAGCCGTGGCTTCATCAGCCTTGGCGCCACGGGCGAAAACGGCGACGCGAACGTCACGGCCGGTGCCGTTCGGCAGGTTGACAACGCCACGAACCATCTGGTCCGCATGGCGCGGGTCAACGCCGAGGTTCATCGAAACTTCAACGGTTTCGTCGAACTTGGCGACAGCACGTTCCTTGACCATCGAGATGGCGTCGGTGAGAACGTAAAGCTTGTTGGGATCCACGCCTTCGCGGATCTTCTGAATGCGCTTTGCTACCTTGGCCATGATCAACCTACCACTTCCAGGCCCATGGCGCGGGCAGAGCCCTCAACCATTGCCATTGCGCCTTCGATGTCGGCTGCGTTCAGATCCTTCATCTTGGCTTCAGCGATCGTCTTGACCTGAGCCTTGGTGATGGAGCCGACCTTGGCGCCCTTGCCAGGCGTCTTAGAACCGGAGGTGATCTTAGCTTCCTTCTTCAGCCAGTAGGTCATCGGCGGCTGCTTCATGACGAAGGTGAAGGACTTGTCCTGGTAATAGGTGATGACGACCGGGATCGGCATACCCTTTTCCATTTCCTGCGTGGCGGCATTGAACGCCTTGCAGAATTCCATGATGTTAATGCCACGCTGACCAAGTGCCGGACCGATCGGCGGGGACGGATTGGCCGCCCCGGCCTTTACCTGCAACTTGAGCTGGCCTGCAACTTTCTTAGCCATATCTCTCTGCCTTTCAATTCAAACCGGTTACCCGGCTTCTCTTAAGCCGGATCGCTCCGGCGGCTGCGGTTGCGTGGTGCGGCGCCCTGCCCCGGCTTAAAGAGCCAGTTAGCCTTCCACGCGCTTGGGGCTTTACCCCGCCAATCAGACCTTTTCGACCTGATTGTATTCCAGCTCGACCGGTGTCGCGCGGCCGAAAATCGAAACTTCCACCTTCAGGCGCGAACGCTCTTCGTCGACATCCTGAACCACGCCGTTGAACGACGCGAACGGACCGTCGGAGACGCGAACCTGCTCGCCGATCTCGAACGAAACCGAAGACTTCGGACGCTCGACACCTTCCTGAACCTGACCGAGGATACGCTCGGCTTCATAGTCGGGAATCGGAACAGGCTTGCTGTCCGAACCGAGGAAACCGGTGACCTTCGGCGTGTTCTTGATGAGGTGATAGGCCTCATCCGTCAGGTTGGCGCGCACCAGCACGTAACCCGGAAAGAACTTGCGCTCGCTATCGACCTTGCGGCCGCGACGCACCTCGACCACCTTTTCGGTCGGCACGAGGATTTTCTCGAAAAGATGATCAAGACCCTTCTGACGGGCCTTTTCCTCGATCGACTCGGCGACCTTCTTTTCGAAATTCGAATATGCGTGAACGATGTACCAGCGCGCTGCCATTTTTATTCTCCGTTCGATCCTTCTACCGGGCCCTTGACCGCGCCGTTACCGGCCTACGTTCAGCACCAGGCTGAGCAGCCAGCCGATGAGCTGGTCCGCAGCAAAGAAGAACAGAGCCGCAAAAATGACCATCACCAGCACCATAGCCGTCGAAATCATGGTCTCGCGGCGCGACGGCCAAGTGATCTTTGACGCTTCGGCGCGAACCTGCTGCAGAAACGTAAACGGATTGGTTTTGGATGCCATTGACTGCCCACGCAATTACGGCGCGTAAAGCCGAACTAATCAGCCCCACGCACCGCGTGTCTGTTTTGACCCTACATAAACACCGATTCCACTTTTAACAAGAGGAAATCGACATTCGGCGAAATTCGCCGGAAAACCGGCCCCATCTGCCATGCAGCGAAAACCGCGCTTGCGAATGGAAAGTGGCAGGGGCAGAGGGGCTCGAACCCCCGACCTGCGGTTTTGGAGACCGCCGCTCTACCAACTGAGCTATACCCCTTAGTCACCTGAAGCGGCCGCGAAATCGCTTGGCCAATTCGGTATGGGCTCCTTTAAGGTGCAGGGAAAAGAATGGCAAGTGTGTTTTTTTATTTTTTCACGGCGTCCCACCGCGAATCGCCAGTCCAGAACTGGCTCGAAACTCGCGCCCCGCTGAAAAAAGAAAGAAACCTATTTCCCAGCTTCAACGGTTGACGTTTCATCACTTGACGCATGCTTAGGTTGCTCCGAGCTAGGCCTGCTAGCGCTAGCAACTATATCGCTTAAACGCCTGTTCCAGTCGCTCAATGTCGCGAGCAACGGAGCAGCCTCGTTAGCCGTTGCAGGGCAATTCATGGTTAAGAGCTGCGACGAGATTTCCGAACTCAAGATAATGAGCCCGAAATGGATTTGCGCTTGCTTAGCAATCTGGTCCTGTCCCGCGACAAGCGATTGTAGCGCCGTTACTGCGGTGACCGTTGCTGGAAAAACAATAGCAAATATTTTGATGTAGGAACCAAACCTCCTACCCGCCTGAGAATACTCCGACGAATTTAGACCGGCGAAGATTGTCGTAAACATCCCAAGGCAAATTATCGCAACAGAGAAGTTCTGGGACCTAGTCTGCAGTCTTTCCATAACATACTTAGCTTGATTTCGCTCCCGAGGAACGCGATTTTGCAAGGAGTTTAAGGCAGACACAACTTTTGCAGCGGTGTCATCGTCCGCGTACTTTCCCCCGCAACGACTGAACCAAAGCATTACAGCCATGTCGTTATCTGCCCACCTAGAATCAAATCCAAAAGTGAGATCGAATGGCTCTTTTTCGCGGCGGGCAACACGCTTAAAGAATTGAGTCACAGGGCTATATGTCGACTCCAAGCCAGAGGTAAACTCGTCCGATATCGAATCTGTCAGCTGGCTCGGCGCCAGCAGATAGGTCGTCAGAAACAAAAACCAAAACCCAATTATCGCGACTAGGATGAGTAGGAGCGATTTAAATAAAATCATACTATACTTAAAAAACATATTGCCTCCTACGCCCAAAAAAATATCGCATAGGTTGAGTTGGACAGCAATATTCATTTCGCAAACCGCAGCCATAACCTTTGTTATGCCACGCAAAACAAAAAACCCCGCCGTTCCAGCGGGGTTTTCTCAAATCCCTTGCGGGAAAAGATTACTCGACGATCGAAGCGACGATGCCGGCGCCGACGGTACGGCCGCCTTCGCGGATAGCGAAGCGCAGCTTTTCTTCCATCGCGATCGGAACGATCAGCTCGACGTCAACGGTGACGTTGTCGCCAGGCATAACCATTTCCGTGCCTTCCGGAAGCGTAACGATGCCCGTTACGTCCGTCGTGCGGAAGTAGAACTGCGGACGGTAGTTCGTGAAGAACGGCGTATGACGGCCGCCTTCTTCCTTCGTCAGGATGTAGGCTTCTGCCTTGAACTTCTTGTGCGGCTTCACCGAACCCGGCTTGCACAGGATCTGACCACGCTCGACGCCGTCACGGTTAACACCGCGAACCAGTGCACCGATGTTGTCGCCCGCCTGGCCCTGGTCGAGCAGCTTGCGGAACATTTCAACGCCGGTAACCGTCGTCTTCGAGGTCGGACGGATGCCGACGATCTCGACTTCTTCACCAACCTTGACGATACCGCGCTCAACGCGACCCGTCACAACCGTACCACGGCCCGAGATCGAGAACACGTCTTCGATCGGCATCAGGAACGGCTGGTCGATCGGACGCTCAGGCGTCGGGATGTAGGCGTCAACCGCAGCCATCAGCTCGCGGATCGCGTCTTCACCGATCTTCTTGTCAGAATCTTCAAGAGCGGCAAGAGCCGAACCCTTGATGATCGGGATATCGTCGCCCGGGAAGTCGTAGGACGACAGAAGTTCGCGAACTTCAAGCTCGACGAGCTCGAGAAGCTCGGCGTCGTCGACCTGGTCGACCTTGTTGAGGAACACGACGATCGCCGGAACGCCAACCTGACGGGCAAGCAGGATGTGCTCGCGGGTCTGCGGCATCGGGCCGTCGGCTGCCGAGCAAACCAGGATCGCGCCGTCCATCTGGGCAGCACCGGTGATCATGTTCTTCACGTAGTCGGCGTGGCCGGGGCAGTCAACGTGTGCGTAGTGACGGGCAGGCGTCTCATACTCAACGTGGGCCGTCGAAATCGTGATACCACGAGCCTTCTCTTCAGGAGCAGCGTCGATTTGGTCATACGCCTTGAACTCGCCGAAATACTTCGTGATCGCAGCAGTCAACGACGTCTTGCCGTGGTCGACGTGACCGATCGTGCCAATGTTGACGTGCGGCTTATTGCGCTCAAACTTGCTCTTTGCCATGTGAATTGCTTCCTGTGAACGTGAAGTAGTTTTCCCGGCGAACCGGTTTGGTGTCGCCGTTTAAGGCTTTGTAAGCGAATGCGCAAGACTTAATTGTGAAAGCGTCTTCGCGCGCGCCTTAAGCGTGCCTCGAGGCCTGTATATGGTATCTGGTTTGCGACATTCAAACCCTCGTAAGGGCGAGGCGGTGGTTGGCCTGGCATCCCCCTCCTCCTGCATGGCCGATCACTAAATAAGATATTTCTATCACAACTTCTTTACCTGCACCGGCATGATGGCTTAAGGACATTCCATCGCCGGGGGGAGACGGGCGACTGGAATCCGGCGCGAACGCGCCATCCCATTCCATATCTCGATCCGTCGCTTTCCCTCGCGACTTCTTTATCCGTTTCAGGACCATCCCATGGAAATCTTCACAGCCGCCGGTTTCACGGCATTCTTACAGGTCATTGCAATCGACCTCGTTCTGGCGGGCGACAATGCCATCGTCATCGGCCTTGCCGCCGCCGGTCTGCCCGCTCATCTCCGCCGCAAGGCGATCCTTGTCGGCATCATCGCCGCCACGGTGCTGCGCATCGGCTTCGCCGCCGTCACCGTGCAGCTTCTCGCCATCGTCGGCCTGCAATTGTTCGGCGGCCTGCTGCTCGCCTGGGTGTGCTGGAAGATGTGGACTGAACTGCGCGAGGCCGCAGGCTCGATCGAAGACGAGGTGACGGACGAAGAGGCGGACCTGACCAAGGGCCACAAGACCTTCTTCCAGGCCGCGACCCAGATCGTCATCGCCGATGTGTCCATGTCGCTGGATAACGTTCTTGCCGTCGCCGGCGCCGCACAGGAACACGTGACGGTGCTGATCATCGGCCTCGTCGTGTCGATTGCGCTCATGGGCCTCGCCGCCAACTTCGTCGCCAAGCTGCTGCACCGCTATCGCTGGATTTCCTATCTCGGCCTGATGGTCATCATCTATGTGGCGCTCAACATGCTCTACCACGGCACGCTCGAGGTTCTGCCCCATATCCAGCCGTATCTAGGCTGAAACGACTAGTAGAAACGCTTCTCCAGAAGGCCCGGAAACGCCAGTTTCCGGGCCTTTTTCGTGGCCTGTGACCGTAAGGTCTCCTCACCCGGTTTACCGCCGCAGGGCAGGAAGAATCAATCGCAGCACTTGCTGCAACATCAGGAGAAGACAGGGAAATCGTGATTTTTCGCCGATAAATTCTGACAATTGAGGTCAGCCACGGGCAAGCCTAGGGAGCTAGTCAATAAGTCATAATAATAAAAAGAAAGGTAAAGCTGCCAATGGCTTATGACTGGAGCGGCGGTCGTACCCGCCGCCTTCGCAGAATGAGGTTCGGCGTTGTCGCCAGCTCGCTCATCCTGCTGGCGCTTCTTGCGTCGCTCGTTCTTGGCTGAACGCGCCGCGCGCGCACTCCCACGCTGACCGGCGGCATGGCAAGGTTTTCAGGAACCGCCCTGCCGCCGCTCCTTTGCGGGTTCCGACACTCAGGATTTCTTGGCCTCGACGCAATGAACCGGCTGCTTCATCTCCGGATCCGCCATCAGATCGTAAAGATCCGCCTCTTCACCCTTCGACCACCAGACATAGATGCCGCCCTGATATTTGGCACCCGACCCTGAAATGACATTTGCAGCAACGGTGACGCCGTCCTCCAGCCCCAGCCGCACGAGGCTGATCTCGCCGGCATTAAAATAGGTCGCCTCCACCTTGTCGGCGGCGCATTGGTAGACGGTCTCCACCTTCTCGACCGCCGCGTCTTTCGGAAGCGGAATCACCAGATCTTCAGCCATGGCGCCGGTAGCGACCGACATGGAGAAAACTGCAAGGCAGATAGCGGCAACGGATTTTTTCATGATGACCCTTTCGCGATTTCACCGAAGCATAAGGTCATGCCAGCAAAGCCGAAATGGGGCCGCCGCCTCTTAACATGTCAAATTTTCGGGAATATCGGCCTCGCAAACATGCGGCGGTGGCGCACAGGCCTTCACCACTTTCATTCAGGCCGGCAAGCTGTGGCAAAACCTATCGAAACAGCCAATAAACGCCGCCAAGGATCACCGTCCACATCAACAGCGATATGGCCAATACGGTGAGATAGTTTCGAAATCGTCTGGTCATCCGCCCACATTGCCGGCGAGCCGTCATAGGACAGCCGCAGCCGTTGAATTGCTGGATGCGGATCAAACCGCAAGATCAACTCTTTCTATCAAGAGATTGAATCGCAAGCCATTCGCAGATTTTACCCGCCCGAAAACGGGGTTGTCCCATTCCGCGGGTTCAACCCCACCATCGAACACGCTCATCCGCAATCATGGCCCTGATCGCGGATGAGAAGTAATGTCGTCTGCCGGCGAGGACGGCAAAGGCACTGAGACAAACGGGCGCAGCCGAATCTGCTCACGCCTTGTCCGAGGCAATTCCGGATAGTGCGGCGATGCCGGGACAGCGGTCATCAATCCGCCGCCCCTGCCCGTCTCAGCTCTTGAGAGCCGTGTTGCACAGGCTCCAGTAACCGCCGCCCTTCTGGATCCATTTCAGATCGCCGAGCGTGCCGTCATTCTTGTTCTTGTGATAGGAGTCGACGCAGGTTTTCAGGCGAGCCTTTCCGGGCGTCTCGCTTGAATATTTCTTATCGACAGCACTCGGGAAAGCGACGCCCTTCGGGGCCTTTATCGTCGCTTTTTCGGGTTCTTTTTCGGTGGTGGCCGCGACCTGCTTGTCGTCGGCCGCATCCTCGGCGGCCGCCTCGCTGCCGCAGAACTTGGCGCGATAGTCGTTCCACTTGATGTCCTTGGCAGACCCGTCGGCTTTCGCCGCCTGATATTTCACGCTGCACTCCTTCATGGTGAGTGCGGCTGCGGGGGAGACAAACGCCGCCGATGCCAGCAGCGCAAAGGATGAGAGAATGACAACCCTGTTCAACATTGAAGACTCCCGTTTGCATGATTGCGGGCTGACTATCTGACCGGATTTTCCGCTTGTCAACGAGCAGTGCGGTATGGGCGGAAAGTCAACTCCACAAGGAACCGGAGCATTCCGATATAGCGACTTCGACCGTATCCCACGGCAAGCCACGAGAATCACGTGTTCGTGTGGCGTCAACCCTTCATCGGAACGAATTTCCTAAGTTTTCGTTAGCATACCGAACGAATAACGAGGATTTATCGATGTTGAGGATGCCGAAGACCATCTCCGCGCTCGCTCTTGGCGTCGCGATATCTGCCGCTGCTGTCGTGCCCGCCCATGCCTTGAGCCTTATACAGCCGGCCTATGAAACACAGGCGCAGAATTCAGATCAGCGAGCCTATCCCGCATCGGCCTTTGCGGCAGGCAAAGGCGAAGAGGCCACACCGAGCGGTTACGCCCTGTCACAAGCCGAAATCAACCACGTAAAATGGTGTGCGGCGCGCTACACGTCCTACCATCCCACCGACAACAGCTATATGGCCGCTGCCGGCACGCGGACGCAATGCCGTTCACCCTATTGATTCGGTTGCGGCCCGGGCTGCGTCTCCGGCCCGGGCCATTGTCGACAAGATAAAATTTACCTTAAATTCTAGTGATCTGAACCTTTTTCCCCGCGCGCCGTTTGAAGCGCGTGCCAAATGGGGAAAACGCGATGTTTTGGAATCTGGAAAAGCTTGAGCAGGAACGACTTGATCTGATCGAGGTCATCACGGCCCTGCGTCAAATCGAGCGCCTGTCGAAAACGGATAGCACCTCGATCTTTGAGGAAATCACGGCACATATGGGAAGGCTGAGCGAACTGGATGCGGAGAAATTGCGGATCCAGTCAGCCCTGGAGGCATGCTGAAAGAGGCGTTGGGGGAAGCAAGGCCCCGACAAGACGCCGACCCGGGACAAACACTGAGGCGAGAACGCCCTTTGCAAAGCTTGCAAGACGCCGAAAGGCGGCCGCATGTTTCCGTCGAGGCAAAAAGCCACAAGGCAGCGCTAAACAGACTTCATTGAAGTATGGAAAGAGTAGCTGGAGCGGGTAGCGGGAATCGAACCCGCGTATTCAGCTTGGAAGGCTGCTGCTCTACCATTGAGCTATACCCGCGGTGGCGATTTCGATCCGTGCAGAATGGTGGAGGGAGTTGGATTTGAACCAACGTAGGCGTAGCCAACGGATTTACAGTCCGTCCCCTTTAACCACTCGGGCATCCCTCCAGTTATCTGCGAGGATCAAGCGACCAAGCTCTTCAGATTTCGCTGCGGCGAAGCGCCGTTGCGTCGTCTGTGGCGCGTATATGACGGCCTCGTTCGTTTCTGTCAACACGCCCTTTCACGAATTTTCGGGAAAAAATTCAAACCCCTTTGCAGCCCTGTGGATTATCACGGGGGCTGGTGCGCGCCTCTTCCCGGAGATATAAGGCGCCATGAGCAAAGACGATCCCGACAACAAATCCACCCGCGACACGCACTACGCCAACCTGCGCCGTGCCGTGCGCGACGCCAAGCGCGAGCGCGGCGAAATTCCGACCCCGCAGCAGCCGCGCCGCAAGAACCGCGGCGCCGACGACTGGAAGCCGCCGCAGCTGGCGCCCGATCAGGTGCATCTTTATGGCCTGCACACCGTGCGTGCGGCACTTGCCAATCCCGAACGGCAGATCATCAAGCTTTCCGTGACGCAGAACGCCTTTGCGCGTCTCGATATCGGCGAAGCGGACGCACAGCCCTTCCCGGTGGAGATGGTTTCGCCGCAGGATATCGACAGGGTGCTCGGCCCCGAAGCCATCCACCAGGGCGTGATGCTGGAAACCCGGCCGTTGCCGGTCAAGCGTCTCGGCGCGCTGAAGGACAGCCCGCTCATCCTCGTGCTCGATCAGGTCACCGATCCGCACAATGTCGGCGCCATCATGCGTTCGGCGGTCGCCTTCAACGCCGGCGCCGTCATCACCACCATGCGCCACAGCCCAACCGAGTCAGGCGTGCTGGCGAAATCGGCTTCCGGTGCGCTCGAACTCATTCCCTATATCCAGATCACCAATCTGGCCGATGCGCTGGGCGAGCTGCACAAACTCGGCTTCTTCTCCGTCGGTCTGGATTCGGAAGGCCCCGCCCCCATCGAACAGACCTTCAGCGGCGAAAAAATCGCGCTGGTGCTGGGCGCCGAAGGCAAGGGGCTGCGTCAGAAGACCCGCGAAACCGTCTCGGCGCTCGCCCGTCTCGATATGCCCGGCGAGATCAAATCGCTCAACGTTTCGAATGCGGCGGCCATCGCCCTTTATGCAACGCAGCAATTTCTGGGCAAAGCGTCGTCCTGACGCTTGCTCTTCCTTGCGAAATGGCAAAGCGCAACGCATGCTGCGCCTTTGTCATTCCGCATGGAGAAAATCTCAACATGACCGAGCAGACCATCAAACCGACCGGCGAGCTGACGCTCAGGACACTCGCCATGCCGGCCGACGCAAATCCTGCCGGGGATATTTTCGGCGGCTGGGTCATGTCACAGATGGACTTGGCGAGCGGCATCCGCGCCGCGGAGCGTTCCCGCTGTCGCGTGGTCACGGCGGCGGTCAAGGAAATGGCCTTCGAACTGCCGGTGAAGATCGGCGACACGCTGTCCATCTATACCGATATCGCCCGCGTTGGCCGCACGTCCATCACGCTGACGGTGGAAGCCTGGGCGCAGCGGTCGCGTTATGACAAGCTCGAGAAAGTCACCGCCGGAACCTTCATCATGGTGGCGATGGACGAAAACGGACAACCCACGCCCATTCCGGCCGCGGATTAAGCGCGCTGCGGCGCCGGGCTCCAGCGCCGCACTCCGTTCAAGCCGCATATAGAGCAGGCAGCATCGGCATCCCACGCATTACCGGGATCATTCTTCAGCGTATGCGCGCCCCTGTCGTTCCTCCCTTGCCGTCCCTCCCTTGCCGTCATTGTGTCGCGGTGACATTTCGCCGCGAATGTGACATTGCGATTGCATGGGATTCATTCGCAGGATCATGCAGGACAGGAGTTCGGCGGGCGCCATCGCCATGCTGGCGGTTCTGCTTTTCCTTTTGCAGGGTCTCGCCAACGGTCTGACCAGCGGCAATATGGCGATGGCCGCGCTCGCGGCGGATGAAATCATCTGTTCCAGCCATATGCCTGAAGGTGGCTCCGGCAAACAGAACCCGGCCGGCAAGATCGCCGATGACTGCTGCGGCACGCTCTGCCGTCTGGCCTCGGCCACGGTCGCCGCTCTTCCGGTTATTCCCGTTGAACGCGCGGACAGGATCATCCCGGCGGTCGAAGTCGCCTTTCTGAACGTCGAGGCGCTGTTACCGCCATCACCGCCCAACCTGGAATCGCGCCCACGCGCACCTCCCTCCGCTCCGCAGCGCTAGAACACTGTCCGGCCAGCCGGAAAATCAATCTTCTTGCGGAGACATCCATGTCCGTTACGACCTCTTTCGAGGGCGAGCGTGCGCCTGCGCATTCCTCGTCCGCAAATCTTTACCGCGCCGTATGGCGCTGGCATTTCTATGCCGGTCTCCTCGTCCTGCCCTTCATGATATCGCTCGCCATCACCGGGGCGCTTTATCTCTTCCGGGATGAGTTCGATAATCTCATCCATTCGGACCTGAAGCGCGTGGAGGTGGTGCAAAATGCGCCAAAAGCCCTGCCTTCCGAGATCGTGGCCGCAGCGCTTGCGGCGGTTCCCGGCACCGCCGTCAAATATACCACCCCCGCCGATCCGGGTGCATCGACGGAAATCACTGTCAATACGGCGGATGGAAAGCGAGCCGTCTACGTCAACACCTATACCGGAGAAGTGGCCGGTTCCCTGCCGGATCGCGGCACCGTCATGTGGACGATCCGCTATCTCCACAGCCTGAAATATTTCGGCACCTATGCCCGCTATCTGATCGAGATCGCCGCCGGCTGGTCCATTCTTCTCGTCGCCACCGGCATCTATCTCTGGTGGCCACGCAAACAGACCGGCGGTGTCATCTCCGTGCGCGGTACGCCAAAAAAGCGGGTGTTCTGGCGCGATACCCACGCTGTCACCGGCATTTTCGTCGGCTTTTTCATCGTTTTCCTTGCGGTCACCGGCATGCCCTGGTCAGGCGTATGGGGTGCGAAGGTCAATGAATGGGCGAATGGCAGCAACTTCGGATATCCGGCGGGCATCCGCACCGATGTGCCGATGTCAGGCGAACATCTCGATCACGTGGCGAAAACAAGCTGGTCGCTGGAGCAGGCGAAAATCCCGGAATCAACCCATTCCGCCGAAGGCCAGCCAATCGGGATCGATGAGGCGATCGCACGTTTCGACGCGCTTGGCCTTGCCGCCGGTTACGCGGTCGCCCTGCCGGGAAAACCGAGCGGGGTTTATAGCGGCTCTGTCTATCCCGATGATCTGGCGCAACAACGTGTCGTCCATCTCGATCAATATAGCGGGGAGCCGCTGATCGACATGAGCTACGCCGATTACGGCCCGCTCGGGAAGGCGCTGGAATGGGGCATCAACGTGCATCTGGGACAGCAATATGGCCTCGCCAACCAGATCGTGCTTCTGGCGGCCTGTATCGGCATTGTGTTGCTCGCCGTGTCCGCCGGCATCATGTGGTGGAAACGCCGCCCGAAAGGGTCGCTCGGCGTGCCGCCCCTGCCGCAGGAAAAGCGAGTCCTGTACGGCCTGCTCGTCATGCTCGCCATCGGCGGCATCATCTTCCCGCTGGTGGGCGCCAGCCTGCTGGCCATGCTGGCGCTGGATCTGATCGTACAGTCCCGCCAGAAAAGACGCACAATCTGAAAATGAAACAGCCGGGCGAAAATCCCGGCTGTTCCCCTGTCATCGGCAATGCGACGGCAATGGCCCTCAGAACATCGTATTGTTGTTCGCCGCCGTTTCCGGAACCGGCTGGATCACGTCCCAGTGCTCGGTAATCTTGCCGTCGGTGACGCGGAAGATATCGACGATGGCCGTGCCGCGATCGCCATCTTTTTCGGTCGAATGAATGTGCAGATAGACGAGATCGCCATCGGTCGCGCTGCGCACGATACGTGCCTTCGACTGCGGGTTTTCCTTGAAATGGCCGGTGAAATAATCCACGAACGGCTTCTTGCCATCCGGCACCATCGGGTTGTGCTGCTTGTAGCTGTCGACAATGACGGCAGCCCCCTTCTCCACGTCATGCTTGTTGAAGACGGTATCGTAAAACTCGATCACCAGCTTGCGGTTGGCCTCTTCCTGGGCGAGATCGCGCGTTGCGGTTTGCGCCAGAACCGGCGCGGCCATCAGCGCGGGTGCAAGGGCAAGGGTGGCGATGGCAAGACGACGTGTCACGATATTCATGGCTGATACCTCTCAATAACCGACGGTGAAACGCTGGCGGGAATGCTGCGGCTTCTCGATTTCATCGACAAGCGCGATGGCGTAGTCTTCGAAGGAAATGCGGCTGCCCTCATCATTGCTGAGGAGACTATCCTTGCCGATGCGGAATTTGCCCGTTCTTTCACCCGGCACGAATTCGGCGGATGGCGACAGGAAGGTCCAGTCGAGCTGCTTTTCCTGTTTCAGACGGTCCAGAAACTCCGCCCCCTTGGTTGCTTCGGCCTTGTAGGCGGCCGGGAAATCCGGCAGGTCGACCACACGCTGGCCCGGCGCGATTTCAAGACTGCCGGCACCGCCAACCACGAGATAACGCTGAACGCCGGAGGCACGCACGGCCTCGATCAGCGTTACGGGATCGCTGGCGGTGAAATGCACCGAGCTGATCACGGCATCGTGACCTTTGAGCAGTTCCGAAAGCCCTGCCTGATCGAAAACATCGCCCTTCTTCACCACGACATCAGGCAGATTGGCGATCTTTTCAGGATTGCGGGCGATCGCCGTCACCTGATGTCCCCGGTCGGAAAGTTCCTTCAAAATACGGGACCCGGCATTGCCGGAAGCACCGATGAGTGCGATTTTAGCCATGGCTTCTTTCCTCTTGTCACTATCGTTATTGGTCTAGATTGTAGACCTAGAAGAAGAGCTATGGTATCGCAGCCATAGCCGCAAGAAGTCAGCGTCGGCTGATCTGGTCACATGGCGATGACCTGCAGGGGTAAAAAGGGCAAGGGTAATGACATGGCGGATACGCAAACCAAAGAAATTTTTGCCTTTGACCAGCCCTGCCCCATCCGCGACGTACTGGACCGTATCGGCGATCAATGGAGCCTGCTGGTTCTGGAAGCCCTGCAGGGCGGCGTGCTGCGCTTCAACGAGCTGAACCGCAGGATCGACGATATTTCCAAGCAGATGTTATCGCGCACGCTGAAACGGCTGGAGGAGGATGGCTTCATCCGCCGCACGCTTTATGCCGAGGTGCCGCCGCGCGTGGAATATGAACTGACCAATCTCGGCCGCTCGTTTCTGGTGCCGATGCAATTGCTGGTGCAATGGGCCGACGAGAACCACGTCCGCATCTGCAAGGCCCGCCTGCAATATTCCGAAAACGACAATCGCGGCTGACCGGAAACAGGCCGCGTCTAGCCCAACCGGTAAACCTTGCAGACCAGCCCTTCCGGCTGGCGATAGGTCGTAAAGCCCATGGCGTCGTAATAGCTCTGCCCGAGCATGTTGTCCGCGCCGATGCTGGCATCGATATTCTTGAGGCCCCGCGCCTCCGCCGCCCTCCGCGTCGCGGCGAAGAGGGCGGAGCCGACCCCTCTTCGCGCCGCCAGCGGGCTGACATGGGTGCCGATGATGCCCCAGCCTTCCGCCACGCCATAGGGATTGTCCGTCCGCGCATAACGCAGTGACTGAAAGCCCAGAATGCGCCCGTCCTCATCCTCGGCGACCGAGCACTCGATACGGTCGGCGTGCTGGATGTAATTCTCCAGCACCGCCGCAATATCCGTCGGCGCTTTTCGAAGGCCGGCCGAGAATATCTCGTTCTGAACCGCCACCATTCCCGTTGCATCGTCAACTCTTGCAGGGCGTATTTTCATCGATACATCACCTCATATGCGTTGCGATTGGTGCCGGGCCGGCAAAGCGCCGGTCTCTTCCGTTCGTCTTCAGGAGCGGAAAATGAAGGAAGCGCCGAAAGCGATCAGCGCGAAACCGATCACGTGATTGATGGTGATGCTTTCCTTCAGCCAGAAGATCGAAAACAGCGCGAAGACCGCAAGCGTGATGACTTCCTGAATGGTCTTGAGCTGGGCGGTGGAATAGACCTCCGACCCTATGCGGTTCGCGGGAACGGCAAGCATATATTCGAAGAAGGCGATGCCCCAGCTGGCGACGATCGCCAGGAAGAGCGCGCTGCCCTTATGCTTGAGATGGCCATACCAGGCAAAGGTCATGAAAACATTGGAGGCGATAAGCATCAGGACAGGCCAGATATGGGCAGGGCTGATCGAAAACGGCATGATGGGTCCTGGAAAAAAGGGAGGGATGTCATGAATGCGGCAGGAGAAGGCAGTCTGAAGGGAACCCTCATTCCGCCCATATGGATTTTGCTCTAGCGCATCCGCCCGAAAACCGGAATCGATTTTCTGCGGATTTTAACAAAGCTGTCTTCAGCCGCTACGCAACGCATCCGGCCGAATTTTGTTCCGCACGCTTCGTTTCCTTTTTGTACTCATTTTTTCACCGCATCCCCTTCCCTTTATGCGTGACTCCCTCCATATTTCGCGCATGGCCAGATCACCGAAAAACTCCACCTCCTCGCCCTCGGGCTTCGAGGAAGCTCCGCAATCGTCCTTCGAAGGCGCACCGCTCAGCGGCAGCGTCGCTGACTGGGTGAAGCAGCTGGAGGCGGAAGCGGAAGCCTCCTCCGTGGAAACCCAGCGCGAAATCGCCTCGAAAGCGGGCAAGCACCGCAAGAAGATCGAGATCGAAGCGCGCAAGGAAACCGAAAAAGCCGCCTCGAAGACGGCCAAAAACACCACGGCCTCCAAGACCGCGCGCGGCGTTTCCATCGGCGCATCGAGCGATCCGAAAACCCGCGCCGCTGCCGGTCTCAATCCGGTCGCCGGCATGGACGTATCGCTTGAGGATGCCGCCAACCTCGCGCCGGGCGCCGTCACTGCAACGGTGGACGCGCTGTCGAAGCTGATCGAGAGCGGCAACCCGCTGTTCAAGGACGGCAAGCTGTGGACGCCGCACCGCCCGGCCCGCCCGCCGAAATCGGAAGGCGGCGTCGCCATCCGCATGGCCTCGGACTACCAGCCCGCCGGCGACCAGCCTACGGCCATCAACGACCTCGTGGAAGGCATCAATTCCGGCGAACGCAGCCAGGTGCTGCTCGGCGTCACCGGCTCGGGCAAGACCTTCACCATGGCCAAGGTGATCGAGGCGACACAGCGCCCGGCTGTCATCCTCGCCCCCAACAAGACGCTCGCCGCGCAACTCTATTCCGAGTTCAAGAACTTCTTCCCCGACAATGCGGTGGAATATTTCGTCTCCTACTACGATTATTACCAGCCGGAAGCCTATGTGCCGCGCTCCGACACCTTCATCGAGAAGGAATCCTCGATCAACGAACAGATCGACCGGATGCGCCACTCCGCCACCCGCTCACTGCTGGAGCGTGACGACTGCATCATCGTCGCTTCGGTCTCCTGCATCTATGGTATCGGTTCGGTGGAAACCTATACCGCCATGACGTTCCAGATGCAGGTTGGCGACCGGCTGGATCAGCGCCAGCTTCTGGCCGACCTGGTGGCCCAGCAATACAAACGCCGCGACATGGATTTCCAGCGCGGTTCGTTCCGCGTGCGCGGCGATACCATCGAAATCTTCCCCGCCCACCTTGAGGATGCCGCCTGGCGTATCTCGATGTTCGGCGACGAGATCGATTCCATCACCGAATTCGACCCGCTGACCGGCCAGAAGACCGGTGACCTGCAATCGGTCAAGATTTACGCCAATTCGCACTATGTCACGCCGCGCCCGACGCTGAATGGCGCGATCAAGTCGATCAAGGAAGAGCTGAAGGGCCGCCTCGCCGAGCTGGAAAAGGCCGGACGCCTGCTGGAAGCCCAGCGGCTGGAACAGCGCACCCGCTACGATGTGGAAATGCTGGAAGCGACCGGCTCCTGCGCCGGCATCGAAAACT
The DNA here is from genome assembly GCF_044769685.1 of Agrobacterium sp. NPDC090283. NCBI lineage: Bacteria > Pseudomonadati > Pseudomonadota > Alphaproteobacteria > Hyphomicrobiales > Rhizobiaceae > Agrobacterium > Agrobacterium sp. NPDC090283. Next base: position 360,371 of record NZ_JBIVYG010000003.1, on the reverse strand, counting down.
ATTCGCGTTACCTCACCGGCCGCAACCCCGGTGAGCCGCCGCCGACTTTGTTCGAATATATCCCCGACAACGCGCTGCTGTTCATCGACGAAAGCCACGTCTCCGTCAGCCAGATCGGCGGCATGTATCGCGGCGACTTCAGGCGCAAGGCGACGCTGGCCGAATACGGTTTCCGCCTGCCCTCCTGCATGGACAACCGGCCGCTGCGCTTCGAGGAATGGGACGCGATGCGCCCGCTCACCGTCGCGGTTTCGGCCACCCCCGGCTCATGGGAAATGGAGCAATCGGGCGGCGTCTTCGCCGAACAGGTCATCCGCCCGACCGGCCTCATCGATCCGCCAGTGGAAGTGCGTTCCGCCCGCAGCCAGGTGGACGATGTTCTCGGTGAAATCCGCGAGACCGCCGCCAAGGGTTATCGCACGCTCTGCACCGTGCTGACCAAACGCATGGCCGAAGACCTCACCGAATATCTGCATGAACAGGGCGTCCGCGTCCGTTACATGCACTCGGATATCGACACGCTGGAGCGCATCGAGATCATCCGCGATCTGCGCCTCGGCGCTTTCGACGTGCTTGTCGGTATCAACCTTTTGCGCGAAGGTCTCGACATTCCCGAATGCGGTTTCGTGGCCATCCTCGATGCCGACAAGGAAGGCTTCCTGCGCTCGGAAACTTCGCTGATCCAGACCATCGGTCGCGCCGCGCGTAACGTCGACGGCAAGGTCATCCTTTATGCCGACAATATCACCGGTTCGATGAAGCGGGCGATGGAGGAAACCTCCCGCCGCCGCGAGAAGCAGATGGCCTATAATGCCGAACACGGCATCACGCCGGAATCGGTCAAGGCGAAGATCTCCGACATTCTTGATTCTGTTTATGAGCGCGACCACGTAAGGGCCGATATTTCAGGCGTTTCCGGCAAGGGCTTCGCCGATGGCGGCCACCTCGTCGGCAACAATCTGCAGGCCCATCTCAACGCGCTGGAAAAATCCATGCGCGACGCCGCCGCCGATCTCGACTTCGAAAAGGCCGCCCGCCTGCGCGACGAGATCAAGCGCCTCAAGGCCGCCGAACTGGCGACCATGGACGACCCGATGGCCAAGGAAGAGGCGCGCGCGGTCGAAGGCGGCGGAAAAAACAACAGACGCCGCCACGAGTCGATCTCCCCCCTTGAGGGGGAGATGTCCGGCAGGACAGAGGGGGGTGAGCCACACCCGGCAACCTCCAGCTCCCTCTTCGCCAAACCCTCTCTGGACGAAATGGGCCCCGGCTCGGACGCCGGAAAGCCGCTGTTCCGCAGGAACACGCTGGACGAAATGACGGTGGGAAGAACCGAGAAGCCCGTGCGCGGCGCGGTGCCCGACAAGCCCGAAACCGAATCCGGCAAACGGTTCTCACCGCTGCTGGAAGGCCAGCCCGAGCGTGCCACGGACGATCCGAGACCTCTGGTGCGCGGCAAGATCGGTGCGGGCTCCTACGAGGATGCCGGCGAGCAGAAACGCAAAAGCCGGACGAAGGGCAAGACGGGCCGGCCGGGGCGGTAGTACCCGACCTGCAGGGCCCTGTCGTGACTATGCCGCAACATTATGGGTTCCGGAACGCGCAGGCCCTGCAAACGTTGATCGTTTAAGGCCGTGATGACAGGAGACCCATATGTATAAAAAACGCCTTGTGGCCTTCTGCCTGCTCATGTCCTCCGGTACTGCCCTCGCCGGAAAGATCGAAGACGCCACATTCAAGAGTGCGGCTCTGAACGCGCCACTTCCCGTCAATGTCTACCGCCCGGATGGCACCCCGCCGGACAATGGCTGGCCGGTTCTTTACCTATTGCATGGTCACGATGGCGACCAGAACAGCTGGCGCGACCTCGGCAATATCGAAAAGACGCTCGATACGCTCATCGAGGCCGGCACCATCCGTCCGCTTGTTGTCGTCATGCCCGGCGTCAAGAACAGTTGGTATGTGGACTCCGCCGCCGTGGGAGGCCCTGGCGATTATGAAACGGCACTGACCGGCGATCTGCGCCACCACATCGAAAAAACCCTGCCGGTGCGTAAGGATCGCGAAGGCCGCGCCATAGCCGGCCTTTCCATGGGCGGTTTTGGCGCCCTGCACCTCGCCTATGGCCATGAGGACCTCTATGGCGCGGTCGCCAGCCTGTCGGGCGCCATCTGGCAAAACGTTCCCGCTTCCGATCTCGACAAGACACCCGCCGAACTCAAGCTTATTCAGGACAGCGCCTTTTTTCATCGCGTCGACCGTGCCACCGTCACCAGCGGCATCGTGCTGCCCTCGACCGGCGATCATTTCTCCGGCGCCTTCGGCACGCCCTTTGATGCCCGGCTGTTTAACGAAAAGAACGTCTTCACCCTCGTCGCCCAGCACGTCGCCGAAAGCGAGGACCTGCCCGCCACCTATCTGACCGTGGGCGACGATGACGGCTTCTTCCTCTGGCGCGGCGCCATCGCCCTGCACGAGACGCTGCAGGCCGACAAGCGCAAATCCGAATTGCGGGTGACGGACGGCGATCACGTCTGGTCTGTGTGGAAGGTCTCGATCATCGATGCGCTGAAATTCATCGATGGGGAATGGGATAAAACCGAATAGATTTACAATGTTCTTGAAAAAACACCGGTATCAAATATTTATGAATATAAATTTTAGCAATCAAACTTCGAGATCGGATGAGCGGCAGATATGGACCTCGATAACTGGTTAAGTGACGCCATTCCAAAACATAGCAGACTAACAGATTCTGTCGTAGCTATTACCAAAAACCTTCTAGAAGATAATGGCATTGAATTTCTATCCGTCACGGGAAGAACGAAAACTATCGAAAGCGTAAAAGAGAAAATAAAAAGAAAAAACTACAAGAGACCATCCGTAGATATGACAGACATATCGGGAGTTAGGATAATTCTCTTTGTCGAGTCGGATATAATAAAAGTTTCTTCAATTGTTTCCTCCTCATTTGAGGTAGACTTGAAGAATAGCAGCAACAAAGACAGAGCATTGCTATCAAATCAGGTTGGCTATCGCTCTGTGCATTATGTCTGTGATTTGGGCAATGAGCGCGCAAAATTACCGGAGTTTCGCGGCTTAGACGGATTAAAATTCGAGTTCCAAATCAGGACTGTATTGCAACACGCTTGGGCAGAACTAGCACATGATCGATCATATAAATTTCGCGGAAATCTTCCCGATGAACTGCAGCGCAGCCTCTACTTGCATGCGGGTCTTCTTGAGATTGCAGACAAAGGCTTCAGTGAAATAGCTCAAGGTATTGATATCTATGCGGCTGAACTTAACAAGAGCTATCAGGACGGCAATTTAGATTTTCCAATCGACTCTATTAGTCTCACAGAATTTATTGAAAACTGGTCCAAGAACCATAAATTCACCTTAGACGATGCTTATATGCACTCAGAATTAAATGAGCTAATCCGTGAATTAAATGGATTTGAAATTAATACCGTCAGTCAACTTGAGGAACTAATTCCTGAAAATTACTCAGAAATTGCCGACCAATTGGGAATAGAGACCAATATATACGGACTTGTTCGCGACTGGATGATAATTCGCGACGTCGATAAAATTATGAATCTGGGCGTGAAGTGGGTTTTGGACGATCCTACTCTCGATCCCAAAACATTCGAATGTTACGAAAGGCTATCATCGCCAGAGAACTATAAGAGAATATTGTCCCACGCTAGTGACAACGAAGACATTTACGAAATGGAGGACGATGACCTAGGCTAATCAGCGATATCATCAAATACGTCCTCCCATGCGGAACCAAATCCACCCTTCCCCGTTTCCTCCCCGAACGCAACGTTCAGCATACAAAGGGAAGAAACATCATGAAAATCAATGTCATCGCTCTCGCTGCCGCAGCAGCGCTCTCCTCTTCCGTGGCTTTTGCCCAGACCGCAACCACGGCCCCTGCTGTCGGCGCGGACGCCACTCTCTCCGGTCCCGGCATCACCATGGGCACCAAGGCCACGGCCCCGCTGAAGTTCGTCAATGTCCAGAAGACCGACCTCACCGCCTCCCAGCTCGACGGCATGGACATCTACAACGCCCAGAATGAAAACATCGGCGAGATCGAGGATGTGGTTATCGGCGACGGCAAGTCGGTGATCGGTCTCGTCGCCAGCGTCGGCGGCTTCCTCGGCATCGACAAGAGCTACGTCGTGCTCGACCCGGCGTCCGTCGCGGTTCACAACGACAACGGCACCTGGAAGGCCTATGTCGACACCACCAAGGAAGCGCTGCAGAACGCACCGAAACTCGATTACGACAAGCTGGACGACTGATTACCCCTGCAGTTGGACACTTGTCTCCCCCGCGCCGAGGCGCGGGGGTTTGCATATGCATGATTTGATACGGCAGCCGGCAATCCTCGCCCTCAGACCCTTGCCTGACCGCCTGCCCCTCGCCTATCTTCGGCGCGCAAACCAGCAAGGATCGATGCGTGCCTGCCCATAGTCTCTTTTCCCTCACCCTCAGCGCCGCCGTTCTAATGGGCGCCCTTCCGCTGTCGGCGCAGTCGGCCGGCTGGAAACCCGCCGAGCAGATCAAAACCTATGCGATCAGCGGCAATACCGGCGGCGCGCTTTACCAGTCGATCGGCGAACGTGGCCCGACGGCCGGTGTGCAGGCCATTGCCCACACCACCTTCAAGCTGACATGGCGGCGGGATTATCGTCCGCAACCGGATGGCGCCTGCGTTCTGGCCACCGCAAGGCCCAATCTCACCATCATCTATACCTGGCCGAAAGCCCCGGCCAGCCTGCCGCCTGCCGTCGCCGCCAGCTGGAAGACCTTCATTTCCGGCGTGGAGACCCATGAGCGCGTCCATGGCGAGCATATTCTCGACATGGTGCAGAAGATCGAAGCCTTCAGCACGGGATTGAGGGCAGAAAACGATCCCAAATGCCAGAAAGTGCGCGCCGTTCTGCAGCAGCGTCTCGGCGAACTTTCCAACGAGCAGCGCCAGCGCGGCCGCGACTTCGACCGCGACGAGCTTTCCCCCGGCGGGCGGGTGCACCAGCTCATTCTCGCGCTGGTAAACGGCCCCTGAGTAGCGGCTATTCCGCCGCTTCGCCTTTCAGCAGAGGTTCGGCGAGCGTAACGCTCTCGAGTTCGTAGGAATAACCCTCCAGCATCGTATAGGCCTGCTCGATTGCCTCGATCTGTGCTTCCGCATTGCGGATGGCTTCGGCAATGGACTGGCTGCGGGCGCGCAGCATGGAACTCAGCACATCGGTCTCCGGCTTGCGGCCGAGACGATCCATATGTTTGCGGACCCGGGTGCGGTGCCGCTCCAGTTCCAGAATGTGGAAACGGCTTTTCAGAATATCGTCGGTCAGCTTGCGCCGCATCGCTGCCACCGGATCGAAACTGCCGGGTTCGCGCTCATCGAGAATGAACTCATTGACCAGCGTTTCCAGCATCAGCAGGCCCTTGAGATCCTTGGCATCGGCAAGCTGCGGATCGTAACCCGTGTCGTCGAACACCTTGCGGCGCACCGGATCCTTCAGAAGCTCGTAAGCCGTTTGCAGGCGCGCGAATTGCTCGGCATCGCCGCCGCTGTCGGGATGGGCGGCCTTGGCCACCTTGCGGTAGGCCGACTTGATCGCCGCCTCGTCGGCATCGCGCTCCACGCCAAGCAAAACATAGGGATCAATCACAAAAACACCTTCAAACGCAAACTGTTACCCGCATGCCCAACACCGCTCCCCTCGGGCCGGCGAACGGATCATAGGCCAATTCCGCCCGGCGCGGCACCCCGCCCCGGCGGTTAAACCGGCAAAGCCCGCACAAAGCCTCGTGGCGCACCGCATCGCAACCGGCGGAAAAGCCCTTGATGCCGAAATTTGTCGGACCCAAGGCGACTATAATGACAGGCAGGACAAAATTGTGGAAAGCCTCGTCAAAACATGCCGCACGGCGCTGCGCGGCACCTGCCGCAACCGGCCGGAAAACATCACGGACAGAAGCGTAACCGGCACGTTTTCAGGGGGTTATGGTGGAATGGCGCCAACGGGTGTAAGCTTGGCTTTTGGATCAGAAGGGAGGACGATCCGATGCCGCAAACGATTACCCAGACCGTCACGGACTATGTCCATGCCATGGCCTATGCGGATGAGAGCCTGATGCGCGACGTTTTCGACCCGCGCGCCAGCATCGTCGGAACCTTCGAAGGCGAGATCGAGTGGCTTTCCCTGGAGGATTTTGTCGATCAGATGCGCAAAAGCGAACGTGGCCTCCCCGATCACGATCCCGCTTTTGAAATCATGGGCATCGACAAGGAGGGCGACAGCGCCTCGGTGAAGCTGACGACCCGTTTCGACGGCATGGATTTTTACGAATATCTGTCCCTGCTGGAACGCGACGGCAACTGGTCGATCGTGCACAAGCTTTATCACATAAAGCCATAGGCATCATCGAAACCGCCATCCCGCATTATCCGCTTCCGCGTTCCGCTCGCAGCCCCTGCCCGCGATCCGGTTACTTTGCCACTGAAAGAACTAGAACAGGTCGCTGTAGATCGCCGTTATCCAGAGCGCGTTAAGGAAGAGCCAGATAACACCGAGCCACATGATTTTGCGGCTGCTATCGGTTCTCATCGCCACGACAGCAATAACCAGACCGCCGACTATCCTTACCAGATACCATGGACCGAGCTGTTCGAAATGTTCCTTCCCCTTGATGTAGGTGTCCAGCAGATCGAAGACGAACGAGGTGGCAAACAGGGCAAAGAACGCATGTCGCCTGCGCACGAAAAAACTTTCCCGTTCGGACAACTCCTGAATGTGATCGGGATAAAGCAGCGTCGACATCAAAAAAAAGAGCGACGTGTAGACCAGAACGAAGATGTAAATCCAGAAATTCCAGTTATGGATGAGCCGTAGGGCAAACTCCCACCACCAGAAATGGACCGCTCCCAGAAGCAGGACAAGCGACCAGACGATCTGCGCGTGCATGCGATCGGTTTTTTGCGGCTCCTGCAGCCTTCTGGAAAGGCCGGACAACACGCGGGTAATAGCAAGGCCGAGGATGAGGCTTACCAATATCCGCAAATGACCATATGCATCCATTGAAAGCGCCCGCTATTGTTCAACTTGTCCGCTGAACAATATGCTTAAACCCGAGGGCTTTACAACTCTGGCGGATGCCGCGCCCTTCTCGATCCCGCCTTAATAGTGGGCGAGATCACCTTCCCGATAGGCAAGCCTCCCAGCTGTCAGGCCGGAACCGGGAACTCCGATCTGGCCAGAGCTCAGCCATCAGCGGTGGCGGACACGAAGCATCGCCCGTCATCCGGTGCATTCAACCAAACAGATTTTTGATTAAGCGATTGATTTTACTGGTGCCCCCGGCAGGGTTCGAACCCGCGACCCCCTGATTACAAATCAGGTGCTCTACCAACTGAGCTACAAGGGCAAGCCAGTGCCTTGCCAACTATCAGATTCTGACTTGGTGTAAAGCAAAAACTGTCTGCGGGCCGTCAGCCGGCTTCTTTTCCACACCGTGCCCGTCCGCTCGTCCGCATGGCCACTATTAAAGCAGAAGGCCCACAAAATAAGCGAAGTATTTACGCGGCGAAGCTAAAATGGCCATGAACCATAACCATTCCAGCGAGAATAACGCATCAGATGCGCGCAAGCATACAGAAAATCCAGCTGACCGGCACAATCATCATCGCCGTAAGCTCCCTCCTGCTGGCCACTCTTGCCGCGCTGCCCAGCGTCTCCAACTATCTGCGCTACCGCACGAACGCGCAGCAGCTTGGCCGCTTTGAAACCGCACTCCAGTCCGCCTGGCTGGTCTCGGCCGAGCGCGGTCCTGCCAACAATCTGATGGCGGCGTCTTCCGCGGACGCAAGGCTGGTCGAAGCCCTCGCCGCAGCGCGCAGGGCGACGGACGACAAGCTGTCCCAGGTCGAAACCTCATTCGCGGAGGAAATCAAAACGCAGCCCGGGTTGGAGAAATCGCTTGCCGAAACCCGCCTGAAGCTCGCGCAATCGCGACAGGCGGTGGACGAGGTTGCGGCCCTTTCACCTGACGCGCGCAGCTACAGCGCCATGGCCAACGCCATACAATCGATGTTCAAGGCGGCGGACAGCGTCAACCTGCTTCGGGGCAAGGCCGCACGTGCCATCATAACGAAGACGCCGGATGTGGCGATCGACATCGCCATGACCGGCACCGCCGGCGTGATGCGCGACAGGATCGGCCGCCTCGGCTCCTATGTGATCATGAGCATGCAGGCAAACAGGCAGGATAGACTAAGCTATCGCGCAAAGTTCGACACCGAAATGCAAAGCCTGCTGCTGGTGAAATCTTCATTGTGGAACTATACCGCCGCCTATCTGTCTACCCCGCGTCTGGACGCCGCATTTCGCGAGTTTGAAGCCTATTATTTCGGCCAGGCGCTTCGCTATGCGCAAAATACGATTGCCATCGTCGTGCCGTCCGCACGCCCGAGCGCGCGTGAGTTTTCCGAAAGCTACATTCAAGGCATGCGGTCATCAGACAAGCTGCGCGACCTCATTCTCGCCGAAACCCGGGCGAGAATCGAAAGAAACCAGCAGGAGGCGCTCATTTATGGCGGTGCGTCTCTCTTGATCGCTTTCATTGCCGTTTTGGTCTTGCTGCGCCTGACATCCGTCTACAAGACGGCGCTGTTCCAGCCCATGCAATCTGTCCGGACACAGATCGCCGCGATAGCTGCGGGCGATCTTTCCGAAGCAGACCATAAGGACGGCGTGGCTCCGGAAGTGAAGAAGATGTTCCAGGAACTTGATTTCCTGCGCGAGCAACTCCGCCAGAAAGGAGAAATGGAAGACCAGCAGCGCGCGCTGGCCGAGCAGCTGCGCACGCTCTCCGAAACCGACGCCTTGACCGGCGTCTTCAATCGCCGTGCCCTGGAAAAGGCCGTCCGTGCCATTCTGAGCGGCAGCGAACAATGTCAGGCGCTTGGCGTGATGATTGTCGATATCGACCACTTCAAGTCGATCAACGACCGATACGGCCACGCCATGGGCGACCTTGCTCTGCAGAAGACAGCGAGCCTTTTGAAAGGCGCATTGCGCAAAGAGGACATTCTTGCCCGATATGGCGGCGAGGAATTCGTCGTCGTGCTGCAGGATGTCAGCCACGCCACGGCAACGGCCACCGCCGACCGCCTTCGCCGCCTGATCGAAGCCCAGACCATCGATGAACACAGCGGCCTGTCACTGACGGCAAGTTTCGGCGTCGTCTGGCAGGAAGCGCGCGCAATCAACAGCTGGGACGAGTTGATCGCCATCGCCGACGACCGGCTCTACGAGGCCAAGCGCGCCGGCCGCAACCGGGTCTGGGCAACCTATTTTCCCAAGGTCGCGAACGGCTGAGTGACATCGCCGGCTCCGGACTTTGCCTTGCCTAGATCAAATCCAGCGTCATCACCACGGGGCAATGATCGGAAGCCTTCGGGCGATCCCAACCGGTGCGGGGATAACGTTCAACCGCCTGCCCCGGCGGGAAAACCGTGCGGAAAGGTTGTCCATTGCGAATGATTTCAGGCACATGCGTGGCGTTCGTTTCCGCCAGACGCGGTGACAGCCAGATATAGTCGAGCTGGCACAGATGCTGTTCCTGCGGCCCGCGGGAGTGATAAAGCGTCCAGCGATCCATGACGTCGCGGCGCATCATCGGATTGACCACGAAACCATCGGCCGTGAAGATATCGAGCGCACTGCGCTCCTCCTCAAGGGGGGCGAAGCTATAACCGCTGCGCCTGTCGCCGGAAATTGCCACGCGCTCCTGATAATCGTTCAAATCACCGCAGATCGCGAAATTCTTGTTGCGGGTATTGCCGACACCCCAGCGGTTTTCGATGATGCGGCGCACGGCCATGGCCTCCGCCTCGCGGATCGGCATGGTGGCGATGCGTGCATCCACCGCATCGCGGGCATTGGTCATGGATTTGAAATGCGTGACATAAAGCGTCAGTGGTTTACCGCCGATCCGGAGGTCGATTTCCAGGCAATCCCGTTTGAAAATCTTGTCGTCGATCTGGTTTGTCGCGGCGAGTGCGGGATTGAAGAGATCGAGATTGCGATAGGTCAGCGCCGCATGGCTCTTGATGTCGACCACCTCGATCTTGTCGCCGTCGCGCGTCTCCTCGCGCATGACGACGGCAACATCGATGCCGCGGCTGTCATTGCCCTCGACCAGATATTTCTGCAGATAGCCATTGCCGACCATGCGGTAGAGATAGCCATATTCGAAGGCCTGCAGCGCGGCCATGTTGTCGACTTCCTGCAGGCAGAGAATATCGGCGTCGGCATCGGCAATGGCGAGTGCCGAAAGCTGGCGGGTATCGTCGGTGGAAGATACCATCCGCGCGCTTTCCAGCGCCTGATAGGTTGCCTCGTCCCTGATATCGAAAAGCTGGATCGCCCTGTCGCGCCGCGTCTGGTTGCGAAAGCCGGTGAAATCGAAACGGGTGAGGAGATTTTCGATATTGAAGGTGGCGAGCCGAAGCGACATGAATCAATCCTATTGCTGCTGCGAAAGCTTAGCCGCTCCCGTTCGACCTCGCCAGTGGCTTGGGGCATGCCGCGGCTGGACCAGACTAGCCGAAGCGCGACGCCGGTTTTGGTGAGCCGCGTGCCGATGCTCCCCCACCTCATTCCTGTGCTTGTCACAGGAATCCAGCCGACGCGCGTCTGCGCGGCGGAAAGACTCCTTTCAGCCCAAGGACTTGGGCTGGCTGGATCCCTGTGACGAGCACAGGGATGAGGGAGGCATCCTTTTTCACCTTAAAGCCGCCAGCCCGCACGAATAGCCACCGGCAGACGGTCTCCGACATCAACCGCCTCGCGCGAATAGGCCCTGAGCGCCTGCCCGTCCGGCAGGTCGAGACGCAGAGCATACCGTTCGCCCTCATAAAGAACCGAGGTGACGGTGCAGGCGATGCCATCCGCATCCCGCACCACATCCTGCGGCCGCACGAGAATATCCGCCTGCGGCAATTGCCTGCCGCTCTCCATCGCTGCCCGAAGCCCCATCCAGTCGAGATCGCGCGAAGTCCCTTCCGGCACGGGCAAGGCCACGATTGCCCCCTGCCCCACCAGCGAACCGACCAGCCTGCCTTCCGGCCGCGCATAAAGCTCCGCCGGCGGCGCGACCTGCAGCAGCTTGCCATGCGACATGACGGCAACGTCGGTTGCAAGCGCCATGGCTTCGGCCTGGTCATGGGTGACATAGATCATCGTCGCACCGGAGCGGATGTGGAACTCGCGGAACGTCTCCTCCATCTCCTGGCGAAGATGCCGGTCGAGATTGGCGAGCGGCTCGTCGAGCAGCACCACGTCCGGCTCGGTAACGAGGCAGCGGGCAAGCGCCACGCGCTGACGCTGGCCGCCGGAGAGTTCGGCAGGACGGCGGTCGGCAAAGCTCTCGAGGCGGACGGCGGCAAGCGCCTGACGCACCTTTTCGCGATATTTCTCCCCCGAAATACCGCGCACCTTCAAGGGATAACCGGCATTATCGGCCACCGACATATGCGGCCAGAGCGCATAGGACTGGAACACCATCGCCATGTTGCGCCGCTCCGGCGGCACCATGCTGCCGGCATCGGCCAGCACTCGCTCGCCAAGCAGGATGGAACCATCGGTCGGCTGTTCGAAACCGGCGATCATGCGCAGCACCGTCGTCTTGCCGCAGCCGGAAGGGCCGAGCAGCGCCAGGAAACCACCGTCACGCACGGTGAGCGACACGTCGTCCACGGCGGGCTTGGAACCTGCCCCGAAACTTTTCGACAGGCGGTTGAGGATCAGTTTCGCCAAGGGACGACTCCTTTCGGCAGATAGCGCCCCAGAATTTCGAGCAGAGCCATGAGGATAATCACCATGATGACGACAAGCACCGAAAGCGCCGAGGCGAGATCGAAACTGCCGCTGTCATCGAGATTGTAGATGAGCACGCCGAGCGTCTGGGTGCCGGCGGACCAGAGGAGCGCCGAGACCGTCAGCTCATTGCAGGCGATGAGGAAAACGAGAATGACCGAAGCACCCGCCGCAGGCCCGACCAGCGGCAGGATGATATCTTTCAGCCGCCGCCAGAAACCGGCGCCGGAGAGCCTTGCCGCCTCTTCCAGCGACGGATCGAATTGCAGGAAGGCGCTGACCATGGGTTTGAGGCTGACGGCGAAGAAAGAAGAGAAATAGGCAAGCAATATGATCCAGATCGTGCCGTAGAGCGTCACGCCCAGCAGCGGGATGGGGGCCGCAAAGAGCAGCACGAAGGACACGGAAATCACCACGCCCGGCAGCGCATAGGGAATATCCACCAGCGCCGAGAGCAGGAACATGAAGCGGCTCTTGCCGCGCACCAGGAAATAGGCCGTCAGCACCGTCACCGCCAGCAGGCAAAGCGACGTGGCTGTCGCCAGAAACAGCGAATTGCGGAAAGCGGTGCGCGTCACGCTCTGCCGGTAAAGCAGCTCCTCATAGGCGTGCAGGGTCGCCGTCTTGAGGCTGAGCGGCACGCCATAGGCGGGGGCGAGCGAGCTTGCCACCAGTGCCGTCAGCGGCGCCACCAGCATGAAGAACAGCACGAGCCACAGAACAAGCTCCGCCGGCACCCGCCAAAGCCCAAGCCGGAAGGTCGCCGCCTTGCCGGAAAGGCCGATGATGCGATAGTCCCTGCCCTTCATCGCCCGCTCCTGAAGCGCAAGCCCGGCCACGGAAATGATGGCAATCATGGTGGAGAGAATGGCGATATCGCCGAATGTGCTGGTGCCGAAACTGGCAAAACGGCTGTAGATCAGCGTCGGCAGGGTAAAGATCGAGGCCGGAATGCCGAGGATCGCCGGAATGCCGAAATTGCCGACACTGGAGACGAAGGAGATCGCCGCCCCGGCGATCAATCCCGGCGTCGAAAGCGGCAGGATGATATCGAACAGCACGCGGTGCGGTGATGCACCGGAAAGCTTGGCGGCCTCGATGCCATCCTGCGGCAGGGCAAGCAGCCCGGCGCGTAGCGACAGATAGACAAGCGGCGCGTGCTGCACGCCGAGCAGAAGCGCGATGCCCGCAATCGAATAAAGCGGCTGCGGCGAGCCCATCGCCGGCGCAAGGCCGATGGCCTTCAAAAGCGTACTCGACGGGCCGGTCATGCCGATCCACGACAGCGCCGTCACCTGCGGCGGGATCATCATCGGCAGCATGAACAGGAAGCTCAGGATCGACTTGCCGCGTATGTCGCACAGCGTCAGTGCAAGCGCGAAGGCGCCGCCGATGACAAGCGAAATCAGCATGCCGAAAAACGAGGTGGAGAGCGTGTTCAGCGCCGCATCCCAGAGAGCGGGATCGGCCAGAAGCCGCCATATGTCACCATTCAGTGACGAAATGATGCCGGTATAGGCGAGACGCCCGAGCGGCAGGGCGCTGAGTGCAAAAACGACACTTACCACAAAAGGAAACAGCCAGCGCGGCTGGCTGCTTCCATAGGCATTTGAACGGGACATGCCGCTATATCAGCCCTTGGAGCCGAAAATATCGGAGAATGTCTTCAGGTCCTGTTCGGAGTTCTTCAGCGCATCGGCGGCGCTAAGCGGCAGAACCTTGATCTTGTCGCGGGCCGGGAAGCCTTCCGGCATGCCGGCATCGGCGCGCACGGGGATGTAACCGAGCTTGACGAAGCCCTGCTGGCCCTTTTCGGACAGCACGTAATCGACGAACTTCTTGGCCGCTTCCTCGTGCTTGGTGCCCTTGATAATCGCAACCGGCTCGGTGACGGCCGAAACGCCCTCTTCCGGGAAAACGAACTCGACCGGCGCGCCCTTGGCCTTTTCGCGGATCGGCATGTAGTCAACGACGACGCCATAAGCCTTTTCGCCCGAAGCGACGGACTTCAGAACCGCGCCGTTGCCGCCACCGGCAATGGCTTCATTGGCCTTCAGCTGCTTGTAATAGTCCCAGCCGAGGCCGTTTGCGGCGGCAAGCGTCTGTGCATGGATCAGCGCAGCACCCGAGGTGAGCGGGCTCGGCATGGTCACGAGACCCTTGGCCTCGGCCTTCGCCAGATCCTTCCAGCTCGTCGGCTTCATCGCGGCGGCGGTATTGTACATGATGCCTGTCGTGATGAGCTTGGTGGAGTAATAATAGCCATCCGCATCATAAAGCGAGGCATCGATATTCTTGGCTTCGGCAGACTTGTGGGCCAGCAACTGGCCGGCCTGCTTCATGCGCTCCAGCGTTACCGTATCGGCGATCAGAAGCACGTCGGCAACCGGATTGCCGGCATTGATCTCGGCCATCAGCTTGGCCATGATCTTCGGCGTTCCGTCACGCACCCATTCAACCTCGAGACCGGGATTGGCGGCCTTGAAACCATCAACGGTCGCCTGCGCGTCCTCGTTCGGCTGGCTGGTGTAAAGCACCAGATCGGCGGCATTGGCGGCGGTGGCGATGAAGCCGAGCGATACGACGGCGGTGAAAGCGGAAAGCAGCGTTTTCATGGGTCCAGTCCCTGTTGTTCGGTGGGACCGCTTAAACATGATTGCATAACATGTATGTGACAGGCAGGATTTTTGAGGTGTGATCTCTTGGGGCCGTCAGGATTGAGAGTAACATTGCCCCTCAGCACTCGCGGTTTACCCCCCTCTGCCCTACCGGGCATCTCCCCCTCAAGGGGGGAGATCGATCTGTGGCTAGGCCTCGCCCATCTCGACGCTTGAGAGGGGAGTAACGGTAGAGCGTCTTGCTGATCTCCCCCCTTGAGGGGGAGATGCCCGGCAGGGCAGAGGGGGGTAAGCCACACCCTCCACCTTTCAAGGCCTCATCGCCAGCCCCCTCAAATCGCCGCGATCGCCTCGCCCGTTTCCGCCTGCGCCGTCGCAATCAACCGGCCAAGCCGTTTCATGCCCTCTTCAATCATCGCCTCGTTGGCGCAGGAGAAGCTGATGCGCAGCGTATTCGTACCGGAGCCATCCGCGAAGAAGGCACGGCCGGGAACGAAGGCGACCTTTTCCGTGGCGATGGATTTCGCCAGCAGTGCGGCCCCATCCATGCCCTCAGGCAGCGTCACCCAGATGAACATGCCGCCTTCCGGTTTCGTCCAGCGCGTGCCCTTCGGCATATATTTGTCGAGCGCGGCCAGCATCGCATCGCGGCGCGCGCTATAGGCAGCCTTGATCTTGGCGACCTGTTCATCGAAGCCGCGCGAGGCGACCCGTTCGATGGCGATCTGGTTGATGGTCGAGGAATGCAGATCGGCGGCCTGCTTCATCAGCACCAGCTTGCGGATAACAGGTGCGGACGCAACGATGTAACCGACGCGAAGGCCGGGGGCGAGCGTCTTCGAAAAGCTGCCGCAATAGATGGTGCGGGTGTTCTCGATGCCGCCGGAGCGGGCGATGTCGAGCGCCATGATCGGCGGAACAGCCTCGCCATCGTAACGCAGCGACTGATAGGCAGCGTCTTCGATGACGGCGATATCGAGCTCATCGGCCAGCGCCAGAACCTTTTCGCGGCCGGCCAGATCGACGGTTTCGCCGGTCGGATTGGAGAAATCGGCAGAGAGATAGGCAAACTTCACCGCGCCGCCAAGCTTGGCGGCCGTCTCACGATAGGCCTCGGGCGTGCGGTTGCCGCGGGGGTTCAGCTGGTCGTAATTGGGCTCGTAGGCGTTGAAGGCGGAAAGCGCACCGAGATAGGTCGGCCAGGTCACCAGCGCCGTATCCTTCGGCGACAGGAACAGCTTGCCAAGATAATCGAGACCCTGCTGCGAACCGGAAACGATGAAGACGTTGTCGGCGGTGCAATCAATGCCGATCTCGGCCATTTCGCCTGCCAGCCATTCGCGCAGCGGCTTGTAACCCTCGCTGACAGAATATTGCAGCGCCGCGTTGACCTGCGAACCCGAAAAAATTTCCGCGTAAGCCTGCTGGAATTCCTCTGCGGGGAAAAGAGCCGGGTCCGGAATGCCACCGGCAAAGGAGATGATATCGGGTTGCTCGAGCAGCTTCAGCAACTCGCGGATTTCAGACGCTTTCATGCGCGAAGAGCGCGTGGCGAAAATTTGTTCCCAATCAAGCATGGGTACGTTTCCTCTTGTGTCGTTTTTATGCGTGCATCTTTACAGAAATGTCGATACGTCAGCAATACTGACTTATCAGTTTTTCGAATTATTTCTGCCTCCCTGCACATTGCCCGCAGCCGGCCCGCCTTGGAGCCGGATTTTACGGACAAAGCCAAATACACCCTTGCGCAAAGCTTCACAATCACACCTTTGCGATTGACGCCGCATGGTTTTCCGGCTGCATTGCGCGCGCGCCGCAACACGGCGAAAGCATCACGGGAGTTTGACGACATGCTGAAAAATATCGACCCGGCGCTGAATGCCGATGTCCTGCACGCGCTGCGCGCCATGGGTCACGGCGATACGCTGGTGATCTCCGACACCAACTTCCCTTCCGATTCGGTGGCCCGCCAGACGACCGTCGGCAAGGTGCTGCATATCGACAACGTCTCCGCCGCCCGCGCCATGAAAGCCATCCTCTCCGTCCTGCCGCTCGACACGCCGCTGCAGCCTTCCGTCGGCCGCATGGAAGTGATGGGCGCGCCCGATCAGCTGGAGCCGGTGCAGGCCGAGGTGCAGAAGGAAATCGACGCGGCGGAAGGAAAATCCGCCCCCATGTATGGCATCGAGCGTTTCGCCTTCTACGAAAAAGCCAAACAAGCCTATTGCGTCATCACGACGGGCGAAACCCGGTTTTATGGTTGCTTCCTCCTGACGAAGGGCGTCATCCCGCCAGCCACGTAAGGCCGAAGACGGGAAAATTGCGCCGCCCGCCCACCTTCATGACAATTTCAAGTTGTTATGGCAAAAACTTCCACTAGGCTTGAAAAAACCAACCGGAGGTGTGCGGATCATGACCCAATATGTCCTGGCGTTCTGGAATGTCGAAAACCTGTTTGCGCCGGAGGGTTATCCGGCGCGCGAGCCGTGGATTGCCGAGCGGCTGAAGAACGACCTGAAAGGCTGGACCGAGGACCTGTTCAAAACCAAGGTCAAACAGCTCGGCCTGATCATAAGCCAGATCGGCGGCGCGGGACCGGATCTGCTCGGTGTCTGCGAAGTCGAGAACCGTTTCGTTCTGGAAACGCTGGCGGAACATCTGAACGACCTCATGCCCGCGCGCTCCTATCGTGTCGTGCACGCCGATTCCAGCAAGGATCAGCGCGGCATCGATACCGCCTTCATCTATGACAGCGAAAAGCTGCTGATCAACGAAAACGAGATTTTCAGCCATTTCGTGATGCGCCGCACCGGCACGCGCGACATTACGCAATGCACCTTCATCACCAAGGGCGGCCGCCAGCTTATCGCGCTCTCCAATCACTGGCCGTCACGCTCGGGCGGCGCGGTGGAAAGCGCCGGTTTCCGCATGACCGCCGGCGAAACGCTGGGCTACTGGCACCAGCGTATCCGGGAAGAAAAAGGAAACGATATCGCCGTCATCGCCTTCGGTGATTTCAACGATGATCCTTCCGACGCTTCGCTCCGCTATCACGCCAATTCCACCCGCGAGCGCGACGATGTCGAAAACTCGCAATCGGCCATGTTCTACAATCTCGCCTGGAACTATCTGCGCCAGCCGGTGGTGGATTCAGTCGGTTCGGCAAGAACGATCTACGGCACGCTTTATTTCAACGGAGACGCCAACATCTTCGACCAGATCCTTGTTTCCAAATCGCTTCTGAGCGGCGGCAGCGGCTTCAAGGTGCGCGAGGAAACCGCGAAGGTGGAAGCCATCGCCGCCATGGTCAGCCACAGCAAGAACGAAGGACCGATCCGCTTCGGCCTGTCGAAAGGCGATGCGGTCAAAAACGTCAATCTCGGCGGCTTTTCCGATCATTTCCCCGTTTCGGTCGTTGTCGAGGAAGACGACACCGTCGTGTGATCGGCAATAAGCCGGCATCGAAAACAAAAAAGGCCGGGGCTTTCGCTCCGGCCTTCCTGCCAAGAATACCTTACTTGATCGGGGCGGTGAACGACCAGTGAGACTGAACGATCCGCCAGCCCTCATTCTGGCGGCGATAAACTTCCGTACAGTTCCAGCGCATTTCTTTCCCCTCGCTACCGCTGTAGGAGTTGAAACGGAATGTAAGAACGGCCGCGTCACCTATTTCAGTCACATGCGGTTCAATCATTTCGTGGCGGGGAGCAAAAATCTTGCCGCGGATTCCCTCATAATATTCCGTGAGTTTCTCAAGACCATCAAGCCTTTGCGGTAGGTAGGGGTCGAAATAAACAACATCGTCCGCCGAAAGCTCAAGAAAACCGGACGGGTCACCGTTACACCAGCGCTCAAGAGCAGCCAACTCAAGCGCGATCACAGGATGCGTCTGAAGCATAAAAGAATATCCTCACTTGCGAAAAGAATAAAAAATACGACTTCTTTCATCCCGAAATATTGACTTATTAAAACAAAAAAAGCCGGGGGAAACTCCCCGGCTTTTCTATCGCATTGCAGCAATAATTCAAGCTTAGTTGACGGCCTTGTCGACCAGCTTGTTCTTGCCGATCCAGGGCATCATGCCGCGCAGCTTGGCGCCGACTTCTTCGATCTGGTGGGCGTCGTTGTTGCGACGAATGCCCTTGAAGCGTGCGCCGCCGGCCTTCCATTCCTGCATCCACTCGGAGGTGAACTTGCCGGTCTGGATGTCGTGCAGGACGCGCTTCATTTCAGCCTTGGTGTCGGCGGTGATGATGCGCGGACCGGTGACGTATTCGCCCCACTCGGCCGTGTTGGAGATCGAGTAGTTCATGTTGGCGATGCCGCCTTCATAGATCAGGTCGACGATCAGCTTCACTTCGTGCAGGCACTCGAAATAGGCCATTTCCGGTGCGTAACCGGCTTCGACCAGAGTTTCGAAACCGGCGCGGATCAGTTCGACGAGACCGCCGCACAGAACGACCTGTTCGCCGAAGAGGTCGGTTTCGCACTCTTCCTTGAAGTTGGTTTCGATGATGCCCGAACGGCCGCCGCCAACGCCGCAGGCGTAGGAGAGAGCGAGTTCAAGCGCGTTGCCGGAAGCGTTCTGGTGAACGGCAACGAGGCAGGGAACGCCGCCGCCCTTCTGGTATTCGCCGCGAACCGTATGGCCGGGGCCCTTCGGTGCGATCATGACGACGTCGAGCGAAGCCTTCGGCTCGATGAGACCGAAGTGAACGTTGAGGCCGTGTGCAAAAGCGATTGCTGCGCCATCACGGATGTTGCCGGCGATGTCGGCCTTGTAGATGTCGGCCTGCAATTCGTCAGGCGTCGCCATCATCAGGAGGTCGCCCCACTTGGCGGCTTCGGCAACGGTCATGACCTTGAAGCCGTCGGCTTCGGCCTTCTTGACGGTCGGCGAACCGGCCTTCAGGGCGATGACGACGTTCTTGGCGCCGGAATCCTTGAGGTTCAGCGCATGGGCGCGGCCCTGGGAGCCGTAACCGACGATGACGACATTCTTGGACTTGATGAGATTGAGATCGGCATCACGATCATAATAAACGCGCATTTTATGGTCCTTCCCTAATGCTTGTCTCTCAGTTGTCTGAACCGGAATCTCAGGCGGGTTTGCCGCTGAGTTCCGAATGTACCTTTTCCGTCCCGTAGAGCGTCAGAAAGGCGACGACCGCCTTCTTTGCCCGGGCGGAAAAATCCTTGTCCGGTGCCTCGCCCAGCAGCATGCGCACATGCAGATCCGAGACGATGAGACCGTAAAAACTGCGATACGCCTCCTCGGCGTCATCGAAACGCAGATAGCCGGAACGGCGACCCGCTTCGATCAGTCCACGCGCCCGACGGTCGATCTGACGACGGCCGCGTTCGAGCAGCAGATCGCCGAGCTTCGAGCCATCCCGGCTCGCCTGCCCGATCGCCAGACGGTTGAGCGCCAGCGATACGTCGCCCGCCAGCACGTCCAGCAGATCATGCGCGAAAACCTCAAGGTGATCGGCAAGCTGCGGCGCGGAGACGCGGTCGCCGGCCTTCTCGAAGGTGCGGACCTTGCTCTGCTGGAAAGTGATCATCGCCGCCAGCAGGCCATCGCGATCACCGAACCACTTGTAGAGGCTTTCTTTCGAACAGTTGGCGGCGCGCGCCAGCCCCGATGTGGTGAGCGCTTTCTCGCCGCCCTCGACCAATAGACGCAATGCCTGATCCAGAACGGCGTTCTGGCGCGGCGAAAATTCCTGCGCTGTGATCGGGTCGGAAGCCAAGTCTTTTCCACTCCAGGGGCTCGATTAATGTACCGTACGGTACGGTTCGAGCGCCATTTAAGCGGAGGCAGCGTTGGGGTCAAGCGGATTCTTCGGGGGATGGGAATAATTGACGCGCTGCCGCGTATTGGGGATGGAAGCGTGGTGGGGTTCTTTAGGCGGTTGTGCGTTGATAACGGAGCGATGGCGCGTGGGGCTTACCCCCCTCTGCCCTGCCGGGCATCTCCCCCACAGGTGGGGAGATCGATATGCCGCTACGCTTCGCCCATCTCGAGGACAGAGAATGAAGCAGGGCCAAAGCTGCTTGCCGATCTCCCTCCTTGTGGGGGAGATGCCCGGCAGGGCAGAGGGGGGTAAGCCCCACGCGCCACCGCTCCGCCTTGAATGGACATCTACCCCGCCGCCATCTCACGCGAAGCATCAATATCACGCGACGGCGACAGTCCATAAAACCGGCTATATTCGCGGCTGAACTGCGACGGGCTCTGGTAACCGACACGATGGCCCGCCGTGCCCGCATCCAGCCTTTCCGCAAGCATCAACCGGCGCGCCTCATGCAGCCGCAGCTGCTTCTGGTACTGCACCGGCGTCATCGCCGTGATCGTCTTGAAATGATGATGGAAGGACGAAACGCTCATGCCGATATGCTCGGCAAGGTCTTCGATGCGCAGCTGGCGCGCGAAATTCTCGCGCAGCCACGCAATGGCGCGGGCAATGCGGTTGCCCTGGCTGCCGGCCGCAATGATGTTCATCAGCTGCCCGCCGGCCGGTCCGGTCAGGATGCGATAGAGGATTTCCTGCTCGATCAGCGGCGCCATGGCGGCGATGTCGGCTGGACGATCGAGCAAGCGCAGAAGCCGGATGGCCGCATCGAGAAGCTCCGGTGTGGCCTTGTTAACGACGATGCCGCGTTGCCCATTCGCCGGATCCGAAGGTGGATCGATCGGTACGCGGCTCATGAGATCGAGCAGCTTTTCACTGTCTATGGCAAGGGCGATGCAGAAGTGCGGCACCTCCCTGCTCGCCTCCACCACCCGCCAGGCAACCGGCAGATCGAGTGACGTCAGGAGATAGTCGCCGGCGCCATAATTGATGGTGTCCGTGCCCAGCTGAACGCTTTTCGAGCCCTGGATCACGAGTGCGAGCGAGGGACGGTAACTGCCGTGGCACGGCGCGCTGGGGATCGTGCGCCGACTGATGCCGAGGGATTCGATCGCCGTCCGCACCTCCCCGTCCTGGGTGGCGTGCCGCGCGGCGATGGAGGCGATCTCCTGATAGACATTGAACGGCAAGGACATGAGGGAAAATCCCCTGGCTGAAGGAAGAGACATATTGGATGTCTCTTATTTATAAAGCCGCCCGGCATCCGCAAAGAGCACACGGGTATTTTTTGCAGGATCGTGCAAGAAGCTCGGAGGATCGCTCTAACGCCCCTTGACGCTTCCATCGCATAGTCCGCCGTCCCCAACTCCCGAAAGGATATTCAGATGGCTATTGCAAGAGGTTATGCTGCGACCGACGCGTCGAAGCCGCTTACCCCGTTCACCTTCGAACGCCGCGAGCCGAATGATGACGACGTCGTCATCGATATCAAATATGCCGGCATCTGCCACTCGGACATCCACACCGTCCGCAACGAATGGCACAATGCCGTGTACCCGATCGTTCCGGGCCACGAAATCGCCGGTGTCGTCCGCGCCGTTGGCTCCAAGGTCACCAGGTTCAAGGTCGGCGACCATGTCGGCGTCGGCTGCTTCGTCGATTCCTGCGTCGGCTGCGCCACGCGCGATGTCGATAACGAGCAGTACCTTCCGGGTCTCGTGCAGACCTACAATTCCGTGGAACGCGACGGCAAGACCGCGACCCAGGGCGGTTACTCCGACCATATCGTCGTCAGGGAAGACTACGTCCTCGCCATTCCGGAAAACCTGCCTCTTGACGCCTCCGCGCCGCTTCTCTGCGCCGGCATCACGCTCTATTCGCCGCTGCAGCACTGGAATGCCGGCCCCGGCAAGAAGGTTGCAATTGTCGGCATGGGTGGCCTTGGCCATATGGGCGTGAAGATCGGCTCGGCCATGGGCGCTGATATCACCGTTCTCTCCCAGTCCCTGTCGAAGAAGGAAGACGGCCTCAAGCTCGGCGCGAAGGACTATTACGCCACCAGCGACGCCTCGACCTTCGAGAAGCTCGCCGGCACCTTCGACCTGATCCTGTGCACCGTTTCGGCCGAAATCGACTGGAACGCCTATCTCAACCTGCTGAAGGTCAACGGCACGATGGTTCTGCTCGGCGTGCCGGAACATGCGATCCCGGTCCACGCATTCTCGGTCATTCCCGGCCGTCGTTCGCTGGCCGGCTCGATGATCGGCTCGATCAAGGAAACCCAGGAAATGCTGGATTTCTGCGGCAAGCACGACATCGTTTCGGAAATCGAGAAGATCGACATCAAGGACGTCAACGAAGCCTATGAGCGCGTGCTGAAGAGTGACGTGCGTTACCGCTTCGTCATCGACATGGCCTCGCTCGACGCGTGATGCACATCAAGACGACGTCTTGATTGAAAAAGGGGCGGGAAGCACCAATCCCGCCCCATCTTTTGAAAGGCCTTTCGCCATACTCGACCTCATCCTCGGCCTTGTGCCGAGGATCTGCCAATGTCACGTCAACTCGCTACGTTGTAGATGCTCGGGACAAGCCCGAGCATGACGGAGGGAGGCTCACAAGCTTCATCGCACCCTGAGCAGAGAGAATGCAGTGCTGGCTTCCCGCCCTTTTTCCTCAACCGCCTACCCTTAACCCTCGTCCTTCAGCGTCTCTTTCTGGGTAATCAGCCGCGCACTGTGCTGGCCGCTCAGATAAATCCACAGCCAGCTCCACGCCACGGCAAGCCGCGACCGGGTCCCAATCAAAAAGTAGATATGGGCAAGCCCCCATATCCACCACGCCAGCACGCCCCTCAGCTTGAACCTGCCGAAATCGATCACCGCCGCGCGTTTACCGATGGTGGCGAGATTGCCCTGATGGCTGTAACGGAAAGGCGCCGGCAAGGGCTTACCCTCCAGCCGCGCCCTGATGACCCTCGCAACATAAGCGCCCTGCTGCTTTGCCGCGGGCGCAATGCCCGGCACCGGCTTGCCGTTCTCCTGATTGACGGCGGCCGTATCGCCGATGACGAAGATATCGGCATCGTCTTCGAGATTGAGATGCGGTCCGACGATGGCCCGCCCCGCCCTGTCCGCGGCAGCATCAAGCCATTTGGCGGCGGGCGACGCCTGCACCCCGGCGGCCCAGACCACGGTGCGGCAGGGATAATAGGTCTCGCCCACCGTCACACCGTCGTCGCTGCAAGCCGTCACCGGCGTGCCCAGCAAAACCTCGACGCCGAGCTTCTCAAGCGCTTCCTTGGCATAGGCGGAAAGGTCCTCGGTGAAAACAGGCAGGACGCGGGGGCCGGCTTCGACGAGCAGCACGCGGGTCTTCCGGGTGTCCACATTGCGGAATTCCGCCGGCAGCGCCTTGTGGGCCAGTTCGGCGATCATGCCGGCCATTTCCACGCCCGTCGGGCCTGCCCCGATGATGACGAAGGTCAGCTGCGCCTGCCGTTCCTCCTCACTGGTGGCAAGTTCGGCCCTTTCGAAGGCCAGAAGCAGGCGGCGGCGGATTGTCGTCGCATCTTCCAGCGTCTTGAGGCCGGGGGCGGAACGCTCCCACTCGTCACGGCCGAAATAGGCATGGCGCGCGCCGGTGGCCAGCACCAGCGTGTCGAAGTGGATCGCTTCACCCGAATTCAGATGCACCGTTCGTGCCGCCCGGTCCACACCGGTCACCTCGGCAAGCAAGGTCGTCACCTCCTTGCGGTCGCGGTAGAGATGGCGGATGGGCCAGGCAATTTCGGATGTCGCGAGAGCCGTGGTCGCCACCTGATACAGCAATGGCTGGAACAGGTGATGATTGCGGCGATCTATCAAGGTGATGCGGACAGGGGCCCCCTCCAGCCCGTGTACCAGTTGCAAACCGCCGAAGCCTCCACCCACGACGACAACATGATGTTCTTGCATATGTCTCTGCCTTCAAAAGCTCGCGCACGGAGCATGCGCCAGCTAACTATAGGCAAAAAAATTGACTTTGGTTATGCAATAGCCTGACCGCAGGCGCGACAAAAACGCCGGACTGTTTCAGCCATGCCAAACTCCAGCGCATCCGCCGTCAGCCCGTGACCAATGGAAACCTCGGCCAGATAAGGGATATGTTTCATCAGCTTGGGCAGGTTTGCGACCGTAAGGTCATGGCCGGCATTGACGGCAAGGCCGAGCGCTTTGGCATGGTCTGCCGTCTGCCCCAGCTTCTCGACAAGCGCGTCAGCCTTTTGCGGATCGTCAAAACAGCCGCCATAGGGACCGGTGTAAAGTTCGATACGCGCCGCACCTGTTTCGGCCGCCAGCTCCACCGGCTCGCGGTCTCCGTCGCCATCGGCAAAAAGCGAAACACGCATGCCGCCAGCCTTCAGGCGTCCCACCACGTCTTTCAGGAAAACGCCGTGTTTGCGGAAATCCCAGCCGTGGTCGGACGTCGCCTGCGACGGGTCATCGGGCACCAGCGTCACCTGCTCGGGCTGGGTCTTCTCGCAAAGAACGAGAAAATCCTCGGTCGGATACCCTTCGATGTTGAACTCTGCACCGGGGAAGCGGTCGTCGATGAGCGCACGCAGCACCGGCAGATCGGAAAAGCGGATATGGCGCTGATCCGGCCGCGGGTGTACAGTCAGCCCGCTTGCCCCCGCCGCCAGTGCAATATGCCCGAAATGCGCGACATCCGGCCATGGAAGATCGCGACGGTTGCGTAACATGGCAATTGCGTTCAGATTGACAGAAAGTTTTGCGGGCATGGCATCGGCGCTCCGGTTCGGAATTGACATCCTGTTTCACGCAGGTTGAGGCCAATCGCAAGGAGGCCGGCAAATTTTTTATTATTGCGGGAACGAAAACAGACAATACACGTTACGGTTCTGATGTAGCGTTTGGCATGAGGTCTTGATCGGAAAACATGTCCGGCTTGGGGGAACAAGCAACGGACACCTTTAAAAAGGCAGGCACACTGTCAAAGAGCGCAAAGGGGGAGACAATGCAGGATGGCCGTATGCCGTTCGGAAGTCACGGCGACGAGGATAAACCCAATCTAAGGGTCAGCAGCTTTTTACCTGACATAAGCCTGCCCTCCTCCCTGCCCGCGGAGCCCGTCCCCATCGCCGATATGGCCAATATCTTCGGGGTGACCCACCGGACGCTGCATTTTTACGAGGAAAAAGCGCTGCTGACCTCCAAGCGCATCGGCCAGATGCGGGTCTACACCCACCGCAACGTCCAGCGCATGGCCGTCATCAACGTCTGCCGCGAAGTGGGCATTTCCGTCGCCGCAATTACCGAAATCATGGAAAAGCTCGTCCGTTCGCTCTCGCAGGAAGAGGCGGACGATATATTCCACGCCGCGCTGCGGCAGCGGAAGCGGGAATTGACCGCCGAGCTTTCCACCCTTCAGCGCCAGGCCCAGCAGATCGAGGAGCTGCTGGTCACCGACGAGGATGCGGATGGCATGGATGGCGCGGAACGGGCTCCGGCGAAGGATATCGCCCTGACCGACACCGAACGAAAATGCCTGGAACTGATGGCGGAGGGTTATGCCCCGGTGCGTCTTGCCCGTGCTCTTGGCCTTTCCGGCAGCGATCTCAACATGCTGGAGGCGAAGATCATCGGCAAGTTCAATGCCAGCAACCGCTTTCAGGCAGTCGCCAAGGCGGTTCTGCTCGGCGTCATCCGCGCCTGACAGGGCATTTCCAGGAAAAGTGCACAGCGGTTTTCCGTCCGGACAATACGTAGACAAAAAGATAGAGCATTGACGCTGCGCCCGTTATTAACCGGAAATGCTCTATCTCAGCGAACGATCGTCAGGGTTTCCGCCGCGCGCGTGATGGCGGTGTAAAGCCACCTTTCGCGGGAATCCCGGAAGGCATAGCTCTCGTCGAAGAGAACCACATTGTTCCATTGCGAACCCTGCGCCTTGTGCACGGTCAGCGCATAACCGAAATCGAATTCGTCATAACGCTTGCGGGTCGACCAAGGAATTTCGGTCTCCACATCCTCGAAGGCCGCCTTCAGCAATTTGATCTTGGCCGCACCGCGATCCATATCGTCGTCTTCCGGCCGGATCATCAGGTTGATGCCGGGCTTCACCGTCTCGCGCGAAGAGCTCATCACCTGCCAGAGCGAGCCGTTGAGCAGGCCTTTGGCCGGATCGTTCCGGAGGCAGACCAGCTTGTCGCCGGATTGCGGGTAATCGGCGGTAAACCCCTTCAGCTCGCGAAGCCGCTGATTGTAGCGGCGGCGGGTGCGGTTGGTGCCGACCAACACCTGGTCGGCATCGAGCACCAGCGACTGCGTCACTTCGGATTTGGAAATCACCTGCGCTGTCCCGTAATCGCCGCGCATGATCTCGCGACCTTCCCGCACATCCATGGCAAGATGGATGATGGGATTGTCCTTGGCCTGACGGTGAATTTCCGACAGCAGATAATCCGGCTCCTGCTCGGTGAAAAAGCCACCGCCCGAAACCGGCGGCAGCTGCCCCGGATCGCCAAGGACGAGGATGGGCGTGCCAAAACTCATCAGATCCTTGCCGAGCTGCTCGTCCACCATCGAACATTCATCGATGATGATGAGCGCCGCCTTGGCGAGCGGGCTCTGGCGGTTGATGGAGAACATCGGCGCGATCGAGGTCTTGCCGGTCTCCTCGTCCTCCACCGTTTCTTCGCCGCGCGGGCGGTAGATCAGCGAATGGATGGTGCGGGCATTTGTCGCCCCGCGCGAACGCAGCACCTGCGCCGCCTTGCCGGTGAAGGCCGCAAACAGCACCTCGCCATCGACATTTTCCGCAAAATGCTTGGCAAGCGTCGTCTTGCCCGTTCCGGCATAACCGAACAGCCGGAAAACCGGCGTCCGGCCTTCCTTCAGCCAGCGGGAAACAGCCTTGAGCGCTTCGTCCTGTTGCGGTGAAAATAACATGCGCCCTCATCGCAGGATTCGAGCCTGATGCGCAACAGAAAAAGAACGAAAGATGAATCATCCCGCCAGAATGCGGCAATAAAACACGGCTGGTTTTTAAGGCATGATCGCTATCATGCCCGGCATGAAGATATTGATTCTCGGCGCGACAGGTTTCATCGGTTCGGAAGTGACAGCAAGTCTGCACGGCCGTGGCCATGCCGTCAGCGGTCTGGCGCGCTCTGTCGCCCGCGCGCGGGACAAGTGGCCTTTCGCGATCTGGATTTCCGCCGATCTCGCCCGCATGACACGGGCGGCGGACTGGGACAGGCTGGTCAGGGATCACGACGTCATCGTCAATTGCGCCGGCGCACTTCAGGACGGCTTGTCGGACGATCTGGCGGCGACACAGGAAAAAGCCATGCTGGCGCTTTACGAGGCGGCGGCGCAGGCGGGCGGCAAGCGCGTCATCCAGATATCGGCCCGCACAGCGGGAGCCGCGGCCGACCTGCCATTTCTCGCCACCAAACGCCATGCCGATCAGGCGCTCACCGCAAGTGACCTGCCTTACGTCATTCTGCGCCCAGCGCTGGTTGTCGGACGCAATGCCCATGGCGGCACGGCGCTGGTGCGCGCGCTTGCCGGCTTTCCTTTCCTTCTCCCGCTCGTCAATGGCACAATGCCGGTTCGAACGGTCGCGGTCGAGGATGTGGCGGAAGCCGTCTGTGCGGCCATCGATGGTGAAATTCCACCCGGCAGCGATCTCGAACTCGCCGCTGAAGAAACGCTGACATTGCAGGATGTCGTTACCGCGCACCGACAATGGCTCGGACTGTCCCCCGCACCCGTCGTAAACCTTCCGGCAGCCCTCATGCGGCCCGTCAGCCTGTTGGCGGATGCCGCGGGCAGGCTCGGTTGGCGCTCCCCGCTCCGCTCGACCGCCATGAAGGTCATGTCGGAAGGCATCGTCACCGAAGAGAGGTTGCAACCGGTGACGCCGCCGCTCAAGAGCCTGAAACAGACGCTGACGGCCCATCCATCCGGCGTGCAGGACCTGTGGTTTGCCAGATCTTATCTGCTGAAACCGCTGGTCATCCTCTGCCTGTCTCTATTCTGGCTGTTGTCCGGCCTTATTCCGCTGTTCGAAATCGACCGCGCGGCGGCGCATTTTCTGGCCTTCATGCCGAAGGCGCCGGCCGTGACCCTCACACTTGTCACCTGCCTCATCGATATCGCCCTCGGCGTCACCGTGCTGCTGCGCCCACTCGCCGGAAAGGCGCTCATCGGCATGCTGCTGGTCAGCGCCGCCTATCTGACGGGCGGTAGCCTGCTGGAACCGGGCCTGTGGCTCGATCCCCTCGGTCCCCTTGTCAAGGTTCTGCCTTCCATCGCCCTGACGCTCGTTGCCCTCGCCACGCTGGATGAACGCTGATGACGCTTGAGGAACTGCTGCGGCTCGCCCATGTCATCGGCGCGACGGTGCTGTTCGGCACCGGCGCGGGCATCGCCTTTTTTATGGTGATGGCACGGCGAACGGCAAACCCGGCGCTGATCGCGCATGTGGCCGGCACGGTCGTCATTGCCGATACGATCTTCACCGCCACCGCCGCGATCATCCAGCCGGTGACCGGCTATTTTCTGGCGCGCATCATCGGCTGGCCGCTGACGGAAGGCTGGATCGCCCTTTCGCTTGGCCTTTATGTCTTCACCGGCATTTTCTGGCTGCCGGTGGTGTGGATCCAGATCAGGCTGCGCGATATCGCCCGTGATTGCGCCGCCACCGGACAAGCCTTGCCGGCCCAGTGGTTCCGCCTTTACCGCATCTGGTTCGCCTGCGGTTTTCCCGCCTTCTTCGCGGTTCTCGGCATCATCTGGCTCATGCTCAACAAGCCGGATATTCCTCTGTTCGGCTGATGCGGCTCAATGCGCCGCCTGCTTCTCGACAAGCTGCGCCAGCTGCTCCGCAACCGTGTTCCAGCCGTCGAAGAAGCCCATCTCCGCATGCCTGTCGCGGTCGGCCAGGTTGTTGTGCATGGCATAGGCTACGTATTCCATGCCCTCGGGGTGCTCGCGAAACGTCATCACGGCGGTGAGGAACGGCTCTGCAGAGGGCCGGAAACCCGCAGTCAGCGCATCGGTGAAGATGAGACGCTCCTCATGATCCACCGCCAGGAAACATCCGTTGACATGCGGACCGAATGCCGCCCCATCCTCGCTGTAGCGTGTCTCGAAAGCACCGCCAGGATAAAGCTCCATGCGGTCGACGCGGCATTGGCCGGGATGCGGCACCCACCATTGTTCGAGGCTGGCCTTGTCCGTCCAGGCATTCCAGACGAGCCGGCGCGGCGCCCTTATGATGCGTGAAATCTTCAGGTCGAGATCGGGATTGAAAGTCTCGGTCATTGGTCATTCTCCCCTTTGCTGGACATCCTGTCCTGTTGCGCCATGACAAATTGCTCGAGCCGGTCGGTGCGGCCCTCCCAGATGGCGCGCTGCTGCGAAAGCCAGCCATCGAGCATGGAAAACCGCTGTTTCTCCAGCGCGCAGAACCGGACACGCCCCTGCTTGCGGGTCACGATCAGCCCCGCCTCCTCCAGCTGGCGGATATGTTTCATGAAGGATGGCAAGGCCATGTCGAAGGGTTCGGCCAGCGTTCCGATGCTCGCCTCCCCGCCGCCCAGCCGCAGGATCACTGCCCTGCGGGTCGGATCGGCAAGAGACTGGAAGATGTCGTCGAGCGCGTCTGAATAGTTTTCCATAAGGCTAACTATCACGACAAAACACTTAGCTCAATGGATAAGTTTAAAAATATTCGAAACGGGGAATAATCAATAGGGTTGCGGTGTCTCTTGATGTGCTGGCGGCTTGAGCCCGCCCCCGAACCAAGGAGGATATGTCCATGAAGATCCGCTTTATCGTTCCCACCCTCGTTCTGGCTTTTGCCGGAACGGCCTATGCAGCCCCTGCGGTCGAAACCGTCAAGACCGCCAAGGGCGATGTGCTGGCGGGCGAAAAAGGCATGACGCTCTACACTTTCAAGAACGACAAGAAGGGCGTATCCAATTGTTATGACAAATGCGCGGTGAACTGGCCGCCGTTTTTCGCAGCCGCCAGCGACAAGGCCGAGGGCGCCTATTCCCTCGTGAAGCGCAAGGATGGCAAGATGCAATGGGCGAAGGACGGCATGCCGCTTTATTACTGGGTCAAGGACACGAAAAAAGGCGACGCCACCGGCGACGGTATGAACGGTGTATGGGATGCCGCAAAACCCTGATGGCATGACGGACGAAAAGCGGGGGAACCATTCCCCCGCAGCCGGCAGTTTCGAAACCGAAATGCTGGCGCTGATGCCCATGCTGCGCCGTTATTCCCGCAGCCTTTCCCGTTCCGACGCCGATGGCGAGGACCTCTTGCAGGACTGCGTGGAAAAGGCGCTGGCCAATAAAAGGCAATGGCGCGGAACGGGTTTGAAAACATGGGCTTACACGATAATGACGAATCTTTATCGTAACCGCCACCGCGCCGAGAAACGCCACCCGTCCGAGAGCCTGGACGGCCATGAGAGCATCGCCGTCACGGAGACGCTCTCCGACACGCTGGAGAACGACCGCCTGCATGGCGCGCTCGCCCTTCTTTCGCCTGATATGCGCGCGGTGCTGATGCTGGTGACGGTGGAGGGTTACAGCTATCAGGAGGCGGCCGAGACATTGTCGATCCCGCTCGGCACCGTCATGTCCAGACTGTCCCGCGCCCGCGAGACCCTTCGCCAACATCTGGCGGCGGATAATATCATTCCCCTGCGGAGACCACGATGAAACGGCTAGAGGCCATAACCGAAGACGATCTGCACGCCTATGTCGACGGACTTCTTTCCGACGACGATCGCGCGGCTGTCGAGGCCTGGCTGGCGGAAAGACCGGAAGACCAGGCCCGGGTGCAGGCGTGGAGAAATCAGGCCGATATTCTGCGCAATGCCTTTGCCTCCTATGCCGCCGCGCATCCGCATGATGCATCGATGCTCAATCCGCAAAAGAGGGATAGCGCATGGCGGGCAAAACCGGTTCTCCTGCAAACAGCGGCAGCCCTCTTGATCTTCGTGGCGGGTGCTGCGGCGGGCAGGCTTCTGCCGCCGTCTTTTTCCACGCCGCAGGACGTGACCCTGGCGTCGCTGACGACGGATATTCCGGCACAGGCGAAATCCGCCTATCTCATCTATGCGAGCGAGGTGCGCCATCCCGTCGAAGTCGGCGCCGGAGAACAGCAGCATCTCGCCACATGGCTCGGCAAGCGGCTCGGTTACCCCTTCACCATCCCCGATCTCTCGAAGATCGGATACGACCTCGTCGGCGGGCGTCTTATCCCCGTCAGCGGCAAGCCGGGTGCGATGCTGATGTATCAGGACAAGACCGGCCGCCGGGTGACGGTGCTGATCGGCCATAATGAGGAAAACCGCACCACCAGCTTCCGCATGGCCAGCGCCGACGGCATCGAGACCTTCTACTGGATCGACAATGAACTGGGCTACGCCGTGTCCGCCGAGCTGACGCGCGACGAGGTGCAGGCAATCGCGGAGGAATGTTACCGGCAATTTCCGACGTGAAGACCGCTATTTCAGCATCGGCCAGAGGCTGATGACGAGAAGTACGGCCATGGTGATATTGAACCATTTGAGCCGGACCGGGACAGCCAGCCAGTCGCGCAGGGCCGAACCGAAACCGGCCCAGGTGGAAACGCTGGGAAGATTGACCGCGGCGAAGGCCACCCCGACGACAAGGACGGTGATGAAATATTGCCCCTCATCCGTATAGGTCGCCATCGCCGTCACCGCCATCACCCAGGCCTTCGGGTTGACCCATTGAAAGGCGGCGGCTGCGAGGAAACTCATCGGCTCGGATGCGGCCGAACCTTCGCTGAGGCTGCGCGAGGTGCCGATCTTCCACGCGATCCAGACGAGATAGAGCCCGCCTGCGAATTTCAGCCCGGTGTAGAGCACGGGCACCGAATGCAGCAACGCGCCGAGACCGAAGCCGACCCCGATCAGCAGCGACAGAAACCCCGCGCCGATGCCCAGCATATGCGGGATGGTGCGGCGGAAACTGAAATTCACGCCTGACGCAAACAGCATCATGTTGTTCGGGCCGGGCGTGATGGAGGTGGTGAAGGCAAACAGCACCAGCGCGATGAAAGTTTCGATGGTCATGATCTCTCCTTGAGCCAAAATCCTATCCGCCGGGCCACCATCAGGCCACCCCGCCGGATCGATGGTCGAGGTCAATTTTTTTGATGGATCGATCCTGTCCGTGCCGGCTTTGAGAAGTCGGAACAAAGTTCTATTGTTCAATCAACAACCGCTGGAGCGACCCCATGTATGACGATATTCCTTCCGTCACCCTGCCCTCCGGAAAGGAGGTTCCGGCCCTTGGCCTCGGCACCTGGAACATGGGGGAGACGCGATCATCCGCGCCACAGGAGGTCGAAAGCATCCGCAAGGCGATCGATCTTGGCATGACGCTGATCGACACGGCGGAAATGTATGCGGATGGCCGATCGGAAGAGGTGGTCGGCGCGGCCATTGCCGGCCAACGGGACGACGTGTTTCTGGTCAGCAAGGTCTATCCCTGGAACGCCAGCGCCAGAGGCACGGCGGAGGCCTGCGAGCGCAGCCTTTCAAGGCTTGGCACAAATCACATCGACCTCTATCTGCTGCATTGGCGCGGCGAGCATCCCCTCGAAGAAACCGTGGCGGCTTTCGAAAGGCTGAAGAGCGACGGCAAGATCGGCGACTGGGGCGTCTCCAATTTCGATACAGACGACATGGAGGAGCTTTTTGCGGTTCCCGGCGGCAAGAACTGCGCCGCCAATCAGGTACTCTACAACCTGTCCCGGCGTGGACCCGAGTTTTCGCTGCTACCCTGGTGCCAGGAGCGCGGCGTGCCGCTGATGGCCTATTCCCCCATCGAGCAGGGCCGCATTTTGAAGAACCACGAACTCATCCGCATCGCCAAGGCCTATCAGGCGACACCGGCGCAACTGGCGCTGGCCTTTCTTCTGGAAAGGGACGGCGTCATCGCCATTCCGAAATCCGCCAGCGTTTCCCGTGTCGAGGAAAATCGCGGCGCGACCGATCTTGAAATAACCGAGGAAGACTTGGCAGCACTGGATGCCGTCTTCCCGCCGCCAACACGCAAGACCTCGCTGGAAATGCTGTGAGGGAACAGAGAGTTACGAAACTCTTCGGAATCAATCGCTCAAGCGGTTGAATCGGAATGTGAACGCCACGCCGATGAGCAGGCTTGTTGTTCGGGCATCAGACATCAGGCACGGACCAGCCGAAACGGCGCGACAAGCCGCGCCGTCAGATCATGAGAACGCATCGCGATCATTACGGTATGCGCTGCTCATATTCCTCTTTCAGCCCCAGCCAGGTATCCCAGAAGGGACCGGGCTCCTCTTCCTGAAGCCGGGCTGCGAGAATATCGAGGTGCACGTGCCAGCCGGCGCTGACATTGAGCTTGGTCGTACGGTCCGCCAGCCGGCGATGGATCAGCGTCAGAAGCACGTCCTTGCCCAGGGCCTGAAGCTCGATGGACACTTCCGCGCCCTCGCCCCAACTGAAGACGAGGCGGTGCGGTGGAACGACGGTGATGATGCGGGAAGCCATCCTGTGCTCTTCGGAAAAGCCTTCGGGGCGACGGCCCGGCGGATCGGAAAGCTCGTCGTTACGCCAGACGAGCTCGAACGGCGCATCCGCCGCAAGCCGCATTTCGCCCGATGCCAGCCAGCGGCGGCGAAGATCGCTTTGTGTCAGATAGGCCCATACCCGCTCGATCGGTCCTGGCAGCAGCCGTTCGATCTTTAAGGTGGTGGGCTCGACGAGACGACCATAGGCGTCAGGCATTGCTATATCAGCCATTGTCATTTCCTCCATCTGTAGGGATTTTTCCCTGATCTTCCTCCCTGAGCATCTGCTCAAGAATATCGAGGCGACTGCCCCAGAACTGCCGGTAGAAATCCAGCCATTCATGTGCCTCCGCCAACCGTTCGGGCGAAAGGCGGCAGACATGGATGCGCCCCCTCACCTCGCGGCGGATAAGCCCCGCATTTTCCAGCGCCTTGATATGTTTCGAGACTGCCGCGAGCGATATGTCGAAGGGTTGCGCCAACTGGCTCACCGTTCGCTCTCCACGGGAAAGGTCACGCAGCATCGTGCGTCGCGTGGCGTCGCCAAGGGCATGAAAGACGGTGTCGAGATGTGAAGCGGATAATTCAACCATGTTGTTGAATATGGACTGTCGACGCGGAAAGTCAACCATATGGTTGAATATAAATTCATCGAATGGATACGACAAACCACAGGCCGAACGGCTGACAACAGCGGATCGAGTTTTCGGATCGGAATCAGATTCGGAGAAACTTCATTGCCAACTGGCATTCTTTGAAACGTAAACATCGAAGCGCAAAGAACGAAATATGAGCACGAATAAATATCAATATACAAAAACTCTAATAATCATAACAGAAGTCAAATGAAAGAGTGAGATTGATTAAACTTCACGATCTATATTTACGATAGCGCAACCGGAATGCGTGATGATACTGATATATTAATCGGGATCACCAGTATTATGATCGGGAAATATACCAATCAAATGCAAGCAGCCCTCCTTTTGGAAGGCAACTTCACCTCCTCGCCATTACCGGGTCTGATCAAGCAGCTTCAAACCGTGTTCAACCGGCTCGGCATGCCCCTGACGTGCCCCGGAATGTCTTCGACCTATGTGCAGATGTTCGGGCCGAACGATCTTCAGGTCACCATCGAGTTCATGGCCAGGCCGGCGGATCACGGCGTTTTCGCTGGCACACTCGGCTCACCAATCTCCACCATGCTGGTGCCCGATGCCACAGACCGTATCAGACGCCATAAATCCCATCTGCTTGTCTATGTGCAGCACGGTGTATTCGGCGGCGTGATGCGGGAAAAAGGTATTTCGAGCCTGTTCAACGAACTCGGCATGCACCAGCCCGGACATTCGCTTGCCGAGTTTCTCGAGCGGATCAAAGTCCTGTCGATTGCCTGCGAAACAATCTGCGCGGAAATGCCT
Source organism: Agrobacterium sp. NPDC090283 (assembly GCF_044769685.1). Lineage (NCBI taxonomy): Bacteria > Pseudomonadati > Pseudomonadota > Alphaproteobacteria > Hyphomicrobiales > Rhizobiaceae > Agrobacterium > Agrobacterium sp. NPDC090283. The sequence goes on along the minus strand of NZ_JBIVYG010000003.1, from coordinate 324,961 downwards.
GCAAGCCTGATCCACTGGACACAGAGCAACATGGTGTTTTCATCCGCCAACTTCACGACAGTCGTGGGAGAGCCCATCGGTCCGCTGACGGTTCATCCCTGCCTTTACGGTCCGGAACCGCCCCGGGGATCGGCGAAGCAATATGTCGGCATCCACACCTTGGGGGCAGCAGACTATATTGGGCGGGAAATCCACGTGGAAGCCGCGCCGGTTCCCTGGACGGAATTATATGCGGGCGCCCTGAGTTTCATCAAAATCGCTACCGAGAAAAACGGATATATCATCCCCGATGGCGACATCTTCGGGGTGGAGGACGATTCCGTTTCTTTCCGGGTTTGCCATGTCGGAGCAAATCCCGAACAAGGCCTGTCGGATCATTATCAACTAACCCTTCGCTACTCTCGCGAACATGGGTATACGATGCCTGATGCCAAACGTCGGCTGACGGTTCCAGGTGGCGTCGACGGCGTTGAAAGGCTGATCGGCACGGCGACACCGGAAGCACGGGCCCAGCTTCGCAGAATGCGCGAAAGCGCGGCGCTGGCCGAAGGTGTCGGCGGTCGTCTCGTCGTGACGCGGCCCGCGGATGAACCACCGCAGAACCCCGGTCGTGCAGGAAATGCACGCATCATCCCCTTTGGAAAACGCACCGGACTATAGTTGGAAAAACACAAGCCCGCAACGTAGCGCGGGCTTGATATTGGACGGCACTTCTCGCGTTGGGAGATCACATCCCCTGCGGGCCGCGGTTCATCGCCGCGATACCGGTGCGGCAAATCTCGATCAGGCCAAGCGGCTTGATGATCGCCACGAACTGGTCGATCTTGGATGACTTGCCGGTGATCTCGAAGATGAAATGCTCCACCGTCGCATCCACCACCTTGGCCTGAAACGCATCGGCAAGGCGCAGCGCTTCAGCGCGGACTTCGCCCGTGCCGGCAACCTTGATGAGCGCCACTTCGCGCTCGATCGGCCGTTCCTGCCCCAGTTCGCGGGCACGGACGGTGAGATCGAGAACCCGGTGCACGGGCACGATGCGTTCCAGCTGCGCCTTGATCTGCTCCAGCACGATGGGCGTGCCGCGCGTGACGATGGTGATGCGCGACAGATGCGCCTCATGTTCCGTTTCCGAAACCGTCAGGCTTTCGATGTTGTAACCACGGCCGGAAAACAGGCCGATGACCCGGGCGAGAACGCCCGGCTCGTTGCTGACGAGAACCGACAGCGTGTGATTTTCAACGGCAGCCGTTTCCTTCTGGATGAAATAGGCGGAGCCGGTGGGTTGTAGGTGTGCGTTCATGTCCTTTTCCTCTCCCGGCTCAGACTAGCTGACGGCCCTTGGCGTCAATGGCGTTGGCAACGGCTTCATCCGTCGCCTCATCCGGCAACAGCATCTCGTTATGGGCTTTACCAGACGGAATCATCGGGAAGCAATTGGCAAGATTGGCAACGCGGCAATCGAAGATAACCGGCTTGTTGACCGCGATCATCTCGGCGATCTTGTCATCCAGTTCCTTCGGATCGTCGCAGTACATGCCGACTGCGCCATAGGCTTCCGCCAGCTTGACGAAATCAGGCATGGCTTCGGTATAGGAGTTGGACAGGCGGTTGCCGTGCAGCAGCTGCTGCCATTGCCGAACCATGCCCATATACTGGTTGTTGAGGATGAAAATCTTCACCGGCAGGCCATACTGAATGGCGCAGGACATTTCCTGGATACACATCTGGATCGAGGCATCACCGGCAATGTCGATGACCAGCGCTTCGGGATGAGCCACCTGTACGCCGATGGCTGCCGGCAGGCCGTAGCCCATGGTGCCGAGGCCGCCCGAAGTCATCCAGTGGTTCGGCTCCTCGAAGCCGAAAAACTGCGCCGCCCACATCTGGTGCTGGCCAACTTCCGTCGTGATGTAGGTGTCGCGTCCCTTCGACGCCTCATAAAGCCGCTGCAATGCATATTGCGGCATGATGACATCGTTGGAGTTCTTGTAGGCGAAAGAGTTGCGGGCGCGCCAGCGCTCGATCTGCGCCCACCAGTCCGCCGTCTGCGCCTTTTCAGGCTTCTTCGGCAGAGCCCGCCACAGGCGAACCATGTCTTCCAGAACATGCCCGACATCGCCGATAACGGGCACGTCGACACGAACGGTCTTGTTGATCGAGGACGGATCGATGTCGATGTGGATCTTCTTGGAATTCGGCGAAAACGCATTGATGCGTCCGGTAATACGGTCGTCGAAACGCGCGCCGATGCAGACCATGACATCGCAATCATGCATCGTCATATTGGCTTCGTAAGAGCCGTGCATGCCCAGCATGCCGAGCCAGTTCTTGCCGGAAGCCGGATAGGCGCCAAGACCCATCAGCGTCGAGGTGATCGGGAAGCCGGTCAGCTCGACCAGCTCGCGCAGCAGACGGGTTGCCTCCGGACCGGAATTGATAACGCCACCGCCGGTGTAGAAGACAGGCTTCTTCGCCTTGGACATCAGGTCGATGGCGGCGTGAATGGCGTTGAGGTCGCCCTGAACCTTCGGCTTGTAGCTCTCATGCTGGGTGGCGGCGGAAGGCGGGGTGTAGGTGCCGGTGGCGAACTGGATGTCCTTCGGAATATCGACGACGACAGGACCGGGACGACCCGTCTGCGCAATACGGAAGGCCTCATGAATGATGCCCGCCAGCTCGTTGACGTCCTTGACCAACCAGTTGTGCTTGGTGCAGGGGCGCGTGATGCCGACGGTATCGCATTCCTGGAACGCGTCGGAACCGATCAGCGTGGTGGGAACCTGGCCGGACAGGCAGACGAGCGGAATGGAATCCATCAGCGCATCCTGCAGCGGGGTAACCGCATTGGTGGCGCCGGGACCTGAGGTGACGAGCATGACGCCGACCTTGCCGGTGGAGCGGGCATAACCTTCGGCCGCATGGCCGGCACCCTGCTCGTGGCGCACGAGGATATGCTGGATGTCTTCCTGCTGGAAAATCTCGTCATAGATCGGAAGCACGGCACCGCCGGGATAACCGAAGATGTGCTCGACGCCATTGTCCTTCAGCGCCTGCAGAACGATCTCCGCACCTGTCATGCGATTGCTGTTTTCCGTATTGTCCTTATCCGTCATTGCCTGTTTCCATCCCGCTTTGGCTTTGGATATCGAGGAGCCCGAGGGCCTGTTTGAAGACATAAAAAAAGGCCCCTAGAGGAGCCTCGTTCAGCGCATGGGTGCTTTCGCCGGATGGTTACACCATCCTGCCCATGCGCCGTCCCACCACGATAAGTACGTTAAGATTTTTCATGGGCCGGAGTGTTAGCCACAAAAGCCCCAGCCGTCAACGCATATTGCAGGAAAAAATCACCACCGCCTTCTTTTATTACCCCAGAGGGGACTTTGGCGAAATTTTCGAACGCGGCTGATACACCTGTTGTTAAGCATAATCTTTTATATCGAGTAGGCAGATGTTGCCCGAACCACCGCGATCATCCGCATGTACCGGGAAAAAATGTGAATAACGACACGTTTCATAACGCGTCCCGCATGGACGAAAACGAACGGCGATCCGGCCAGCAACCGGCAAACCGCATGCTGGGCCGCGTCATCGCCTGTAACGGGGCGCACGCCACCATTGCCGCCGAAACGGAACCCGGCTCCACCGATGTGTCGCAGCTCTGGTCCGTCGGACGCCTGATCTCCATCGAAATGGGCACGAGCCGTGTCACCGCGCTGGTCTTTGCCATGCGCACCGGCGAAGATTATTGGGCAGCGGACAGGCCAAACAGGCTGCTGATCGACGTGGAACTCGTGGGCGAAGTCTATCGCACCGAAGACGGCAGCGAACGTTTTTCCACCGGCATCTCCCGTTACCCCTATCTCGGCGCGGTGGCGCACCGCATCCGCACCAGCGACCTTGCAAAGATCTACGACAGCGGCAAACGCGACGCCTGCGTCATCGGCAAGTTGACCCAGGACGACACGATCGACGCCGCCATCAGCATTCCGCAGATGCTTGCCAAACATTTCGCCGTTGTCGGCTCGACGGGTGTGGGCAAGAGCACCGCCGTTTCGTTGCTGCTGAACAAGGCGATCGAGACCGACCCGAAACTGCGCGTCCTCATTCTCGATCCGCATAATGAATTCGCGGCCGCTTTTCCCGATCACTCGGTGGTCATCGACACCGACACGCTGGATTTGCCCTTCTGGCTGATGCGCCTTGAGGAGTTTGCGGAAGTGATTTTCCGCGGACGCAAGCCCGTGCCGGAAGAAATGGATTTCCTTCGAGATCTCGTTCCGGAAGCGAAAAAGGCATTTCGCGGCACCGAAGGTTCCGCCGTGCGCCGCACGGCCGACAAAAGCGCGATCACGCCCGATACGCCGGTGCCCTACCGCATCGCCGATCTTCTCGCCCTCATCGATGAACGCATCGGCAGGCTGGAAGGGCGCGGCGAAAAACCCGCCCTGCGCACGCTGAAAGGCCGCATCCTCTCGGCCATCAACGACACGCGCTACAATTTCATGTTCTCCAGCAATACGATCAACGACAATATTCTGGAGACGGTCGCGCATATTTTCCGCATACCCGGGGAAGGCAAACCGATTTCGGTGTTCCAGCTCTCAGGCATCCCCTCCGAAGTGGTGAATTCGGTGGTCTCGGTGCTCTGCCGCATGTCCTTCGAACTGGCGGTGCTGGCGCGCGGCTCGCTGCATATGCTCGTCGTCTGCGAGGAAGCGCACCGTTATGTTCCGGCTGACCCCGAACGCGGCTTTTTCCCCACCCGGCAATCCATCGCCCAGATCGCCAAGGAAGGCCGCAAATACGGCATCTCGCTCGGCGTCATCAGTCAGCGGCCAAGCGAGCTGGACCAGACCATCCTGTCGCAATGCTCGACCCTGTTCGCCATGCGGCTGTCGAACGAGATCGACCAGAAGATCATTCTCTCCGCCGTGCCGAACGCATCGACCTCGACCACGAGTTTCCTTTCTTCCATCGGCAATGGCGAGGCCATTGCCTTCGGCGAGGCCGTGAATGTGCCGATGCGCATGCGCTTCGACCGTGTCGTGACGGCCAAATTGCCGAAGGCGAGCGGCATCACCAGCCATGTAAACCATGAAACCCCTGATACGGTCGACCTGAACAGCATCGTCACCCGCATGCGCGCCACGGCCAAGCCCGTTATCACCGGTTTCCAGCAAAGCGTGGAAGCGGCTTTTTCCGACCAGCCGGAACCGACCCCGCCAAGCCGGGCGACGGACGAGATCGACAGCTGGAAGCGTGAATTGGGAGCGCCCGCATCAGAGGGGTATGAACCCTATCGCCCGGACATGCTGCCCGGACGCGCACCGCCTGCGCCAACCACAAACGCCTCGGCGGACCCCACCTCCGGCGCCGTCAACGAGTTGCGCAAGGCCGGTTTCCAGATGCAGGCGCAGAATGGCCCGCCGCCCGGCGAGACGCGCCCTTCGCTGCGCGAAAGCCTGTTGAAAAAACCGCTCGGCAGCCTTTACCGCAAGGATTAGGCCCCCTTCACGGCTGGATGCGCGTCCAGTCGTCGCCCATCTGGTTGCGGAACCAGGTCATCTGCCGTTTGGCATATTGCCGGGTCGCGGCAGCCGATCTTTCGATCACCTCCGCCTCGCCCATGCGCCCTGCAAGCATGTCGGCTATCTGCGAAACGCCGATCGCCTTCATCGCCGTTGCATCGGGTGCAAGATTAAGCGCGAGAAGCGCCTGCACCTCCTCCACTGCACCACTTTCCATCATCGCCTCGAAACGGCGGTTGATACGGTCATGCAGCACCGGCTTCTCCGGCAGGACGACGAATTTCTGCGCCCGCTCGGGATCGACGATTACCGGGCCGCTGGCACGCTGGAAATCGCGGATCGATTTTCCCGTCGCCTCGAGCACCTCCAGTGCCCGGACGATACGCTGCCCGTCTCCCGACTGCAGCATCTCCGCCATGGCCGGATCACGGCGCGACAATTCGGTATGCAACACCGCTGCTCCTTCCTCGATCAGCCGGGTACGAAATCCGTCGCGGATGCCATCGGGTATGGCGGGCATATCGGAGAGGCCACCCGTGAGTGCCTTGAAATAAAGACCGGTGCCGCCGACGATGACGGGAAAACGCCCCTCAGCACGCAGATCGGAAAGCAGCGCGGAAATATCCCGCAGCCATTCACCCGTCGAATAGAGGCTGCTTGCCGGCACATGGCCGTAGAGATGATGCGGCACACCCTCCATCTCGTCTTCCGAAGGCCGGGCGGTCAGCACCCGCAGCGTGTCGTAAACCTGCATGCTGTCGGCATTGATGACGACGCCGTTCCGCTCCCGCGCCAGACGAAGCGCAAGCGCGGACTTGCCGCTTGCCGTCGGGCCGGTTATCAGGATCGCATCAAAATTCTCATCAAGGTTTTTCATCATGGCTCTCGTTGCCACGCTTATCGCCAATCCGTCAAATCCTGTTCTGACACCGGCCCTCGGCGAAGCGGCCGCAAAGGCCGTCAACGCATCGGGCCTTTATTGGCTGGCCGATGGCATCGCCTGCGATATCGCGCTCCCCGAGGGAACCGACGCAGACGCGGCTGATCGTCTCCTCCGAATGGCAATCGTCGATCGGAAAATAGACATCGTCATCCAGGAGCAGGATCAACGGCGCAAGAAGCTGCTGATCGCCGACATGGATTCGACCATGATTGGCCAGGAATGCATCGATGAGCTGGCGGCCGAAGTCGGGCTGAAGGAAAAGGTCTCCGCCATCACCGCCCGCGCCATGAATGGCGAGATCGCCTTCGAACCGGCGCTGCGTGAGCGAGTCGCGCTGCTGAAAGGCCTGCCTGTTTCGGTCATCGATGATGTCATCGAAAAACGCATTACCCTCACACCGGGTGGCAAGGAACTGATCGCCACCATGAAGGCGAAAGGTTATTACACGGCGCTTGTTTCCGGCGGCTTCACCGTCTTCACCAACCGTGTCGCCGCCATGCTCGGTTTCGATGAGAACCGCGCCAATCTGCTCGGCGAAGCCAATGGCGAGCTTGATGGCACGGTGGCCGAACCCATCCTCGGCAAACAGGCCAAGGTGGATGCGCTGAACCAGATTGCCGAAAAGCTCGGCATTTCACCGGAAGAGGCGATGGCGGTCGGCGATGGCGCCAACGATCTCGGCATGCTGCATCTGGCCGGCGCCGGTGTCGCCCTGCACGCAAAGCCCGCCGTCGCCGCCGAAGCGCGGATGCGCATCGACCATGGCGATCTGACCGCGCTTCTTTATATCCAGGGTTATCGCAAGACGGATTTTGTCATTCCATGATCATTCGTGAGACAGAAAGACTCATTCTGCGCGAGTGGAAGGAGAGCGACCGCGACCTGTTCCGCGAAATCAATGCGGACGAGAAGGTCATGGAATTTTTCCCCTTCCGCCGCAGCCATGCGGAAGCGGACGCGGTGCTGGAAACCATCAATGGTATGATCCGCGGCAGCGGTTATGGCTTTTACGCCATGGAGCTGCGGGAAACCGGTGAAGTCATGGGCTTCTGCGGCATATCCCCCGTCATGAACCTCGATCCGCCCTTCCCGATCGGCACCATGGAAATCGGCTGGCGGCTCGCCACCCGCTTCTGGGGGCACGGCTATGTCACCGAAGCCGCGCAATCGCTGCTCGTTATGGCCTTTGACGAGAAAGAAACACCGGAAATCGTCTCCTTCGCCGTGCATGACAACCATCGTTCGACGGCGGTGATGGAACGCATCGGCCTGAAACGCGATCCTTCGCGCGATTTCGACCATCCGCGCGTGCCGGAAGACACCCATCCACATCTGCGGCCACACGTCACCTATGCGTTGACGCTGGAGGAATGGCGGGCGCGATAATTTCCTCGCCCGCCCGATTTTACGGCTTACTTTACCGCCGCATTGCCGCCATCGGCGAACAGCGCCGTCCCGGCGACGAAGCTCGCCATCGAGCTTGCAAGAAAAAGCGCTGCCTGCGCCATTTCTTCCGGTTGGGCAATGCGCTTCATCGCATGCAGACCCGCAGCCCATTCCTTCTGGGCCGTATCCCCGGCCATGGGCGTATCGACCCCGCCCGGCAGCAGTGCATTGGCGCGAATGCCTTTGACGGCATAATCGGCGGTAATGCCTTTCACCAGTCCCATCAACGCCGCCTTGGATGCGCCATAGGCGGCCATGCCCGGTATGCCGGCACTGGAGCCGACGAAACTGGAGGTGAAGACGATGGAGCCGCCGGCCCGTTTCAACATCAGCGGAATCTGGCTGCGCGCACCCAGAAAGGCAGAGGTGAGATTGGCGGTCAGCACGTGATCCCACTCCTCGGGCGAAATCTCCGCAAGAGGCTTCATGGCCCCGACCGCGCCAGCGTTGTTGACGGCGATATCGAGACCGCCGAACACGCTCTCGGCCGCCTCCGCCATCAGGGAATGGGTTTCCGCAACGCCGGCATCACCCACAACGGTGTGGACACGGCCGCCTGTCTCACGAATCTCTGCGGCAACCTTGTCCAGCGCCGCCTCACCCCGCGCATTGATGACGACGGCCGCGCCTTCGGCAGCAAACAACATCGCCGTCGCCCGGCCGATACCGGATGACGCGCCAGTGATGATGGCAACCTTGTTTTCGAGTAATTTCATATCCTTGGCCTCCGTTTGATGGAGACCAAGGGATAGGGACATGACGGGACCGCAACCACCCGATTCCTGCCGGAGCGGGTGAAAAGCAGCTTATTCCAGCGGCAGCGCCACGACGCGCAGATTGCCCTGCGCATCCGCCACCATCATATGCGCATTCTTGCGGCCTTCGGATTTCAGGCCATTGACGCGCACCAGCACGTCGCCCGGAACTTCCATGAAATCCTGCCCGACCTCGACGATGATATCGCCGGCCTTCATGCCCTTCTGTTCGGCCGGCGAGCCCGGATCGACGCTCGCCACCAGCACGCCTTCGACACTTTCGGCAATGCCCTTTTCGGTGCGCAGCTCGTTGCTGAGTACCACGAGGTTCATGCCGAGCACGCTCTGCGGCGCTTCACGCACTTCCGGCGTCTGGTCCTGCGCCTGATCGTCGGCGCCGCCATCATCTTCGGGCGCAACCACGCCGCCATCGCCATCTTCGCTCTGCTGATCTTCGGTCGAGGCCTTTTCGTCCGTCGTATCCTGCAACTGGCCGAGTTTGACCTTGACGGTCTCTTGCCTGCCGTCACGCAGGATCACCACATCGACCTCCTTGCCGACAGGGCTTTCCGCCACGATCCGCAGGAGGTCGCGCATTTCGTGAATATCCTTGCCGTCGAATTTCAGGACGACATCGCCGGCCTGGATCGGGCCGTTCTCCACCGGGCCGCCCTTGGCGACGCCTGATATCAGCGCACCCTTGGCGCTGTCCATGCCGAGGCTCGCGGCCACATCGTCAGTGACGGGCTGGACACGAACGCCGAGCCAGCCGCGGCGGGTCTCGCCGAACTCGATGAGCTGCTGGACGATATTCTGGGCAAGCTCGGTCGGAACGGCGAAACCGATGCCGATCGAACCGCCGCTCGGGGAAATGATCGCCGTGTTGATGCCGATAACCTCACCCTTCATGTTGAAGAGCGGACCGCCGGAATTGCCCTTGTTGATGGCCGCATCCGTCTGGATGAAATTGTCATAGGGGCCGGCATTGATATTACGCCCCCGTGCGGAAATGACACCCACGGTCAGCGAACCGCCGAGCCCGAAGGGATTGCCGATGGCCATCACCCAGTCGCCGATGCGCATGCTGCGCGAATCGCCGAACTTGACCGCCTTCAGCGGTGCTTTCGGCTCCACCTTCAGGACGGAAAGATCGGTCTTGGTATCGGTGCCGACCAGCGTCGCCTTGAGCTTCGAGCCGTTGGGGAAAATCACCTCGATGGCATCGGCACCCTCGATGACGTGGTTGTTGGTGACGACATAACCGGCCGGATCAATGACGAAACCCGAACCCAGCGAACTCACCTTTTCGCCGCCTTCGGGCTTCTGGCTGTCGAAATAATCCTTGAAGAACTCCTGGAAGGGCGATCCCTCCGGCAAACGCGGCGGAACCGGGCCCTTGCCGTCTGTCTTGACGTTCTGCGAGGTGGAAATATTCACCACCGCATCGAGAAGCGGCTCGGCGAGATCGGCCACCGATTCCGGCCCGTGGCTCTGCGCTCTCGCAGCAACCGGAGCCGAAAGGCTACCTGCCACAAGCGCGATGCCCGCGACTGCGGCGATGCTGCTGCGAAAAGGCGAAAGAAGGGTCACGGCCATAAGCGTCCTCGCGTTTCAAATAGTCCTGCCCTGCATATATCGGCAAAGCATAAGGCGGAATGATGAAGTGTAAAAATACCTTTTCGTGAACAGGCGGGTACGCCTTGCCCTTAGTCACAGCATTGGCACGAAAACGGACCGAAAAGAAAGGGCCGGTAAAACCGGCCCCTCCAAAATCATTTTATCCGTTATCAGTTCGCCGGTGCCGGCTGAGGTGCGGCCGGAGCGGCAGGGGCCGCACCGTCGATATTGTTGAAATAACGGAAGAAGGTCGAGTCCGGGGACAGAACCAGCGTTGTGCCATTGCCGTTCAGCGCATTGGCATAGGCCGACATGGAGCGATAGAACTCGAAGAAGTTCGGATCGCGCTGGAAAGCCTCACCGAACACCTTGTTGCGCTCCGCATCGCCTTCACCGCGTAGAACTTCGGACTGACGGCGGGCGTCGGATTCCAGTTCAACGACCTGACGGTCGGCGATGGCGCGGCGGCGCTGCGCTTCTTCGTTACCGCGGGCGCGGATCAGTTCGGCCTCGGCCAGACGTTCCGACTTCATGCGCTCGAAGGTCTGCTGCGAGACTTCCTGCGTCAGGTCGGTACGGCGGATGCGGACATCGACGATGCTGATGCCGAGCGATTCCGCATCGGGACGCAGATCGTCACGCACTTCCTGCATCATCGATGCACGGGCGTCCGAGAGCGCCGATTCGAAGCCGCGCAGACCGTAGACCCGGCGCAGCGAGGCGTCGAGACGGGTACGCAGGCGCGATTCCGCCGACATCTGGTCACCCGAGACCGTCTGCCGGAAGCGGCGCGCATCCGTGATGCGATAGACCACGAAGGCATCGACCTCGTAGAACTTGCCGCCGGAAACCTGAACACGGATATTGTCGTGATCGAAGCGCAGCGCCCGGTTCTCGATATATTGCACCCGGTCGGCATCCATGAAGGCGAAGGGCAGCTTGAAATAGAGGCCCGGCGCGGTTTTCACGTCCTGGATTTCACCGAAGCGGACGACGATGGCCTGCTGGCGCTCGTTGACGACGAAGATCGACGAATAACCGAGGAAAAGCACGACGGCGAGACCGACGAGAATGGCAGAAAGACGGTTACCCATATCAGTTGCCTCCCTGCTGTGCTGCGCCCGGATTGTTGCGCATGATCTCGTTCAGAGGCAGATAAGGCACCACGCCCTGTTTCTCGTCGATGATGATCTTGTTGGAACCCTTCAGGACCTGCTCCATCGTTTCCAGGAACATACGCTGGCGGGTCACGTCCGGCGCGGTGCGATACTGGTCATAGATGGAGACGAAGCGCTGCGCCTCACCCTGCGCCTCGTTGACGACGCGCGACTTGTACGCGTTCGCTTCTTCGAGGATCTGCGCGGCCTGACCGCGAGCGGCGCCGAGCTTCTGGTTGGCGTACTGGTTGGCTTCCTGAACGAAGCGGTCTTCGTCCTGTTCTGCACGCTGCACTTCGTCGAAGGCGTCGGCCACTTCGCGCGGCGGTGCCGCATCTTCGATGGCCACGGCATTAATGGAAATGCCGGCGCCATAACCGTCCATGGTGGACTGGATGATGGTGCGCACATCCGCCGCAATCGCCTGACGGTTATCGCGGAAGATATCCTGTGCCGGACGACGGCCGACGACTTCGCGCATGGCGCTTTCGGAAACCTGCTGCAGGGTTTCGGCCGGGCTGTCGACGTTGAAGAGATAGGATTTCGGATCCGAAACCGTATAGAGCACCGAGAACTGCACGTTGACGATATTCTGGTCGCCCGTCAGCATCACGCCGCTCGACGAAGACGACGAGGCGCGCGAACCGATATTCTGCTGCTGCTCGGTAACCTTGACGATTTCAACCGTCTCGATCGGCCACAGATGGAAATGCAGGCCGGGCATCGAGATTTCGTCCTTCGGACGTCCGAAACGCAGCTCCACGCCGCGCTCGTCCGGCTGGACGGTATAGATGGACTGGATGCCGAGGAAAACCAGCACGACGAGAACCACGATGGCAACCGCGCCGCCGTTGAAGCCGCCGGGCAGCACATTCTTGAAACGGTCCTGGCTGCGCCGGATGATCTCTTCAAGATCGGGCGGGCCGCCATTGCCGCCGCCACCGCCGCGAGGCCGGTTAGGCCCCTGCCCCCATGGGCCGCCACCGCCGCCCTGGTTGTTTCCTCCACCGCCGCCGCCCCAAGGGCCGCCGCCGCCATTCTGATTGCTCCAGGGCATCAATACCTCTTTATAAAAGCCTCTCCCGGTTCCGTTCGAAAGCGATTGCTCGCGTGCGGCGGGAATATCGACCCGTTATAGGAAGGAGAAGCGTCCGTTTCAACGCAGAGGTGGTAACTAAATACCCAATCAGGGTAAATAGTTCACTTTGACGCGGCTCTTCGCATATAAGTGGTAAACAGAACCGGATAATTGTCCTTTTCCCCTGCGGGAGCGGGGATTTCCTCGGTTTTTTCAAAAACGGCAGGATCGATTTCCGGAAAAAAAGTGTCGCCATCGAGCTTTACCGCGACATGGGTGACGGAAAGTTGATCGGCGAAGGGCATGGCCTGACGGTAAATCTCACCGCCACCGGCCACGAAGACCTCATCCACACCCAGTTCCGCAGCCTTGCTTCTGGCAAGCTTCAAGGCTTCCTCCAGCGAGGAGACGACATCCACGCCTTGCGGCCGGTAGTCAGCATTTCGGCTGACGATGATATGCGGGCGGCCCGGCAATGGGCGCTCGCCGACGGATAAAAACGTCTTGCGCCCCATGATGAGCGGCTTGCCCATCGTCATCGCCTTGAAACGCTTGAGGTCGGTGGAGAGTTTCCACGGCATGTCGAGGTCGCGGCCGATGACGCCGTTTTCGGACACCGCGACGATGATGGTAACGCGCGGCCCGCTCATACCGCGATCGGCGCCTTGATGCTTGAATCGGCCTCGTAGTTTTCCAGCGTAAAGTCTTCGAACTTAAAGGCGAAAAGGTCTTTCACGTCAGGATTGAGGCGCATCGTCGGCAGGGCCTTGGGTGTGCGCGCCATCTGCAGCTGCGCCTGTTCGAAATGATTGGCATAGATATGCGCATCACCAAGCGTATGGACGAAATCGCCCGGCTTCAGGCCGGTGACCTGCGCCACCATCAGCGTCAGCAGCGCATAAGAAGCGATGTTGAAGGGCACGCCGAGGAAAATGTCGGCGGAGCGCTGATAAAGCTGGCAGGAGAGCTTGCCATCAGAAACATAGAACTGGAACAGGCAATGACAGGGCGGCAGCGCCATCTCATCCACCAGCGCCGGGTTCCAGGCCGAAACGATGTGACGGCGCGAGTTCGGATTGGTTTTCAGGCCCTCGATCAAAAGCGCGATCTGGTCGACATGGCGACCGTCCGGTGCCGGCCAGGAGCGCCACTGCGCGCCATAGACCGGGCCGAGATCGCCATTCTCGTCGGCCCACTCATCCCAGATGGAAACGCCGTTTTCCTTGAGATAGGCGATATTGGTATCGCCCTTCAGGAACCACAGAAGTTCATGAATGATGGAGCGCAGATGCAGCTTCTTGGTGGTGAGGACCGGAAACCCTTCGGAAAGGTCGAAACGCATCTGGTAACCGAAGACCGAGCGCGTACCGGTGCCGGTGCGGTCTCCGCGGTCGGAGCCGGTTTCCATCACATGCCGGAGAAGATCGAGATATTGTTTCATGCGTTCTGCCGCCGATTCCCTGATATAGAGGGAATATAATAGCACAGGGCGGCAGAACCAATCACCGGGGAAACGCTTATCCCCGCCTTTCAGGAAAAATCAGAGGGATTGCAGTTTCCCGAGTTCCTTGGCGACCAGATAATAAAAGGTCACGCGCGATTTGGAGCGGTCCGCTGCCATGGCCTTGGCGACGGCATCGATTGCCTGATCGGCCGTGCCATCGGTCACGCCGAGCTTCTTGCCGCACCAGCTCGCCTTCACACGTGCAAGCTCTTCCGGATCGGAAGCGGACACCAGCGAGGAATCCCGGTTGCGCAGGGCAATGCCGAGATGTTTGACGATCTTGCCGACAACGGCTTCGTCGGCTGCTGCGTCGTATTTCTTCACATCTGCGAGATAGTCAGTCATGTCCACTCCTTCGTGTGTCCCCGGCCCGGTGTTGCTTCTGATGACCGGTTGCATGGACAATGGGACAGCAATCCCTCGTCGTCAAGAATTGTCTAAAGTGCGGGCGGCAATCACGAAACCTTTTCATGGAATTGTCATCACCCCCCTTTTCTCAGGCGGTCGAAACGCCTATATGAGCCTTGCCGGGGCAACCCGGCTATGGCGATAAACGGTCGGTGTAATAAACCTATTGGACCCGGGGGCGGTACCCGGCGCCTCCACCAAAAACCGGCGGACCTTCAGGAAACGAAGGCCGGCTTTTGATGGGGGCGAAACAGGATCGACAAGGGCGTAAAGATCGAACTTTTGCTCGGCATGATACCGCCGTTATCGGGTCACAAGTGTAGTTGCAAACGACAACAACGCTAAGGAATATGCTCTCGCTGCCTAATGGCGGTGCGGGAATTCCGCTCTAAAGTCCTCACGGTTAGCCCCGTGAGGCGGGGTTCGGAGGTACCTGGCAACAGAAACCTCCACCTTCTCCATTTTGCCTGAATTGGTTATATGATAGCTGACTCGCAATCGGCATCGGCTTTTCCGTTGCTGCCGTTCAGGACATTGCGTATACTTGGCCAACGCGTGAGCGTCAGGATCGGAAATGATCCCGGCTCAAGGATTACGCGAAGATTCAAAGTGTTACAGCGTCCTTGGCGCGCAAGCCGCGCCGTGCATGAAAAGACGTTCGAATAAGGGAAAGACAGGACCGCATGGGGCAGGATCATATCCGTTACGACATTCTCGCACAGGATGCCCTTCGCGGCGTTATTCGCAAGGTTTTGGGTGAAGTGGCCGCAACCGGCCGCCTGCCCGGCGACCACCACTTCTTCATCACCTTCCTGACCGGTGCGCCGGGCGTGCGGATTTCCCAGCACCTCAAGGCAAAATATGCCGAGCAGATGACCATCGTTATCCAGCATCAGTTCTGGGACCTGAAGGTCACCGAAGCCGGCTTTGAAATCGGCCTCTCCTTCTCCGATACGCCGGAAAAGCTTGTTATCCCCTATAACGCCATTCGCGGTTTCTACGATCCTTCCGTCAATTTCGAGCTCGAATTCGACGTGCCGCTGGCCGAAGAAGAAGAGATGGAAGATGCGGAAATCACCGCTTATCCCGTTTCCCATGAGGCAAAGCCCGCTGCCGCTTCCGAAACACCGAAATCCGGTGAGGAAAAGAAGGAAGGTTCGGTCGTTTCGCTGGATGCCTTCCGCAAGAAGCAATAACGGCTTTTACGTCGAGCTTACGAAACCCGAGGAGACATATCCCCATGGCGGCCGATATCGTCAATCTGCGTCAGTTTCGGAAACAGAAAGCCCGTAGCGAAAAAGAAAAGCAGGCGGAGCAGAACCGCCTGTCCTTCGGCCGAACCAAGACCGAAAAAAATCTCACCTCGGCCCTGAACGAAAAGGCCGAAAAGGCGCTCGATCAGGGGCGGCTCGAAAAAAACGATGACGGGACCGGCAAAGACTGACGGGCCGGCCGACCGACGCGGATTTCGGGACTATCGGAAAAGAATAGCAAAACAGGGACTTGCGGGGGAGACATGATTCAGACCTCCAACCGGTTTCACCGGAGACCGATCTGATGATCCGCAAGCACTCCGCGACGTTGCACGGCCACCGCACCAGCATTTCACTTGAGGATGCCTTCTGGGACGAACTGAAAATCATTGCGGAAAGACGCAAGATCAGTTTTGCCGCCCTGCTTGCCGAAATAGATGACAACCGCGCCGCCGACAGCAATCTCTCCTCGTCCCTGCGAGTTTATGTGCTGAACTGGCTGAAAACCCGCTGACCTTCCGCAAGCTGTCCCGTCAAAGACGCTCCGGCCACGAGCGGGCATGTCGCCAGCTGGATTTCACCCATCCAGCCACTACGAAAAATTCCGCCAAAAACTCGTAACGCCGTGAAAGTATTCATTAAACATTAGCAGCATAATCTGCGCTCCAAGGCATCCCCGTATTGCGTAGCCTTGCTTTCAAATTTTGTTTCAGACCCTTCCATTCCACACATCCGCCACGAGGCGACCATGGTTTCTGCCGTTTCGGGAACGAGCGCCGCTGTTTCCCTGCTTTCTTCTTCATCCACATCGTCTTCAAGCGTTTCCGAACTGAAAGCACAGATTGCCGAAAAGCAGTCGGAGCTTGCCCAGACCACGGAAGCGAAAGCACAGGAAGAGCTGAAGAGCGCAATCGCGTCCCTCAAAGCTCAGCTTGAGGCTCTCGAAAACAGCGCCGAAAAATCGGTATCGTCGAGCGAGAATGCGGAAAAGCCCGGCCTTTCCGGTGAAAGCGACAGGATCGGCACCAAAAATTTCGACGCCGACACACCATTCGGCGAACGCGAAACCTGGGTTTGACAATTTCGTCGGGATTTTTCCGTCAAAGCGATTGATGGGCGAAGCAAAATGCTCGTCTCACAAGGCCGTAAACCTTTTGCCAGATTCGGCCTCATCGTGGGGTCAAGCCATTGCTATCAGGGTGAAATTTCCGGGCAGGCGGTAGTCCCCTTGCAGGCGCTGGTGAAGGGGCACATTCTCTCGGCGTCTCCTTCGGCCCTGTGTCGATGATCCAAACACCTCAACAAAAATCTTCTGGACAGGTCCGGGGATGACATCGGTGTGGTTGGCGCAACCCATTATCCTGTCTGACGAAGTCGCTTCCTTTTTGGTGTCCAGTGCCTGACGACAAGCGCCAGAGCCCAATGCGATAGCGCCTGCGCCATTTCAACAATTGTTAAACCGGACAGCGGTGCGGCAGGCCAGAGCATAAGGGCGGCATGCGGAGGGAAGCCCCCGCGCCGTCACCAATTAAAGGGAATTGGCTTCCCCCTCTCCACAAGCCTACGGCGTGGCGGGAGCGTTTTCCGGCGCCAGTTGCCGGATCGCGTTTTCCGTCGGAGGAACCACCAGAACCGGCGCGGATTGCCGCTCGGGCGTCGGCTGCTGCCCCTGTTCCTGCTGTTGCTGTTGCTGTTGTTGCTGCTGCAACCGCTCCTGCTGTTCCTTTTCCTGACGCAGACGTTCTTCGGCCGCAGCTTTCAAACGTGCCTCTTCTTCAGCCTTGGCCTTGGCTTCCGCCTCCGCCCGCTCCTTCTCGGCCTGCCGCTCGGCCGCCTGAAAGCGATAAAGCGCCACTTCGCGGCGCAGACGCTGCTTTTCGAGAACGCTGGCCTGCATGGCCTCCACCCGGCGGCGTTCCTTTTCGAAAGCCCGAAGCGAAAGGTAATTGCTGAGCGCCGAAACATCGGTCGTAAAGGCCGGCGCGGCAAGCGGGCCGTTAAAATTCAGGCGCACCGACGGCTCTGCCCCTGCGACCGTTTCAGTGCCGGGATTGAACAGGAGATCGAGGTCGCCATTCACCGTCGAAGCCGCAAGATCGACCGTCGCATCGGCTGTCAGCGTTACCGGATCGATCCCCGCGCGCAGATTCTGGAAATGCAGCGCGCCGCCATTCAGCGAGAATGGCAATGCCACATCACCGAGGCCGATTTCACCCTGCCACAGGCTCTGGTCCACGAGCGGGCGCACCTTGGGCGCGTCGATCGGCTGCTGCAAGCCATCCGCCGCCTGCAGGATCGGCGGCAGGCTGCCGGGATTTAGCCCCTTCAGCACCAGCCCACCGGCCCGGATTTCACCGGAACCGCCCGCCGATTTCAGCATTTCACCGACGCTTTTGCCGGTCGATTCGGCCGTCAGATCGATGGCGACCCGGCCTGCCGCGACCGGCCCATTGGCATTCGCCCACAGGATCGGCTCCGGATTGGCGTCGGTCACCGCGATCTTGGTGCGGAAAATGCCCGCCCCCTCGCCCGTCGACATGGCGAGCCGCCCGGTAAGCTTGCCGCCCATGAAGGTGCCGGCGACATCATCGAGCGAGAGACTGCCCGCATCATGCGTGACCTTGGCCGAAACACCCGTGACCGTGCCGAAGGGGCCGGCCTCGAAGCTTTCCACTTTCAAGGCAAGCGACGCCTTGAGCTGCGGGAAAGCGGCCATGGCCAGAGGCTTGGCGTTGAGCGCCCCGGTTTCCGGATCGATCACCGGCCCATAGATCGCATCACCCAGCCAGGCGAGATCGGCCGTTCTGACCGCAAGATCGCCGGCGACGGGATAGGGCGCGGCACGCTGGAAGGTCAGATTACCCGAGAAAGGATTTCCACCCGCCTGCCCGCCGATCGAGGAAAGCGCGATCTTTTGCCCATCCACCGCCACTTTCGCATTGGCCTTCAACGCCATGCCGCCGCCGAGCTGCGGCAGGCCAACGGCGTTCATGATGAGATAGGGTTCGATGTCGGCGCTTTCGAGCGCCACATCGGCGCTGCCCTCACCGAAATTGGCGGCGGAAACGGCAAAGGAACCATTCATCGAAAAATGCGTGCGCTCCGTCGAGAAGCGCAGTTCCGTCTGGGCCGGCGAGCCGAGCGTGCCGTTAAGCTTGATGGATAAAAGCCCCTCGCCATCCGCATCGAAGGGCAGCGGATCAAGCCCCGCCTGCCCGAACAGAATGGCCGTCGACTGGTTCTTCAGAACCGCCTCCAGCGACATGGCGGTATCATCGGTGATCGACAGGAAATCCGGCATCTTGGCCACAGCCGAGAGCCGGCTGCCATTGACGGTGCCGGAGACGGCGACATTGGCCCCGCCATTTTCGCTGTTGACCGAAACATCCACGGCAAGGTCGGAATTGGCATACCATGGCGCGCTCGCCGCCAGACGGCTGAGGAACGGATGGTTCGGCAATTTCTGCTGCAGCATGGTGAAGAACGGCTGCATATCCGCCGCATGCAGGTTCACCGTGCCCTTGCCCGCATATTTCAGCAGCGAACCCTGCAGCTCACCCCTTGCCCTGACTTCCGCACCGGCGATATCTCCAGCCGTCATGTTCTCGAGCGAGAGAACGCCGCCCGCCATGGTGAAGGCGGTCTCGACGTGATTGGCGGTCACGCCGGCCATGTTGAACCGGTCGGCCTTGAATTTTGCGGTAATGCGGTGGTCGAGGACGGAACTGCCGACCTGATCGCCAAGCGCCAGACTGCCGAGCGCCTTCAGCGCATCGAGATCGATTTCGTTGCCGGCAAGATCGATGGAAAGATTGGAGGTCTTGCCATCGGAGCGACGCTCGAGCTCACCTTTCAGCGAGGCATCGCCGATTGCAAGCTCGAGATTGTCGAAACGCTGGTTGAGCGTCGTCAGCGAGACATCGGCGGAAAAACCGGCTGCATTGAGCTGGCGGATCGCCGGATCGACCGAACCGGACAGCCAGTTCGCCAGGCCCGAAGGCTGGTTGGAGGCGAGAAGCAGATTGCCGTTGAAGGCGGGGCCGCCGAGAAGCGTCAACGACCCCTTGGCTTCAAGCTGCGTCCTTCCGGGCAAAGTCGCCACGGCATTCACCACCTGCCAGCCGCTGCCTTCCGGGCGCACGTCGAGCCTGATGTCGCGAATGGTCGTGTCATCGGAAACGAGCGCCGGAAGGCTGATGCTCGCCTTGCCCGGCACCGGCGGAACCGGAATGCGGGCCACCATGGCGGCAAAGGCTTCAATACGCTGGCGCACCGAGGCGGTGGGCTGGCGCGAGGTCTTGCCCGTCTGCACGACGGGCGGCGCGAAGCGGGCGACATCGATCTGCTGGCCATCGGCCGTCAGCAGGAATTCCGGCTTGGCGCCGGTATCGAGCGTCGCTTCCCCCGTCACGACATAGGGATTTTCGCTGCCGCCGAGTTCCATGCGGTAGCTCGGGATCCGCACGCTCTCATTGGTCAGTTCGAAACTGCCGCGGGTACGCGGCGAGGAAAACAGCGATTGTCCGGCCTGCTGCTTCTGCTTTTCGTCCTCACGGAAACTGAAGGAGAAAGAGCCGCTATAGGCCGGCTTTCCCGCCGTTGCGGCAATCGCCCCATCGAGATCGACCTCGACCGGATGTTCATCCGGCACCAGCCGTACCCTGAGTCCCATGCGGCCGGCGGCATAATCCGGCTCGCTGCTGGAGAGCGAGAAGGAACCCGGATGACCATCGACTGCAGCACGTCCCTCCGCCTTCCACGGCCCGGCCAGCGAATTGGCGGACATGTCGGCGTTAAGCCCCGTCACCACGCGGTTGCGGCCAGATTGCTCGTCGATGAATTCGATCTGCCCGCCTTCGATCTGCACGCTTTCCAGAACAACGGTACGGGCGGGAATTTCCGCCCGGCTGCCGCGCATCCAGTCCAGCGTGCCATCCTTCAAAAGCCTGATCTTGGCTTTGGGCTCCTCGATGCGCATGTCGAAGATACGCGCTTCGCCGGAGAGGAAAGGTGCTAACTCGGCATCCATGGAAAAACGGGCGACCTGAATGAGCGGCGATCCATCCGCATCCGTTCCGGCGCGCACATCATGCAATGTCACCGAGGGGAAAGGCAGGATGCGGGCCTCGACGCGGCCATGCACCACCACCTTCTTGCCGAGAATACGGCTTGCCTGATCCTCGAAATCGCGGCGGAAATCCGTCCAGTCGACGAAATAGGGAATAAGCAGCGCCGAAAACAGCACCACGGCCAGCAGTCCGCCCAGAAAAACCAGAATACGCCCGAGCACTGACCTGCATCTCCCTTCGCGAACGCTGCAAACCTATTCTTTTCTGCCTTAACGGCAAGCAGCCTTTTGTACCAATCAAATGTGAGAATGATCAGACAAGCCGGAACAACTTGCCCGGATTGAAGATGTTATCGGGATCGAGCGACGTTTTGATGGCGCGCATGAGATCCAGTGCATTTCCCGCTTCTTCGGCCAGAAAACTCATCTTGCCCTGGCCGATGCCGTGTTCGCCGGTGCAGGTACCATCCATGGCGATGGCCCGGCGGTTGAGACGGGCAACAAAGGCTTCGGTCTTCGCCACGCTTTCCGCATCCTTGCCATCGAACAGAATAAGGACGTGGAAGTTCCCGTCGCCCGCATGGCCGACGATGGGCGCCAGAAAACCGTTCTCCTCGATATCCCGCTGCGTTTCCACCACGCAATCCGCCAACCGCGAAATCGGCACGCAGACATCGGTGGAAAGCCCGTCGAGATGCGGTGCAAGCGCCCGCGACGCCCAATAGGCATCGTGCCGCGCCTTCCAGAGCTTGTTGCGCTCGGCCGCATCGCTGGTCCAGCGGAAATCGACGCCGCCGCATTCGGCGGCGATCTCGGCGAACTGCTGCGATTGCAGCGCCGCCGTTTCCTCGGTGCCATGGAACTCCACGAAGAGCGTCGGTTTCTCCGCGTAGTTCAGGCCGGAATAGGCGTTGCAGGCGCGCACCTGCACTTCATCAAGCAATTCGATGCGGGCAACCGGAACGCCCATCTGGATCGTCATGATGACGGCATCGCAGGCCGCCTTGATACTGTCGAAGGTGCAGACACCACCGGCGATCTTCTCGGGAATGCCCTGCAGCCGCAGCGTCACGGAGGTGATGACACCCAGCGTACCTTCGGCACCCACAAAAAGCCGCGTCAGGTCGTAACCGGCGGACGACTTGC
Organism: Agrobacterium sp. NPDC090283; assembly: GCF_044769685.1. NCBI lineage: Bacteria > Pseudomonadati > Pseudomonadota > Alphaproteobacteria > Hyphomicrobiales > Rhizobiaceae > Agrobacterium > Agrobacterium sp. NPDC090283. The sequence continues at coordinate 303,058 of NZ_JBIVYG010000003.1, read as the reverse complement.
GGGCGCGGCGGGCGGTGCGGATTTCCTCGCCATTGGCGACGACGGCGGTAACGGCCAGTACATTGTCCTTCATCGTGCCGTAACGCACGGCATTGGTGCCGGAGGCCCGCGTCGAGGCCATGCCGCCGATGGAGGCATTGGCGCCGGGATCGATGGGGAAAAACAGACCGGTATCGCGCAGGTAGACATTCAGGTCCTCGCGCGTCACGCCCGGTTCCACCGTCACGTCAAGATCTTCCGCATTCACCTCAATGATGCGATTCATCCGGCTGAAATCGATGCAGATTCCACCATTGGGCGCATTCACCTGCCCTTCCAGCGAAGACCCCGTTCCGAAGGGAATGACCGGCACCTTATATTGCGCGCAGACCTTCACCACGGCCTTCACATCGTCCGCGCTCTCGGCAAAAACGACGCCGTCAGGCGCCTGCAGCGTCAGATAGGTGGTGGTGTGGCCGTGCTGTTCGCGAAACGCCTGTCCGGTCTGAAGCCTGTCGCCGAGCTGCTGCTTCAGCACCGCGAGTGCCGACGCGATGCCCTCTTCGTTCCGCTTTCCCGCCACCACGTCTTTCAGCGCCATCGTCCGTCTCCACCGCAACATCTGCCCGTAACGGATTCGATCCGTTACGAAATTCCGTCAGGTGGTATGGGATAAGGTTAACGCTTTGTCCAGCATCGCAATTGCGCCGAACGGTAATTGGCGGCAACCGTTTTTTATTCCGCCGCCAGCAACGGCTTGTCCTCTTCGAGCGCCTTGCGGCGGGCGGCAAGTTCAAGCTCGCGATGGAGGCGGATTTCCTCATCCGCCTGCGGTTTGGCGAAGCGGGCGATCAGCAGATAGGAGACCGGGGTGATGTAAAGCGTCACCAGCGTCGCAAAACCGAGACCGCCGACGATGACCCAGCCGAGCGCGATGCGCGCTTCAGCACCGGCACCCTGCGCCAGCACCAGCGGCACGCCGCCTAAAATGGTGGCGATCATCGTCATCATGACGGGGCGCAGGCGGATGCTGGTGGCCTTTTCGATGGCCTCACGCACGGTAGCACCCTGATCGCGCAGATGATTGGCGAATTCCACGATAAGAATACCGTTCTTGGCCATCACACCGACCAGCAGCACAAGCCCGATCTGGCTATAGACATTGAGGCTGGAGCCCGTGACCAGCAGTGCGATGACCGCGCAGGCAAGGCCGAGCGGCACCGTCGTCATGATGATGACCGAACTCAGCACGCTTTCGAATTGCGCGGCCAGCACGAGAAAGATGATGGCGATAGCGAAACCGAAGGTCAGCAACATGCCGCTCGAATTTTCCTCCAGCGTTGCCGCCTCGCCGAGCGGCAGCAAACGAGCGCCGGGCGGCAGGACGGATTGCGAAAGTTCATTCACCTTTTGCAGCGCCTCACCCAGCGAAACGCCATCCTTGAGGTTGGCGGTAAAGCCGACGGAGGGAAGCTGCTGCTCGCGGTTGAGCTGCGGCGCAACCGCATTTTCCTTGAGCGACGCGATGACCGACATCGGCACGATCTTGCCGTCGCCGGTTTTCAGGAAGACGTTTTCGAGATCGGTCGGATCGTTGATCGGCCGGGTGGAGGACAGGAGCCTGACCGGGATCGCATCGCCATCCACGAAGACGTCCACGATTGAACGGCCTTCCAGCAGCGACTGCATGGCGCGCGACAGGCCGGTGATGTCGATGCCGAGATCCGACGCACGCTCGCGGTCGATGGAAACGGAAATCTGCGCCTGATTGGGCTCATTGTCGAAACGCGGCGTGTCGAACAGGCCGCTTTCTTCCATGGAAAGCAGCAATTTCTGCGTCGCCTCGGTCAGCGCCGCATAGTTGCTGCCGACCATTGCCATCTGCAATCCGTTGCCGGCGCCGCGAATTCTGAGGCTGTTCGGCTGCATCGCATTGCCGCGCAGCGCCGGGACCTTATTAGCGGCGGCAGTGACATCTGCGGCGATCTGGTTCTGCGTCCGCTCGCGATCGGCCCAGGGGGCGAGCGTCAGCACCATGAAGCCGGTATTGGACGAGCCGTTCATGCCGGTGATGGAGTAGATATTGCGGATTTCGCCACTGTCACGCAGCGGCTGCAGGTTTTCCTCGATCCGCTGCAGCTGGTCACGGGTATATTCGAGGCTGACGCCCTGCGGCGCGGTGACCCGCATCATGATCGAGGCGCGGTCCTCGCGCGGCGTCAGCTCGTTCTGGATCATGCCGAAGGCGATCCACGACAGGCCGGAAAAGATGAGCGCGACAACGATGACGATCAGCGGATTGTTGAGGCAGGCGGAAAGCGTCGTTTTGTAAGTGGAGGCAAAAACATTACCGAACCAGGCGAGCGGCCCCGTCGGTTCCTTCAGCCCTTCTTTCAGCATGCGGGAAGCCAGCATCGGGCAGAGCGTCAGCGCCACGATGGAGGACAAGCCCACCGCGAAGGCCAGCACGAAACCGAATTCGCGAAACAGGCCGCCAAGCTGGCCCGGCAGGAAGGAGAGCGGAATGAACACGGCGGCAAGGGTGGCCGTCGTTGCGATGACGGCGAAGAAGACTTCCTGCGTGCCGAGAACGGCAGCGGCCCGCGGCCCCATGCCTTCCGCCCGGCGGCGCACGATGTTTTCCAGCACGACGATGGCGTCGTCGACAACGAGGCCGGTCGCCAGAACGATCGCAAGCAGGGTCAAAATATTGACCGAGAAGCCGACCATATAAATGGCGACGATGGTGCCGATCAGCGCCACCGGCATGGTGATCGCCGGAATGAGGGTGGCGCGCCAATCGCGCAGGAACAGATAAAGCACGACGACGACGATGATCGCCGAGAGACCGAGCGCCAGTTCCACCTCGTGCAGCGCGCCTTCGATGAAGACGGCATCGTCACTGGTTACGACGATGCGCGTACCCTCGGGCAGATTGGCCGACATGGCATCGACGGCGGCCTTCACGCCGGTAGAGATACTGAGCGTGTTCGACTGCGCCTGACGGATGACACCGAGACCGACGCCCTGCACGCCATTCGAGCGCAGTGACGTGGATTCGTCATCCGCACCCAGCATGACGGTCGCGACGTCGCGCAGGCGGATATTGTTCTTGATGAGAAGATTGGAGAAATCCTCGGGCTTCGTCAGGCTGGCCGTGGCGCGCACGACGATATCCTGCGTCGTGCTTTTCAGCGATCCCGCCGGCACATCGAGGGCAGCGCTCGCCAGCGCGTTCGAGACATCCGTCACCGTCAACCCACGGCTGGCGAGCGCCGCCTGATTGAGATCGACGCGGAAAACCTTTTCCTGATCGCCGTAAAGCTCCACATCCGCCACGCCATCGACGGCGGCAAGGCGATCGATGATTTCGTCATCCACCAGCTTGGTCAGGTCTTCCATGCTGAGCGTGGACGAGGTGACGGCAAGGCGCATGATCGGCTGGCTGTCGGAATCCGCCTTGATGATCTGCGGCTCGTCTGCATCATCAGGCAACTGGTTGGTGACGCGGCCGATGGCGTCGCGCACGTCGTTGGCGGCGACGGCCAGATCGACATTGTCACCGAATTCCAGTGTCACGCGGCTGGTGCCGAATTGCGAATTGGACGAGATGGACTTGACGCCGCTGACACGCGCCACCGCACCTTCGATGGTCTGCGTCACTTCCTGATCGATGGTTTCGGGCGCCGCCCCCTCATAGGTGGTCCTGACACTGATCGTCGGCCGGTCGACGTCGGGCAGTTCGCGCACTTCGACACCGACCAGAGCCGCAAGGCCGGCAACGACCAGCAGCGTGTTGAGAACCGCCGCCAGGATCGGCCGGCGCACAAACAATGCGGTAAAGGCGAGCTTGGAATCCTGACCGGAGGGCGGCTGCGTCGTCATTGGCTGGCAACCTCCTCGGGCTTCGGCTGGCTGCCGACGCGGACCGCGCCGCCTTCGCGCACGCGCTGCAGGCCCTCGATCACCACAGGCTCACCATCCGCCAGCTCCGCCTTGACTAGAACGGCATCGGGATTGCGCTGCACGATCTGCACCCGCACCTTGTTCGATTTATTATCGGTGACGCGCCAGACATAGGAGCCTTCAGCATCCCACTGCACGGCCAGCGGATCGACCGAGGCATAGGTCTCGCCGGCAAAACGCATGGTGACGCCGAAGGACATGCCGGCCCTCAGCTCGTCCTTCTCATTGCCGAACTTCGCCCGGATGCGGATCGTGCGGCTCGCCTCATCGACGCGGTTGTCGACGGCTTCGATCTCACCCTTGAAAGTCTCGCCGGGGCGGGAAATGGACGTCGCCTCCACCGGCATGCCGACCTTGATCGCGGTTGCGAACCGCTCTGGGGCCCAGAAGTTGACGAGAATTTCGGACCGGTCATCGATGCTGACAATGGTTGACTGCGTGGTGACATTATCGCCGATATTGGCGGCGACAATACCCGCCACACCCTCTATCGGCGCAACGATGTCGCGGCGCTTGAGATTGAGTTCGGCAGTGCTCAGCGCAAGCTTGGCGGCTTCCTCGGCAATCTGCGCATCCAGCACATCGAGGCGGGAGACGGATTTCAGGTTCTTGTAGGAATTGGATTTTTCGACGGCGCTGCGCAGCGTCACCTGTGCCTTGTCGCGCTCGATCACCTGCTCTTCATCGTCGAGCCGTGCCAGCACCTGCCCCTTCACGACACGTGCGCCGGATGACGTGCGGATTTCCGAAACCGTGCCGGAAGCCTGCGGCATGACGACGACCGACTGGATCGCCTCGCCATTGCCGATGGCGTTCAACCTGTCATTGACCGTGCCTTTCTTCACCGGGGCCGTCACCACCAGGGTGGCGTTGCCGTTGCGGCGCGCACCGCCGGCATTCTGCCCTGTGGACGCACCGGCGGTCGAACCGCCGGATGCGGCGACTTCGATCGCCCCGGCAGGCGTTTTGCCAAGCCCGATCGCGGCGAGCACATTGCGGGCTTCGGGCGAATAAAAGCCCCAGAGACAGAGCCCCGCTCCCACCACGGCAACACTGACACCCACCTGTTTCCAGACCCGCATATATTTCTCCGGTTGATCCGCGCAGCATAAAGCATTCCCGAAAACGTAGGTTCCGGGACAGATGCAGTATTCCCGCTTGGCGGGGGCAAGGCAACGCACAAAACCGTTCCTTACGTAATTGTAATTTGGGGGCAATTGCCATCCGCAGCAGCCAAACCACAATCGGGGCCACGCATTCCTGTCGCAAATATCCGCCAGTGGGCTAATCTGCCTCCAGGACGCCATAACCGGAGGAAGCCATGAGCACCGTGACGAAGACCGAAAACCCGGAAACCGATCCACGCGTCAAGGCGGTGTTCGATGATATCCGCGCCACCCGCAAATCGGATTTCATCAACAATATGTGGCTCTACCTCGCCTTCGATGCCGATCTGCTTGAAAAGACCTGGGGCGAGGTCAAGGCGGTGATGGCAACACCTTCGGCGCTCGATCCCGTGGTGAAGGAAATGCTGTATATCGCCGTTTCCGTCACCAATGGCTGCTCCTATTGCGCTCATTCCCACACGGCCGCCGCCAAAGCCAAGGGCATGACGACAGAGCAGCATGCCGATTTGCTGCGCGTCATCGCACTTGCCGCCAAGACAAACCAGCTTGCGGTGGCGCTGCAAGTGCCCGTTGACGCCGCTTTCGACGCCGACAGGCAGGCATGAAGCGAAAAAATGCCTTGGAATGGGCGTTTTGACAGTTGATACCGGAATAAAAGCAGAACACGGTTCTGGCCTTTATATCCCGAATCACTACATTGGGCCGCATGAGCAACAGTTTTGACGATATGCCGTTCTTCGATGAAGAACCCGTGGCGCCGCGCAGGGCGACGAATAGTGCCGGTGCAGAAAGCGGCGGCGGGCTTGGCATTGCCGCCCGCGCCATGGCGGCGCGCGATCAGACGCGTGCCGCGCCCGACTATCTTTCCGGCCTCAACCCGGAACAGCGCGATGCCGTGGAAACGCTTGACGGCGCCGTGCTCGTGCTCGCAGGCGCCGGCACCGGCAAGACCCGCGTTCTGACGACCCGCATCGCCCATATCCTCGCGACCGGCCGCGCCTATCCGAGCCAGATCCTTGCCGTGACCTTTACCAACAAGGCCGCCCGCGAGATGAAGGAACGTATCGGCGTTCTGGTCGGCGGCGCTGTCGAGGGCATGCCCTGGCTCGGCACCTTCCACTCCATCGGCGTCAAGCTGCTGCGCCGCCATGCCGAACTCGTCGGCCTGAAATCGGATTTCACCATTCTCGATACCGACGACGTGGTGCGGCTGATCAAGCAGCTCATTCAGGCCGAAGGTCTTGATGACAAGCGCTGGCCGGCAAAACAGTTCGCCGGCATGATCGACGGCTGGAAGAACAAAGGCCTGACGCCGCCGGATATTCCGGAGGGCGACAGCCGCGCCTTCGCCAATGGCAAGGGCCGCGAGCTTTACACCGCCTATCAGAACCGGCTGAAAACGCTGAATGCCTGCGACTTCGGCGATCTTCTGATGCACCCGATCAGCATCTTCCGCCGCCACACCGATATTCTGAAGGAATATCACCAGAAGTTCCGTTACATTCTGGTGGACGAATATCAGGACACCAATACGGCGCAATATATGTGGCTGAGGCTTCTCGCACAGCGCGCCAAGGGCGAGCCGCAGAACGTCTGCTGCGTGGGTGACGACGACCAGTCGATCTATGGCTGGCGCGGCGCGGAAGTGGACAATATCCTCCGCTTCGACAAGGATTTCCCCGGCGCCAAGGTCATCAAGCTCGAACGCAATTACCGCTCCACCGAACATATTCTCGGCGCGGCCGGCCATCTGATCGCCCATAATGAGGGCCGTCTCGGCAAGACACTGTTCACCGAACGCAGCAGCCCTGACGATGAAAAGGTTGTGGTGCATGCGGCCTGGGATTCGGAAGAGGAAGCCCGCGCGGTCGGCGAGGAAATCGAACAGCTTCAACGCAAGAACCACAAGCTGAACGACATGGCCATTCTCGTTCGCGCCTCCTTCCAGATGCGCGAATTCGAAGACCGATTCGTCACGCTCGGCCTCAATTACCGCGTCATCGGCGGCCCGCGCTTTTATGAGCGCCTCGAAATCCGCGACGCCATGGCCTATTTCCGGCTCGTCTGCCAGCCGGCCGACGATCTCGCCTTCGAGCGGATCGTCAATACGCCTAAGCGCGGCCTTGGCGATACGACGATCCGTAACCTGCACGATTACGCCCGCGCCCGCGATATTCCGATGCTGGCGGCAGCCGCCGATATCATCGAGACCGACGAACTGAAACCGAAGGCGCGCAAGGCGCTGTTCGATGTGGTACAGGATTTCCGCCGCTGGCAGGGCCTCTTGGAAAACACCGAACACACCACGCTTGCCGAGCAGATCCTCGACGAAAGCGGCTATACCGCCATGTGGCAGGCCGACAAGACGGCCGAGGCCCCCGGACGGCTGGAGAACCTCAAGGAACTCATCCGCTCGATGGAAGCCTTCGAGAGCATGCGCGGCTTCCTCGAGCATGTCGCCCTCGTCATGGATGCCGAGCAGAACGAAAATCTCGATGCCGTCTCGATCATGACGCTGCATTCCGCCAAGGGTCTGGAATTCGACACCGTCTTCCTGCCCGGCTGGGAAGAAGGCCTGTTCCCGCACCAGCGGGCGCTGGATGAAGGCGGTCGCTCCGGTCTGGAGGAAGAACGCCGCCTCGCTTATGTCGGCATCACCCGTGCGAAGAAGCTCTGCCATATCTGGTTCGTGTCTAACCGGCGCATTCACGGGCTGTGGCAATCCACCCTGCCCTCCCGTTTCCTCGATGAACTGCCGCCCGCCCATGTGGATGTCGCGGCTTCCGACAGCAATTACGGCGGTTATGGCGGCCGCGGCGGTTACGGCCAGTCGCGTTTCGACAAGGCGGACCCTTTCACCAACAACTACTCCACCCCCGGCTGGAAGCGCGCGCAGCAGAACCGCAGCGACGCCACCCGCGACAATTGGGGCACCCGCTCCGGCCATGCGGTCGAACGCATCGGTTACGGTGAAAGCGGCCCGCGCACCCGCACCATCGACGGCGAGTTGGTGGCGAAATCCGTGGCCGACACGCCATCGAAATTCTTCGTTGGCGACCGCGTCTTCCACCTCAAATTCGGCAACGGCAATATTTCCGCCATCGAAGGAAACAAGCTGACGATCGATTTCGACCGCGCTGGCCAGAAACGTGTGCTGGATGGATTTGTGGAAAAGGTCTGATTCGACAACCATGAGTGCCTGAAGACCGCTTTTTCCATAGCCCGCGTCATGCCGTTGCAATAAAGGAGTTGCAGTGGGGAAGCGGAAACCGGGCGAGGACAGCTTTGTATATATTACCGAAAAGCCAGCGCAAGGTTGCCGTTTTCCTGATCAATATGGACAGCGCCACCAAACGCCTCGCGGATATGACCGCGCGCCTCGATGCCATGGGGCTCAAGGCGGAGCGTGTCCCCGGCGTCAATGGCAGGGAACTGAATTACCCGATCCCGGAATTCAGCGAGATTTCCTACATGCTCATGCACGGCCGCCGCACCTCGCCGCCGGAAATCGGTTGCTATCTCAGCCATGTCGCCTGCGCCAATAGATTCATGGAGGGCGATGCCGATATCGCGCTCATCCTTGAGGATGACGTGGTCTTCGATGACGATTTTCTCAACGCCATAGACGAGGCGGTGCTGAACGGCGGCGACTGGGATTTATTGCGGCTGACGACGGTCAGCAACGGCCGGAAATTTCCATTCCGCCCACTGTCCAATGGCCGTTCGCTCGCCATTGCGATCACGCGGGAAAAAGGGTCGGGAGCCTATCTCGTCAACCGTCGCGCCGGAAAATGGATAGCGAAACTGATCCCCATGCGGCTCGCCTATGACATCGCATTCGATCTGGAATATCTCGCGGGGCTGAAGGCGGCCTTCCTCTATCCGCTCTGCGCCACGCAGGATGCGGACGGGGAAAGCCAGATCCAGAACAATCTGCGCATCTACCGCCTGCCGCGCTGGCGTTATTTCACCGTGCTGCCCTATCGCGCCTTTCTCGAAACCAGCCGTTTCCTGATGCGGAGCATCCGCTTCGCCGTCGCCAAGGCGGGCGTTGCGATGGAACGCGGCAAGGGCAACACCGCTCCGGCCGGTCGCTGACCGATCCGTCCTACACTTCACCGGGCGTGAAGCCGACGAGATAGACGGCCGCGACCACGGCTGCGAGAAGGAAAATCGAAATGACGAAAATCGTCATCCGGTTCAATGGTTTGCGCGTCGTTTTCTTCATGCTGCAATAATGCGTGGCCGCATCGCTTGTTCCGCAACGCACAGGATAATGTCGTCTAAAACCGTGAGCCGGCGCAATTCGATTCCGCTTCAGGCACATATCGGCTAAAGCTCGTCTCCATCTTCAGCTTTGCCGGCCCGCCATGACAGACACGACACATCCACGCCTCAACCCGCTGCATCTTGCCGCCGCCTTCGCCAGCGGCTGCCTTTTGACATTGATGGTGCATTTCAACGGTCAGCTTGCCCATTACGGCAACGCGCTGTTTTCCTCCTGGACGGCGCATGGCACCGGCACGGTGGCGGCGCTGATCTATCTCGCCATCATGCGCCCGAAGAAAGATGAAGGCGCGGCGGAAAAACCGAAAGCGCCGCTCTGGGCCTATTGCGGCGGGGTCGTGGGTGCGGCCATCGTCATCCTCACCTCCACCGCCGTCAATTCGCCGCTGGCGCTTTCCGGCACCATTGCGCTCGGTCTCGGCGGACAGGTGATCTTCAGCCTGCTGGCGGATATTTTCGGCCTCTTCGGCCTGCCAAAAAGGCGGCCGGACCTTCGGGACATGGCGGCGGTGGCGCTCATTCTCTGCGGCAGCGCACTCATCATCCTTGTCGGGAGAACGGCATGATTGTCTGGATCGCCATGGCCTTTACCGGCGGCGTCTTCGTGGCGCTGAGCCGACAGATCAACGGCCGCCTCAGCCTCTCCAACTCGCCGCTCATCGCATCGTTCTGGAACCATATTGTCGGTTTTGCCGTGCTGACGGTCATCGGCCTCATCGTCGGTGGTCTCATTCCGCCGGGTGCTGCCGACGCGCCATGGCTTGCCTTTATCGGCGGGCCGATCGGCGTCGTCTTCATCGCTTCGGGAAGCTGGCTCATTCCGCGCATCGGTGCGGTCAATACCGCTCTTCTGGTCATCAGCGGCCAGATGGTCTCAGGCGTGGTTCTCGATCTTTTCGGCGATCATCCGCCGAAACTCTGGGCAAGCGCACTCGGCATCCTGCTCATCTTCGCCGGCATGGTGCTGACACAGCGGCGCGGCCGCTAGAGGGTTTACAGCCTTCAGGAATCACTGCCGCGCGAGAACATGCCGAGCAGCGTCTTGCCGCCGCTCTTACCCCCACTGCTTGCGAGTGTCGGACGGTTGCCGTTCAGCTTCGGCACCACCACCATGCGCTTGACTTCGCCGCGCTTGAAGGCGGCCAGAAAGCGCTGATAATCCCGGAATACCACGCAGCCATTCGATTCGCCGCGTTTCGCCAGCATGTAGGTGTGAGCCAGAAGACCGTCACGGCCATGCGGGTTGACACCGTTTTCCGGCGTCAGGCGAATGGCTTCGACGCCATGGAACCGCGCTTCGCGCATCGTCAGACGATAGCTGGAAGGCGGCGTCGAACCGCGCATTCTCACATGCACGTAATCGGGATTGTCGCGCATCTTGCCGATGCCGGAATGCGCTTCCAGCTTCTCGCCATTCGGCATGTGCACCACGCCGGAGGAAATATCGTAGATCGCCGTGCCATTACCGCGATCCGGCCACGGAACCGCATCCATCTTGCTCGGTTCGCGCATCGGATTGTCAGGCTTTGCAAAGGCAAGCATGGCGCCGGTGCTCTGCTTCGGCGCCGCAGGCGCGCGAAGGGGAACCGGCGCATCGAAGGCCGGTGCCGAAACGACGGCCGGAACATGTTCCTCGGCCTTGGACGGTGTCGCGGGACGCGGTGACGGCTCAACCGTCTGAGCCGTCGCAACCTCGGGACGGAAGCTCGGCAGCGGCACATCATCGGGCAGCAGGCTGCTTGCCTCTTCCTCGATCTGCGGCCGTGCCAGCGCCACTTCAAATGCCGGATGCTGCGGAACGGCGCTCTGATAGGCAACCTCGGAGGTGCGTCCAAGCGCCGAATCGACGATCGCCGACGGCTTGAGCGCGGCAAGCTGCTTCACCGTCGCCTGCCCTTTTGCATTGGCAGCCGCGCCGAAGCGCTCGCCGAATTCCTTCGCGCCGATCTCGGGCATGATGCCGGCGAGGCGAACCGCCTTCTGCTGGCCATGGCTGTGGTCGCTCAGGCGGGAAAACTTGCGGACGTGAATATCCCGCGCGGCAGCGTGGGCAATTGCCGTCTCAGTGGAAGCGAATCGCGTCACCAGCGTCTTTTCAAACTGCCCGACACCATGCGAAGCGGCAGCCATGCTGTGCAGCGAGGCAAAGGCGGCGACGGCGAAAAGGCCTGCAAAGGCGCCGCCGCCGAGAAGGGCGGACATTCGGCCGAACGAAAAGGATTTGCCTCTCTTGACGGAAGACGAACCGGCAAGACCGGCGCCATTATAGGCCGCAGCAGAAAACGCCATGATACTCGTTACTCGAACCGTTCACGCACACCCGGCCGACGCCGGAGGGATTTTGGGACATCCGAAAGGCGGGCAAACACCACGCCGGTTTCGGAACTGACTGGTTCGAAGCATGACGAATTATGGTAACCAAAGTGTTTACGAGTCCCTGCAAAAATAATTCGTTAAGGTCTGCGCATTGTAAGGCGAAGGCAAAACAATGACTTGCGCCGGGACTGCGTGCATCCGCATCGCCTGATCCGGGGAAATGCCCCTTAAAGGAGCGTCATCGGCCTAAAAATTTCCGTCGCCGCATTGTCAGGTAAATTCCGACTTGGCCGGAAATTTGCTGCAAATGCGGCAGGACTGCGACAGGAAGAGCCCCCCGCCCGAAACATCAGTGCCTGTCGGATAGGTCGAAAGGGGCTTGATCCGTCAAAGCCGGCTTGGCATCCTGCCTTGAAAAGGGAGGCACATCATGAAGGCGCTGCTGCTCATCGATATCCAGAACGGTTTTTGCCCGGGCGGCAATCTGGCCGTTGCCGATGGCGACAGGGTCGTGCCCGTCGCCAATGCCCTGATCGACAATGGCGGCTACGATCTGATCGTCGCCTCGCAGGACTGGCATCCGGAAAATCACGGCAGCTTCGCCTCGCAGCATCCCGGCAAGAAACCCTTCGACATGGGCGAACTTTCCGGCAAACCGCAGATGATGTGGCCGGACCATTGCGTGCAGGGCACGCCGGATGCGGAATTCCATCCGGATCTGAAGACGGAAGCCTTCGATTATATTCAGCAGAAGGGCGAAAACCCCGCCGTCGACAGCTATTCCGCCTTTCGCGACAATGACCAGGGGGCGACGACGGGACTGGCCGACTATCTGAGCCGTCAGGGTGTCACGCAACTCGACGTCTGCGGCCTTGCCACCGATTATTGCGTCAGTTTTTCGGTGCTCGATGCCCTCGACATGTTGCCCGGTGTGAATGTCCGTTTCATCGAAGATGCCAGCCGCGGCATCGATCCGCAGGGCATCAAGGCCGCGATTTCGACGATGCGGGAAAAAGGCGCGGCCATTCTCAAAAGCCGTGACATTTTGCGGGACTAGGGCTCGTCGCGTTTAAAAAACGAACGCTACCGGACAGGGCGGATCCCCCACTCCCCCTCATTCCTGTGCTCGTCACAGGAATCCAGCCGACACGCGTCCGCGTGGCGAAAGGACTCTTCTCAGCCCAAGGCTTGGGCTGGCTGGATCCCTGTGACGAGCACAGGGATGAGGAAGGAGAGTACCATTAGCGCGGCTTCGGTTTCTCCAGCACGTCGATATCGCCTGCCGCATCCTCAAGGCGTCTCAGGATCGCAGCATGCGCATCCCTGAGCCCCTCATTATAAAAAACATGCCCCAGCTCCTCGGCCAGAAAATCCACGAAGATTTCCGCCTGCAGAAGGCCGATTTCGGTTTCGGTCTCCCGGGCAAGATAATCCCGGATACGTGCGGCCAGAGCGGCCTTTTCCTGCTTTTCCAGCATCGATCTTCCATCGTCTGACGATCAAGCGGTGCGGGAGAAACACGATGAAATGGCGCCCGGCACCGGCCATATGAGGCGTTACCGTAACGGATGCTTCAAGGGAATCAATCGATCCATTCATGCAATTCGTTTGCCAGCCGGCCGGGACGGCGATAGAGCGGCGGGCAAGGAGTCTCCAGAAATGTTCAATGCAGATTTTCGCGAGGGATTGAAGAGCGGTTTCCCGATCGCCCTCTCCGCCGCCCCCTTCGGTGCGCTGTTCGGCGCAGTCGCAGTCGATAACGGACTGAGCATCACCGAAGCCACGATCATGAGCGGCACCGTCTATGCCGGCGCAAGCCAGCTCGTCGGAATCGAACTGTTCGGCCAGAAGGTTGCCCCCTGGCTGATCGTTCTTTCCGTCTTCGCCGTCAATTTTCGCCATATCCTCTATTCCGCCGCCATTGCCCGAATGATCTCGAACTGGTCATTCCTGCAAAAAGCCGCGGGCTTCTTCGTGCTGGTGGATCCGCAATTCGCCGAATCAGTGAGGAAATACGAAAATACCGGCACGGTCGGCTTTTCCTGGTACATGGGCTTCGCCACGCCCGTTTATGTGCTGTGGCTGGCCATGACCATTCTCGGCGCATCGCTCGGCAATATGGTCGGCGATCCGAAAGCCATCGGTCTCGATGTGCTGCTGCCGATCTATTTCATGGGCATGGTGTTGAGCTTCCGCCAGCGGGAGAATTTTTACCCTGTCATGCTGGCAAGCGCGGCTGGTGCAACGGTCGCCTATCACTTCGTCGGATCGCCCTGGCATGTCAGCCTCGGCGCGATTGCCGGTATCATTGTCGCGGTCCTCTATCCGCCGAAGCCGGGCGCCGGAACAGGTTCCGGGGTGGAAACGCCATGAGCGACATGCTGCACACCGATACGCTGATCCTGATCGCGCTCGCCGCCATCGCCACCTATCTGACCCGCATCGGCGGTTATGTGCTGATGACGCGGATGAAATCCATCCCGCCGCGCATGGAGGCGGGACTGAACGCCGTTCCCGTGGCGGTTTTGACCACGCTCGTCGCACCCGCCTTTTTCGAAGGCGGATACGAGGTGAAGATCGGCATGGTGGCAGCACTTCTGGTCTGCCTGCGCTTTCCCGGCCTGACGATGCTGGCCATCGGCTGGGCCATCGTCATCGCGATCAGGCACTTCCCGCTGTTTTAGAAAAAGTGGAGCCCGGTTTTCCGTCCGGAAATGCGACAAAATAGAGAGTTAGAGCGTTTTCGTGATCGAAAAAAAGCGAAAACGCTCTAAGCGACTCGCTCCAATGGCTTGGTTGCGGCAACGAGCCACGCCTTAACCTCCTCGTCGGCGATCAAGGGAGAAAGCTTTTCGAGAACCCCGGCGTGATAGGCGTTCAGCCAGCCCAGTTCTTCATCGGTCAGGAGAGCCGTGACGACCAGCCTTAGGTCGATGGGGCACCAGGTCAGCGTCTCGAAGGAGAACATCGGCTGGTCGCCGCCGGCCACCTCTTCCGCCTCGCGCACATAGATGAGGTTCTCGATGCGGATGCCGAAAGCGCCGGGCCGGTAATAACCCGGCTCGTTGGACAGAATCATGCCCGGCAGCAACTCCTGCGTCGAAAGCCTTGATATCCGCTGCGGCCCCTCATGCACCGAAAGATAGGAACCGACGCCATGGCCGGTGCCATGGGCGTAATCGGCACCCGCCTTCCACAGCGCGATGCGCGCCAGCGGATCGAGATCGCAACCACGCGTTCCCTTTGGAAACCGCGCGGTGCTGATGCCGATCATGCCTTTCAGCACCAGTGTGAAGAAACGCTTCTGCTCTTCCGGAACGGCGCCGATTGCGACGGTACGGGTGATATCAGTGGTGCCGTTGACATATTGCGCGCCGGAATCGACGAGGAACATCTCCCCGTCCGCAAGGGTGCGGTCCGTATCGGTGGTGACACGGTAATGGATAATGGCGGCATGTTCGCCGGCACCTGAAATCGTATCGAAAGACACGTCCTTGAGCGGGTTTTGCATCCCCTGCCCCACCTTGACCCGTGCGACCTCCAACGCCTTCACGGCGGCGATTTCGGTAACGCTGCCGGGTTGCTGGCGGTCCAGCCAGCAGAGATATTCGACCATGGCTGCGCCATCCTGCACATGAGCGGCAGCGGAGCCGGCCAGCTCCGCCTTGTTCTTGCGTGCACGCGGCAGGCGGACAGGATCGGCCTCCTCGATGAGCGAGCCGCCCGCTGCCGTGATTGCGCCGGTCAGCGCCACCGGTGTCAGATCGGCATCGACCATCACCCGACCCTTGGCGCTGGCTATGGCATGCAGGCGATCTGCGATCTTCGACGGCGGCAATTGTGTCGCGAGCTGCGCCAGATAGGCCTCGGTCTCAATGCCGGTCTTGCGCTTGTCGAGAAAAATATCCGCCCTGCCATCCGCATAGAGGATGGCGCGGGCGAGCGGATGCGGCGTATGCGGCACATCGTTGCCGCGAATATTGAAAATCCAGGCAATGGACGACGGATCGGTGACCAGCAGGGCATCCGCCCCCTTTGCCGCGACCGTTTCCGCCAGAGAAGCGATCTTTTCCTTTGCGAGCTTGCCGGTAAAGGCTTCGGGCTGGATAACGACAGGTTCCAGCGGCTCGGAGGGACGATCCCGCCACAGGGCATCGAGCGGGTTCTTTTCCAGAAGAACGACCGAACCACCCTTGCCGGCAAGCACTTTTTCCAGCCGCTTCAGCTCCGCGCCGGTGTGCAGCCACGGATCGATGCCGAGCCGGAAACCCTGGGAAGCATGTTCGGCCAGCCAGACGGAGGGTGGCGCGCCAACCAGATCGCCGCCGCTGAAGACCGATTGATCGACCTGTGACTTGAGCTGCGTCGTATAACGGCCATCGACAAAAACCACCGCCTCCGTGCGCGTCACCAGCGCAATGCCGGCGGAACCGGTAAAGCCGGTCAGCCATGACAGGCGCTCGGCGCAGTCAGGTACATATTCCCCCTGATATTCATCGGCGCGCGGCACCAGAAAACCGTCAATACCAAGGGCGTCGAAACCGGCGCGCAGCGCCTCGACACGGGCCTTGCCGAATTGCGGCGCGGATTTGTTTTCGAAGGTCTGGAACATGGGCGTCTTTCGGGAACTGTCATGGGAAAAGCTGTTCGTTCGCGCCGTCAAATCATTGGCGCGCAACGACAATGCCACGCGGATAAAGCCGGTTTCAAGCCATATATGACAGACAGGATTACGGCGATAAATTGTGCATTTTTTGCGAAATAAGTAATACTCAAGGCAAAGAGCCATGCGAAATACGCACGCCTACCCTGAACTATCCCCTCTAACCAAACAAAAACACATCGCTTATATCAGGATCAACACAGCGAGAGAGACACTCTCCTGGCAAACAAGGATTTGAAGCAATGGCAAAATCTTTCCTCCGCACCGCCTTCGATCGCGTCGTTGAAGCACGCGAGCGTCAGGTCAGCCGCCATGTCAACGCCGCCCTTCTGAACCTCGACGACAAGTCGCTCGAAGCGCTCGGCATGAACCGCGCCGATCTGCGTCGCAAGGCAAAGTCCAGCTACGTATTCTGATCACATCAGGCGCGGCGATCCTCCCTCCCCCGCGTCTGAACAAGAATACGTCGACCCGCTTGAGCAAGCTCCTCCCATGCTCGTGGGTTCCCAGGCGGCGCGAAAGCGCCGCCTTTTCTTTTGTCCGAAAGGGATGTTGCGAAAACTTCAGTCCTTGCGCAGATGCAGCGTCACCCAGCCATTGCGCCAGATGGTGCGGACGTGGGAAAGCCTTGCGCCATTATAGGCGGAAAGCACCTTCCAGCGCTGTGATGCGAGAATTCCCGACAGGATGACGGTGCCGCCGGGTGCCAGATGCGTGACGAGCTGCGGTGCCATCTTGATGAGCGGCCGCGCCAGAATATTGGCGATGATGAGATCGAACGGGCCATGCTTGCGGAAGGCATCCGAATGGAAACCCGGCGCGGTCTCCAGCGCCATCCCCGAGACGATACCGTTCAGCCGCACATTCTCCTTCGCCACCTTCACGGCGATGGGATCGATATCCGTCGCCAGCACCGGAATGGGACGCATCTTGCGCACGGCGATGGCAAGAACGCCACTGCCGGTGCCGAGATCGAGCGCATTGCGCACGGTCCGTGCCCGCAGAACCTCCTCGATCATTTCAAGGCAGCCTGCCGTCGTGCCGTGATGGCCGGTGCCGAAAGCCTGACCCGCCTCGATTTCAATCGCCAGATCGTTCGCCTGCACCTTGTCGCGATCATGCGCGCCATGCACGATGAAGCGCCCCGCCCGAACCGGCTTCAGCCCCTCGAGAGACTTGGCGATCCAGTCGACATCAGGAACGGTCTCCTTCTCGATGACGAGACCGGGGAAGACAGGAGCAAGCAGCGCGCTGACGCGCTCGCGGAACTCCTCTTCCTGATCGGCCATTAGATAAACCGAGGCTTCCCAGATGTCGCGCTTCTCATCCACCTCGGTCGTGGCGATCGCGACATCCTCCTCACCGAAATAGTCCGACATGAGATCGAGGATTTCACCAGCCTGGATTTCGGTCGTGGTGACATAGAGGCGGATTTCGCTCACGGCGGGCTGCTTTCTCTGGCTAGGGCTACTCAATCTGCCTTTGCCACAAAACCTTCATCAGTCCAATAAGCCCGGTGCAATTATGCCTTCGCGCCCTTCAGAAGATTCTGGAGCTTCTGCTCGGCAACATCAGGGTTTTCACCATAGGCGATCGTTCCGGCAAAGCGGCCATTGGCGTCAAGCAGGATCACCGATGCGGTATGATCCATGGTGTAATCGCCATTTGGATCCTTCTCGTCCACCGGCACCTTCTTGGCATAGATGCGATAGCCTTTCAGCGTCTCGGCAATCTTGTCGGCCGGGCCGGTGATGCCGGTGATCCGCTTCGAGACGTTGGAGACATATTGCCGCATGATCTCAGGCGTATCGCGCTCGGGATCGACGGAAACGAAATAGGCCTGCAGCTTGTCGCCGGCCGGATCCACCTTTTCCATCCAGCCGTTCAGCTCGAACAGGGTTGTGGGGCAGACTTCCGGGCAATGGGTGAAACCGAAGAACAGCGCGGTCGGCTTGCCCTGAAACGCCTTTTCGGTGATCGGCTGGCCGTTTTGCGCGGTCAGTTCGAACGGCACGCCATAGGCCGTCTCGACCATCTGCTCGCGGGTCTTCGTCATCTCGATCGTCAACCAGCTGACGACACCGGCGAGAACGAGCACAACGGCCCACAATACGATGCGAATGTTTCTCATTGTCCAATCCTACCCCGAAAGCTGGCGGCATGTCGCAAGCCTGGCAGACAGATAACGAAAGGCGACGGGGACGGCAAATCAACTGGACGTATTTGGACTAACCGCGCTGATTTGTCACAAAGCCCGGACTGGAAAACGCGTCACAGACACCAGGCAATGCCGCTCTGCACCGTGGACAGGAAAATATCCGTGCTGTGCCGCACCCAGCCGTCAAAGGCAAGAAGCACAACGGCAAGTGAGGCCGCCACCGCAAGACTTGCCAGAATAAACTTCAGCGGATGGGAAACGAGCATGTTCATATGCTCATCATAACCTGTTTGCGTGAGCGCGAAAACCGCCAAAATACCGGGTTTTGCCGGCGGGACCGGGGCAATTGTTAGGGAAAGTTTAAAATCTTGCTGTGCATTATGACCATAGCGGTTTTTCAAGCCTCGACATGATGTCTCCCGGTCCATTCTCCGGCCACCGCATAAAGCTCAATCCTGCGCGGGCCTGTTAGAGAGCCATCAGAGGAAACCTGCCGTCATGTCCAACGCCATCAAGCAATCCGGCGCATATCTCGAAATCGTTTCCTTCCATCTGAGCGATCAGGAATTCTGCATCGACATCATGGCGATCCGCGAAATCCGCGGCTGGGCACCGGTCACCCCGATGCCGCACACGCCGCCCTATGTTCTCGGTCTCATCAACCTGCGCGGCGCCGTCATTCCCGTCATCGACATGGCCGGCCGCCTCGGCATGAAGATGACCGAACCGTCCGAGCGCTCCGCCATCATCGTCACCGATATCGGCGGCAAGCTGGTCGGCCTCCTGGTGGAACAGGTCTCCGACATGATGACCATCCGCTCCGAAGATCTGCAGCCCGCGCCCGATATCATTCCCGAAGAGCAGCGCAGCTTCTGCCGCGGCATCGTGGCGCTGGAAAAGAGCATGGTCTGCTTCCTCAACCTCGACACGGTCATTGCGGACGAGCTGGCGCGCGAAGCGGCCTGACTGGGCCGGCTATTGCCTCTTGATAGGATTTGGAGCGCCTAGCGCCAGCACCGTTGAAGCGGCGCGGGGCTCATAGTCTGGCAGTCCCGTTGCATCCGCACACCGTCACCCCGGACTAGATCCGGAGTCCAGCGCGATCAAGTCCTTTATCGCAATAGACTCTTCTCACGGCGCAGACGCGCCGTGGCTGGATGCCGGATCAAGTCCGGCATGACGGACAGGGTCTGACAAACCCTCAAGGCTTGCCCTTCTGCCACGTCACCTGCTGATTATAAAGCGGCACCGTCGATATCGCCATCTTGGCCGAACCGTCGGTCAGTTCCCGCGCATGGACCAGGTAGATCAGCGTGTCATTCGCCTTGTCATAGACGCGGCTGACGACGAGCTTCTTCCACACCAGCGACATGCCCTGCCGGAACACCTCTTCCCCGCCCTTCGACAGATCGATATCGCCGATCTCCACCGGTCCCGTCTGGCTGCAGGAAATGGCGTTGTTGGACGGGTCTTCGAACCAGTTGCCGTTCTTCAGCCGATCGATGACGCCGCGCTCGAAATAGGTAACGTGGCAGGTGACACCCTTGATCTTCGGATCCGCGATCGCCTCGATGACGATGTCATTGCCGATCCAGTCGACGCCGACCTCGCCAACGACCTGCGAATGCGCCGCTGTCACCGGAAGCAATGCCAGAAAGCCCGCAAACAAACCCGACAGAGTTTTCATCGTCATCGCATCTTCTCCGTTACGCTGCTTCAAACATAGGTGGAAGAAGGCGTTACGCAACCCGGGAGACAGCGCGTTTTTTCATGCTGCAGGGCTGGTAACCGGTGGAAGTGAGACGGCCGACCACCATGCCGATCTTTTCCGGCAGGTCGCGGACATGGGCAACCCGCAAGGCCTTGGCAGCGGCAATAGACGCAGCCGCGCAGACAACCGCGTCTTCGGCGGCATTGTGATGCACGAAACGCAGCTGGAGGTGATGGGCAATCACATTCAGCTTGTGCGATGCCAGATTGGGCCAGACATGGCGGGCAATCTTGACGCTGCACAGGTAGGAAAGATCCGGATAGGACTGCCGGTATTTGTCGAACGACGCCCGCATGACGCTGAAATCAAAGGCGGCATTATGGGCGATCATGGTGGCGCCCTGGATATCGTCGATGAACTCCTCCATCACCTCGGGAAACTCCGGCGCATCCTCGACATCATCGGGGCGAATGCCGTGCACGGCAATGTTGAAGGGCGAAAACCGCATGTCCTTCGGACGGATGAGACGTTCTTCCACGCGAACGATCTCACCCTCTTCTATCCACGCAAGCCCGACGGAGCAGGCGCTGCCCCGTTCCTCATTGGCGGTTTCGAAATCGATGGCGATGGTTTTCAAGAGTGATTCCCGTTGTTTCATTCCGGCATAGACCGTATTGGCCTCAAAGAGAACCGGCCTCGGTCGAACGCGCCTCCGAAAGCATCCAGTCAATCAGCGTCACCAGATCGGGATTATCCAGCATGCGCCGCGGATAAACGAGAAAATAGGCGAGCGTGCTGGCCATGTCCTTCCCGAAGGGCGCAATCAATGCGCCTTCAGCCAGTTCGCGGGAAACGAGCGAACGCCGGGTGAGCGCAATGCCATGCCCAGCTTTTGCCGCATCCAGCGCGCCATTGCTGTCGATGAAGACCGTGCCTCCGGAGGCATCGACCTCGGATGCTCCTGCCGCCTCCAGCCAGCGCCGCCACTCATTGCGGTTTTCATCATGCAGAAGCGGCACGGATTTCAGATCTCCCGCCTCCTGAAGCGGCCCATATTTTTCCAGAAGCTGCGGCGAACAGACCGGCAGGGTGCTGTCATCGATGAAGCGGATGCTCTCCAGCCCTTCATATCGGCCAAAACCGTGCCGCACGGCGAGATCGACATCGTCCCGCGAAAAATCCACCAGCCGGTTCGTCACGCTGATGCGAACATCCACATGCGGGTGTTGCTGCTGAAAGGCAGGCAATCTCGGCATCAGCCATTGCACGGCGAAAGTCGGCGTACAGCTCAGCGTCAGAACCGTGATCTCGGAGCGCGCCGTCAATTCCGCCGTCGCTTCGCGCATCATCCGAAAGGCGGTGCGGAGCGCGCCGTAATAACGTTCCCCCTCCCGCGTCAGCTGGATGCTGCGCGGCTTTCGGGAAAAAAGCTGCACGCCAAGGCGCGCTTCCAGCTCCCGGATCTGCAGGCTGACCGCGCCGGGCGTGACGTTCAATTCGTTGGAAGCAAGCGTTACGCTGCGATACCGCGCTGCGGCCTCGAAGGCCTGCAACCCTTTCAGAGAGGGAAGTTCGGCTGCCATGATTTAGCTCATCTCAATTATCGCGCGAGAAACAATCGTTTGAATACACCATAAAACAGGGAGTAAATAGGCGCAACAGGACATGAAGCGTGGCGAAACACACACATTATCAGTTTGAGATAAACTCAACCGATATCGGGTGGATGACGGCAGTCCCGTCTGCGATCATGTCGATACTGATGCTTTTGGGAGACGACGATGGCGATACAGAAACAGATGGATGCCGGTGAATGGGCGATGCTCGTCGCGCTTTCGCTCCTGTGGGGCGGATCGTTCTTTTTTATCGGCGTCGCCGTCAAGGAACTGCCGCCCGTCA
This sequence comes from Agrobacterium sp. NPDC090283, assembly GCF_044769685.1. Lineage (NCBI taxonomy): Bacteria > Pseudomonadati > Pseudomonadota > Alphaproteobacteria > Hyphomicrobiales > Rhizobiaceae > Agrobacterium > Agrobacterium sp. NPDC090283. Next base: position 280,952 of record NZ_JBIVYG010000003.1, on the reverse strand, counting down.
CCATCGTCACGCTGCGCGTCAGTCTTGCGGCAATCGCGCTTCTGATCGTCTGCCGTCTCATGGGCCTTCGCCTGCCGCGCGAATGGGCGGTGTGGCGCGCCTTTTTCGGAATGGGGCTGCTCAACAACATCATTCCCTTCTGCCTGATCGTCTGGGGCCAGACCCAGATTGCCAGCGGGCTCGCCTCGATCCTCAATGCCACCACGCCCCTCTTCACCGTCATCGTCGCGCATTTTCTGACCGCTGACGAAAAAATGACCGGCAACAAGCTCACCGGCGTGCTGATCGGCTTTGCCGGCGTGGCGACGATGATCGGCCCGGCCGCCTTTGCCGGCTCGTCCGGCCTCTGGGGTCAGATCGCCATTCTCGGCGCCGCCATCTCCTATTCCTTCGCGGGCATATTCGGCCGCCGTTTCAAAGCCATGGGCGTGCCGCCGCTGATGACCGCCACCGGCCAGATTTCGTCTTCAACACTGATGCTGATCCCGGCCGCCCTCCTCATCGACAAGCCATGGACGCTCGCCATGCCGAGCCTTGGCACCTGGGGCGCGCTGATCGGCATCGCCCTCCTGTCGACGGCGCTCGCTTACCTCATCTTCTTCCGTATTCTCGCAAGCGCCGGCGCCACCAACCTCGCTCTCGTCACCTTCCTCATCCCGGTCAGCGCCATCCTGCTCGGCTCGCTGCTTCTCGGGGAACAACTGGAAATCAAGCACTTCGCCGGCATGGCGATGATTGCTGCCGGGCTGGCGGCGATCGACGGCAGATTGCTTTCCAGATTGCGCCCGCCTCGCCAGCGGCTGCAGTGAAGGCGATACCTATTGCATGGCGCGTCTGCGATAGCGGTTCAGACGGCGGCGGCGTGATCCGCAAACACGTGCCGAATGGTCCGTCGCGACCATTCGGCCATTTTTTCGTGACGCCCGCGCTCGGCATCCAGCACGATCAGCGCCTTCCACAGTGCCCAGCCGCGCCCGCGCTGCCATGCAGTCTCATCCAGATCAAGCGCCCGGCGAAAAACGGCGCGGCTTTCGGCATCAAGCACATTCCATGCGAGAATAAGATCGGACGACGGGTCACCCACACCGGAACTGCCGAAATCGATAACGGCCGACAGGCGGCCGTCCTGCACCAGCAGATTACCTTCGGCAATGTCGCCATGCACCCACACGCCCTGCCCCTGCCAATGGCTCGAAAGCGCGAGCTGCCATATCTCCATGGCCAGCGCCTGATCCACCTCATCGGAAAGGCGCATCGCCGAGGCCCGCGCTTCTCTATCATAAACCGCGAGCGAACCGCCGCGATGAAAGTTATGCGCACCGGCCCGCGGACCGTCTGAAGCATCGATGTGATGCAGCGCCTTCAAAAACGCCGCAACATCACCGGCTATGGCCGAAAGATCGATGCTGTCCAGATGCCGGGCGAGAGGTTCGCCCTTTAGCCAGCGATAAACGGACCAGCAGAACGGATAAGTTTCGTCCGGCCGCCCCAGCGCCAATGGCACCGGGATTGGGGAAGGCAGAAACGGTGCAAGGATCGGCAACCACCGATGCTCCTTCTCCACCTGCGCCACATAGCGCTCAGCGCTCGGCATGCGGACCAGCATATCGTCACCCAGGCGAAAGCTGCGATTGTCCCAACCGCTCAGTTCCACCGGCTGAACATTGAGCGCCGCCCATTGCGGAAACTGGCTGGCGATCAGCGCCCGGACCTGCTGAGCGATGACAACGATACGGTCATCCATGATGCACTTCCCCGTTGCGGGCGCAAACCTCTGGCGGTGCAAGACAACACGGCGATGACGGCATATCAGCCGCCGATCAGCGCCAGCCACTCATCCTCGTCCATGGTTTGAACGCCCAGTTCCGTCGCCTTGGCAAGCTTGGAGCCCGCTCCCGGTCCTGCGACGAGAATATCGGTCTTTTTCGAGACGGAACCGGCCACTTTCGCGCCAAGGCTTTCGGCGCGAGCCTTCGCCTCGTCACGAGTGAATTTTTCCAGCGAGCCGGTGAAAACCACGGTCTTGCCGGCCACCGGGCTGCCTTCGGTCGAAGGCTTTTCAGCCTCCTTCGGCTGCAATTCGCGTATCAGCCGGTCGATGACATCGAGATTGCGCGGTTCCTTGTAGAACTCGATGATGGCGCGGGCCACGACCTCGCCAATGCCGTCGATACTGTTGAGTTCGGCCCAGGCGTCGCTTGCCAGATCCGCCGCCGCCTTCATGCTCTCTTCGAAATGGTCGTAGGTGCCATAGGAGCGCGCCAGAAGCTTCGCCGTCGTCTCGCCCACATGGCGGATGCCGAGCGCGAAAATCAGGCGATGAAGATCGATCTCGCGGCGGGCATCGATAGCATCGAACAGCTTCCTGACGCTGACCTTGCCGAAACCATCGATATTTTCGAGCTTGGTCAGATGGGATGCTTCCTGCCGCGCCTTCAGCGTGAAAATGTCAGGCGCGGTCTTGATGGAGAGTGCCGGATCGTCGCTTTCGAAGAAGAAATCGATCTGTTTGGTGCCGAGCCCTTCGATATCGAAGGCATTGCGCGAGACGAAATGTTTGAGATGCTCCACCGCCTGCGCCCGGCAGACGAAACCGCCCGTGCAGCGCGTGACCGAATCGAGCTTGCCGGTCTTTTCATTGCGCTCCCGCACCGCATGGCTGCCGCAGACCGGACATTTCTCCGGGAACGCATATTTCACCGCCTCGGCCGGGCGTTTCTCCAACAGCACGTCCAGCACCTGCGGAATGACATCGCCGGCACGCTGCACGATGACCGTGTCACCGATGCGAATGTCATGATCCTCAGGGCGAATGCGCTCACCGCTATTGCCGATGCCTTCGATATAATCGGCATTATGCAGTGTCGCATTGGTGACCACGACACCACCGACGGTGATCGGGGTAAGACGTGCCACCGGCGTCAGCGCGCCGGTGCGTCCCACCTGGATTTCGATATTCTCGACCGTGGTGAAAGCCTGTTCGGCCGGAAATTTATGCGCGGTCGCCCAACGCGGGCTGCGCGAACGGAAGCCCAGCCTTTCCTGCAGATCGAGCCGGTCGACCTTATAGACCACGCCATCGATATCGTAATCGAGATCGGGCCGCGCGATGCCGATTTCATTATAATGCTCAAGCAATTGTTGGGCGGAGGTGAATCGCTTCATCAGCGGGTTGACCGGAAATCCCCACTCCCGGAACTTCTCGACAATGCCATATTGCGTATCGGCAATCCGTGCCGGCTGACCGCCATTCGAAACCTCACCCAGGGCATAGGCAAAGAACCGCAGCTTGCGTTTCGCCGTCACATTGGCGTCGAGCTGACGCAGCGAACCGGACGCCGTGTTGCGCGGATTCACATAGGTCTGCTTGCCTTCCGCCTCCATCTGGGCGTTGAGCGCCATGAAGTCGCTCTTGGCCATATAGACCTCGCCGCGCACCTCCACCACATCGGGCGCATCGGCAGGCAGGCTATTCGGAATTTCCTTGATGGTCATGATATTGGCGGTGACATTTTCGCCCGTTGTGCCATCGCCGCGCGTCGCCGCTGTCTTCAGCCTGCGATTCTCATAGCGGATGGACATGGAAAGTCCGTCGATCTTCGGCTCGGCGGTAAAGGCGATGGAATCGTCGGGCAGATGCCCGAGGAAACGATAAACCGAAGCGGCGAAATCCCGCAGATCCTCTTGCGAAAACGTATTGTCGAGCGACAGCATCGGCCGCGCATGCACGATGGGTGCGAAGGTCGGAAGCGGCGTGAAACCGACTTTTTTCGACGGGCTGTCGGCCCGCACCAACGCCGGGAAAGCCGCCTCGATGGCATCGTTACGCCGCTTCAGCGCGTCATATTCCGCATCTGAAATCTCCGGCGCGTCGTTGCCGTGGTAAAGCGCGTCATGGCGCGCAAGCTCAGCCGCCAGAAACGCAAGCTCGGAAGAGGCTTCAAGCTCGGTGAGGTTTTCGACGGATTTCTGGTCTTTCGACATGACGGCCTCTTTTCGAAATTACCGAACGCTTTTAGCCGAAATAAAACACAATAAAAACAGGTTTTGCCGTTGGACTCACAAGCCCAATCCGTCCGCGCAGCGCAGTCGGCAGCCGTCAGTCCTTGGCGGCCAGCAGCCGCGCCGCCGCAGCCCTCGCCTCGTCCGTCACCGATGCGCCGGCGAGCATGCGGGCGATTTCTTCGGTGCGGTGTTTCGGCTCCATCGTCGCGACGCGGGTGGCGATGCGCTCGCTGCCGTCGCCGGATGGACCCTTGGAAATGAGAAGATGGGTCGCCGCCCGCGCCGCCACCTGCGGCGCATGGGTAACGGAGAGAACCTGCACGGTCTTCGACAGGCGCCGCAGCCGCTGGCCGATGGCATCCGCCACCGCGCCGCCGACACCCGTATCGATTTCATCGAACACCAGGGTCGGTGCCGAACCGCGATCCGCCAGCGCCACTTTCAGCGCCAGCAGGAAGCGGGACAATTCGCCACCCGAAGCCACTTTCATGATCGGGCCGGGGCGCGTGCCCGGATTGGTCTGGACGTGGAATTCCACCGTGTCGATACCATCGGCCGTCGCCTGCTCGGGATCGGAGGTCACCTCGACGGTAAACCGCGCCCGTTCCAGCTTGAGCGCCGGTAATTCTGCCATGACAGCATTGGAAAGCGCATCCGCCGCATGGCGGCGTTTATCGGAAAGCGACTGGGCGGCCCGGTCGAAATCGGCCTTCACGACGCCGAGATTTGCTTCCAGCTTGCCGAGCTTTTCTTCACCGGCATCGAGATCGGCGAGATCGGCCACCATTTTTTCGGCAAGAGCCGGCAGGTCAGGCACGGCGACATTATATTTGCGACCGGCGGCGCGCAGCGCAAACAGCCGCTCCTCCACCCGCTCCAGCTCACGCGGATCGAATTCGGTGCGACGCAGCGCCGCCTCCACTTCCATCTGCGCGTTGGAGAGGCTGTCGAGCGCGGCATCCAGCAATTGCACGGTGTCTTCCAGCAGCCCGGGCGCTTCGTGGCTCTTGCGCTCCAGACGCCGCATCATCGAAGCGATGACAGGCACGGGCGAGGCATTGCCGTTCAGGAATTCGCTGGCCTCGGCGATATCGCCGGCAATGCGTTCGGATTTCTGCATCACCGCCCGGCGCTCGGCCAGTTCTTCCTCTTCACCATCCCGTGGCGAGAGTGTCTCCAGCTCCTCGACGGAAGAACGCAGGTAATCCGCCTCACGGGCGGCGGCCTCCACCTTGGCGCGATGCGTCTTGAGCGCACGCTCGGCATCCTTCCAGGTGCGGTAAAGGCCCTGAACGGTACGGGCTTCATCGCTCAGCCCGGCAAAGGCATCCAGCAGCGTGCGGTGGGCATCGGTGTCGACAAGCGCGCGATCATCATGCTGGCCATGGATTTCGACCAGCAATTGCCCGAGCTGGCGCATCATCTGCACGCTGATGGCCTGATCGTTGATATAGGCCTTGGTGCGCCCGTCCGAGGATTGCACCCGGCGGAAAATCAGGTCGCCATCGTCATCGAGACCGTTTTCGCGCAGAAGAAGCCGTGTCGGGTGACTGTTCGGGACTTCGAACGTGGCGGTCACCTGCCCCTTGTCCTCGCCATGCCGCACAAGGCCGCCATCGCCGCGGCCACCAAGCGCCAGCGAAAGGCTGTCGAGAAGAATGGATTTGCCGGCGCCCGTTTCACCCGTCAACACGGAAAGGCCCGCCTCGAAACCGAGGTCGAGCCTTTCAATCAGGACGATATCGCGAATCGAGAGCTGGACCAGCATGGCCTATGCCCCGTCTCAGGCGCCGATAAGCTTCTTGCCGGCGCGCGAAATCCAGGACCCCTTGTTTTCCCGCGGTTCCAGCCCACTGCCCTTCAGCAGCTTGTAGGAATCCGAATACCATTGGCTGTCAGGATAGTTGTTGCCGAGAACGGCGGCAGCGGTCTGCGCCTCGTCCACCAGGCCCATCGCATAATAGGCTTCCGTCAGACGCGCCAGCGCTTCCTCGATCTGGTTGGTGTTCTGGTATTGCTCGACGACGATGCGGAAACGCGAAACGGCGGCGAGATATTCCTTGCGCTCAAGGTAATAACGACCGACCTGCATCTCGCGGCCGGCGAGCTGGTCGCGGGCGAAACGAATCTTGGCCTGCGCGTCGGCGACATATTCCGAATCGGGATAGTCGTTGACGACCTTGTTCATCGCCTCGACGGTGCGCTGCGCTGCGCGCTGATCCTGTGTCACGTCGGAAATCTGCTTCGAATAGGCAAGGCCTATCATGTACTGAACGTAGGCCGCATCCTTGGAGCGCGGATATTGCCGCAGGAACCGGCTGCCGGTCGCAATGGCCACATCGTTCTTGTTTGTGCGCGTGGCGATGAAGGTCTGCATGACAAGCGCCTTCTGGCCCCATTCGGTGAAGGGATATTGCTTGTCGATCGCCTCGAACTTGCGCGAAGCTTCCGTCATGTTGCCGGCGTTCATGTTGGCAAGCCCCTGCTTGTACAGAACGTCAGGCGGATCGGTCTCGACGCCGAGCTTGGTAATGTCGATATCCGGATCGGACTGGCAGGCCGTGACGGCGACACTCGCGCCGACCAACAACAACGAAACGGCGATCCCCCGCATCGTACCCTTCATCGCACCAGACCCTACATGCTTCATTCGACAGTTCCCACTTCCCGCGCAAATACATAAGCATCGGCTTTGCACTGGCGTTCTAGCCATAAAAGCATCCGCAGGGCAACGCAATGATGACGCATTAACGCATTTTTATGGCATCGACCCGTGCAATCGCATGAATATCAGACGATATAACGCAACTTCTTGTTCGCATCACAAAAAAGCCGCCCCAAAGGGAGCGGCTTTTTCTGTCAATTGATAGCCTGCGAACAAACTCACGCAGACCAGGGTGCGAATTCCGGCATGTTGACCGCAACGAATTCGCGGGCGCGCACCATCTGGTGGCGGGCGGCCGGCGCTTCGACGATCTCATAGGCGGTGCGGTCGCTCAAAAGCGCCTTCAGCGCATTCGCATTGACCTTGTGACCGCCGCGATAGGAGCGGTAGCAGCCGATGAACTGCGCGCCGGCAAGCGCCAGATCGCCCACGGCGTCCAGCGTCTTGTGACGGACGAACTCGTCCTTGGCGTAACGCAGGCCTTCCATGTTGATGACGCTGTTGTCGTCGGAGATGACGACCGAATTCTCAAGCGAGGAACCGAGTGCATAACCGGCAGCCCACAGACGCTCCACGTCACGCATGAAGCCGAAGGTGCGGGCGCGCGACAGCTCGCTCTTGAAGCTCTCCGCGGTCAGGTCACCCTTCCAGGACTGCCTGCCGATCAGCGGCGTATCAAAATCGATATCGACCTCGAAGCGCGTGCCGTCATAGGGGCGGAACTCCGCCCAAGAGGCACCCGAATCGATACGCACCGGCTTGATGACGCGAATATAACGACGCTTCACGCCGAGGTTCTTGATGCCGACCGACTCGATCGCTTCGATGAAGGGCGCGGAGCTGCCGTCCATGATCGGCGCTTCCGGACCGTCGACTTCAACGACGAGGTTGTCGAGGCCCATGGCGTAGATGGCAGCCATGACATGCTCGATCGTCGCCACCGACTGGGAAAGCGAACGGCCGAGCACGGTGCACAGGTCGGTATTGCCGACATTGGCCGAAACCGCCTTCAACTCGGTAACGCTGCCATTGTCATGAAGGCGATGGAAGACGATGCCCGTTCCGGCTTCTGCGGGCTGGAACGTCATCGAAACCGGATTGCCGGAATGCACGCCAATGCCTTTAAGCTGAACAGCATGGGCGATAGTTGTCTGAAATCCGAGCAGTCCGATAGTCATGCGTATATGCCTTGTTTTGCAAACCGCGCCGCCTGGCGCCGTTCAAGTTTTCAAGCCGGTTTTGGCAACCGGCCAAGTCCGTATTTTCCCTTACCCAGCCTCATACATACGCACATGTAGGTGCCACGACAAATCACTGTTCGTTTCGGATTGTTACACGCGTAAACCTTTGAAAAGGCGAATTAATTTAGTGTTAATAACGTAAAATAAACAAAACGCCCGGATCGTGAAACCCGGGCGTTTGAAGAGGCGGATGGAATCGCTCTTAGTTGGACTGGCGGCGCAGGAAGGCCGGGATTTCCAGCTGGTCGTCGTCGTGATGGCTGGACGATGCAGGCGTTGCACGACCGTGGTCGTCAAGCTGGCCACGACGCGGCGCGTAGAGGCTGGCTTCCGGCGAAAGCGGTGCGCGGCGCTGCTGCGGAGCCATGCTCGGCGCATCCATCATGTCGGAGGGAACTTCTTCTTCTTCGCGGCGGCCAAGCGAGTTGGTGATGCGCTTCAGAAGACCCATCGGGCCACGCTCTTCCTGGGCAGCAGGAGCAGCGTGGGTGCGATGGTCCAGCTCGGCTTTGACGACCGGCGGGAAGTCTTCGACCTTCGGCATGCGAACCGGCTCGGGCTGGCGGGCAACCGGTGCGGGTTCCTGATAGACCGGAGCCTGCGGCTGCTGCATGCGCGGTGCCGGAGCGGCGACCTGTTCCGGAGCATGATAGACCGGTGCCGGAGCAACCGGAGCCGGAGCGGCCTGCTGAACCGGCTGGGCCGGACGAAGGGCCGGTGCTTCAGCCGGAGACGATGCGAACAGCTTGCTCTGCGGACGGAAGTCCTGGGCGGGCTGCTGGTGCGCGGCAAAACCGAGTTCACGTTCCATTTCAGCTTCCGCCGAACGGATGGTCTGGGCGATCGGGTCTACGGCCTTCGGTGCCTGCGAGACTGCTGCAGGCTGTACTGCGGCCGGAGCGGAAGCAACGGCCGCGGAAGGACGGATAAGCGGCTTGGCAACGGCAGCTGCGGCGCGCATATCGGCGATGTTCTGCTCGCCAACGCCTGCAACGCGATCGATGCCGGTTGCAACGACGGAGACGCGGATGAGACCTTCAAGCGCTTCGTCGAAGGTCGCGCCGAGGATGATGTTGGCATCCGGATCGACTTCTTCGCGAATGCGGGTAGCCGCTTCGTCGACTTCGAACAGGGTAAGGTCGCGACCGCCGGTGATGGAGATCAGCAGGCCCTGCGCACCCTTCATCGAGGTTTCGTCGAGCAGCGGGTTGGCGATTGCCGCTTCCGCAGCCTGCATTGCGCGGCCCGGACCGGAAGCCTCGCCCGTACCCATCATCGCGCGGCCCATTTCGCGCATGACCGAACGGACGTCGGCGAAGTCGAGGTTGATGAGACCTTCCTTCACCATCAGATCGGTGATGCAGGCAACGCCGGAGTAGAGAACCTGGTCGGCCATGGCGAAGGCGTCGGCGAAGGTCGTCTTGTCGTTGGCAATGCGGAAGAGGTTCTGGTTCGGAATGACGATCAGCGTATCGACGGACTTCTGCAGTTCCTCGATGCCCTGTTCGGCAAGACGCATGCGGCGACCGCCTTCGAAGTGGAAAGGCTTGGTGACGACGCCGACCGTCAGGATACCCTTGTTGCGGGCAGCCTGTGCAACGACCGGGGCAGCACCGGTGCCGGTGCCGCCGCCCATGCCGGCGGTGACGAAGCACATGTGGGTGCCGTTCAGGTGATCGATGATCTCATCGATGCATTCTTCAGCGGCGGCGCGGCCGACTTCCGGCTGGGAACCGGCGCCGAGACCCTCCGTGACGTTGACGCCGAGCTGGATGACCCGATCCGCCTTCGTCATGGTCAGAGCCTGCGCATCCGTGTTGGCGACAACGAAGTCGACGCCCTGGAGGCCGGCCGTGATCATGTTGTTGACAGCGTTACCGCCACCGCCACCCACACCGAAAACGGTAATGCGTGGCTTCAGCTCGGTGATATCAGGCTTTTGCAGCTGTATCGTCATTTTACCATTCCTTCTTTCTCTGGCCGCATCGCCCCGCTGGCCGATTCTTGAAAACTCAACTCTGAAACCTCCGGCTTACGCCACGAAGCCACTCAAAAACTCTCTTTCAGCCATTGCCCCACCCGGGCTATCCGGCCGCTACCGTTACCAAACGGCGAGAACATTCCGCCTTGCGCCGCATGAATTTCGATATCTGCCACCTGCGGATAGATCATCAGTCCGCAGGCGGTTGAAAATGCCGGTCCCTTCGCCGCTACCGGAAGACCGGCCACGCCCATCGGGCGGCCGATACGAACGTTGCGGGCGAGAATGCGCCGTGCCGTTTCCGGCAGCCCCGTCAGCTGGCTTGCGCCGCCGGTGAGGACCACGCGCTTGCCGACAATGGGGCTGAAGCCGGACTTCTGGATACGATCACGGATCAATTCCAGCGTCTCTTCGATACGCGCCCGCACGATGCGGGTTACAAGGGCTCTTGAAACCTGCGATGGTTGATCGCGATCATCTTCGCCAATCGGCGGGATCGAAATCATGTCGCGCTCATCCGCGCCATTCAGCAAAGCCGAACCATGCACCACCTTCAGTCTCTCCGCATCTTCGATTCGTGTCGAGAGGCCACGTGCAAGATCTGTCGTAACGTGATGGCCGCCAAGGCCGATCGCGTCGGTGTGAATGAGCCGGCCTTCGGCGAAAACCGAGATCGTCGTGGTGCCACCGCCCATGTCGATGGCCGCGCAGCCGAGTTCGACTTCGTCATCCACCAGCGCCGCAAGGCCGCTGGCGTAAGGCGTCGCCACCATGCCTTCGACGGACAGATGCGCGCGGTTGACGCAAAGCTCGAGGTTCTTCAGCGCCGTGCGCTCCACGGTCACCACATGCATGTCGACGCCGAGAAGATCGCCATACATGGAGAGCGGATCGCGAATGCCGCGCTCGCCATCCAGCGAATAACCCGTCGGCAGCGAATGCAGGATCGCCCGGTCCTGACGCATGGACTGCTGGCTTGCAGCCACCAGAACCTTGCGCAGATCGCTTGCTTCCACTTCCTGGCCGCCGAGATCGATGCTCGCGGTGTAGATGTCGCTTGCCAGCCGTCCAGCGGAAACATTGACGATCAGGCTGTCGACGGTGAGACCCGCCATGCGCTCGGCCGCATCGACCGAAAGACGGATGACGCCTTCCAGCGCGTCGAGATCGGCGATCACGCCTGACTTCACGCCGCGCGAGCGCTGGTGGCCGATGCCGATAATTTCGACCTTGTGGGTGCGGCCGGGCAGAATTTCGCTTTCCTGACGCGGCGTCAGCCGGCCGATCATGCACACGACCTTGGTCGAGCCGATGTCCAGCACAGAGACGATGTGGCTGCGCTTGGAGGAAAGCGGCTTCAGGCGCGGCAGACCGAAATGGGAAGAACCGAAAAAGCTCATGTGTTCTTCTCCGCCTTCTTGAGAGCCTTGGTGCGCGCATCGACGGCGGTCTGGCGACGGGCCGTGGCGCCTTCGGTCAGCTGGATCGTGGTACGGTCGGCCAGTCGGAGATCGACGGCGGCGACATCGCGCGACAGAACCTTTTCCTCGAGATCAAGCCGCGCCAGCAATTGCAGCGCCTGCGGCAGGTTTTCTTCCGGCAGCTTGACGACGATGCCGTTATCGAGATGCAGATCCCAGCGGCGGCCGGCAATGCGGACATAAGCGCGGACACGGTTGCGGATTTCCGGCCAGTCGGCCAGCTGCTCGACGAAACCGGCGGCACCCGTTTCCGCGTCGCGGCCGACGAACAGCGGCAGGGCGGCGAATTTATTGTCCCGCAGCGGCGCGATCACGCTGCCGCTTTTTTCGATCAGCGACAGTTCCGTTCCATGCTGCCAGATGCCGAAGGCCTGACGCTCCTTCAGCCGGACTTCCACGGTCTTGGGATAGACCTTGCGAATATCGACATCTTCCACCCAGGGAAGCTGGACCAGCTTGCGGCGCGCCGCATCGATATCGAGCGCGATCAGCGAGGTGCTGCCATCGAGGCCGAGAAGCTGGAAGACATCGATTTCCGAAGTCTGCAGATTGCCGGAAACCTTAACGTCCTCGACCGCAAAGCCCGCGGCCGATGTCGTGGTCTGGGTGACGATATTGGTGTGGCCGCCGAGCGACATGCCGTAAAGCCCGGTCACCGCGTAAAAGGCGATGGCAGAAATCGTGCCGGTATGGGCAGGAATATGAATGCGTCCGGTCGCAAGGCTGACACCGAAACGCACGAAGCGACGCAGCGGACGCGGCAATACCATGCGGTCGTCGGCGCTGGCTGCCGCCGCGAATTGTTCGCGCTTTTTTGCCGTCGACTTTTTGCCGGTCACCGCAAACACGAAGCGTCCTCCACCATCCAGCTGACAAGGTTACCAAAGGAGCGGCCAGCATGGGCCGCCATTTCCGGCACCAGGGAGGTCGGCGTCATGCCCGGCTGCGTATTCACTTCAAGCCAGATAACTTCGCCATCTTCTGAGAAACGGTCGTCGTAACGAAAGTCTGAACGGCTTACGCCACGGCACCCGATCGCCTGATGCGCCATAACCGCCAATGTTTGAATCTTTTGGTAAATTTTCGGTGAAATTTCTGCGGGAATGACATGTTTCGAGCCACCGGCCGCGTATTTCGCATCGTAATCATAGAAATTGTGACCAAGCGGCACCACTTCGGTGACGCCCAGCGCCTGGCCGTCAAGCACGCCACAGGTCAGTTCGCGCCCATGAATGTAGCGCTCGACCATGACCTGATCCCCATAACGCCATTCCGACGAGGTGAGAATCTGCGGCGGATGCGACTGGTCTTCCTTGACGATCACGACACCGAAGCTCGATCCCTCGCGCACCGGCTTCACCACATAAGGTGGCGCAAGCGGATGTTCGCTGGTGAAATCGAAGCGGTTCATGACGCGCTCGGCAGCAACCGGGATGCCGGCGGCAGCAGCAACCTTCTTGGCCTGCGCCTTGTCCATGGCAAGGGCGGAAGCCAGCACGCCGGAATGGGTATAGGGAATGGCGAGATATTCGAGAATGCCCTGAATGGTGCCATCCTCACCGAAGGGGCCGTGCAGTGCATTGAAGGCGACATCCGGGCGCAACTCATCGAGTACGGCAGCGACATCGCGCCCCACATCGACACGGGTGACCTTGTAGCCCTCGCCCTCAAGCGCGAGCGCGCAGGCATTGCCCGACGACAGGCTGACCGGCCGCTCCGACGAAAACCCACCCAAAAGAACAGCTACGTGCTTGCCGCTCATGAAACCCTCTGACACCAACTCTCCGTTACGAACCACGCCCGAACCGACCGAATTAAGCGGAGGGTGATTCTGGCACATGATCCTTGAGATCAGTTAAACGCCATTAAGGTTAATGAATCGTTTACTTTCGTTAACCGCCGCGCCCAACATGCCGAGTTCCGTTAAAGAATCAGCATCGATCCGGATTCCCTCCTTGGAATCAGAGAGTTGCGCGGATTGCAACATGCAGGTTTTCAATGATCGGAAATAAAACCGCCCTGGCGGGTTCGCCGCTTCGCGATGAAGGCAAGGTCGAAACGTTAACGGACGGGCTTATTCCCCAGACAAAATTATCTGGCGTTTCAGCATTTTAAATCCGGGGCCTGAATCAGTCTCTCAATCGCGGGACTGCGACCGGCGGGCCCCCGCAAGTCCGGTCATGTTCAACAATCACATTATTTGCATTATTTCTTTTTTAGCATTCCATAAGAACAAAAATTGCGTTAACGCAGTCATCGCCTCCCAAGGCATGACATTGCAATCATCCAAAATGGAACCAATACCATGACCGACGCGATATCTCCGGTATCGCCGACCGCTGACACTTCGAACGCTGTAAAGACAAATTCGCCTGCACGAGTTCTCACTGCCAGCCTGGTCGGCACGACCATCGAGTTTTTCGACTTTTACGTTTACGCCACGGCCGCAGTGCTCGTGTTCCCAGCCTTGTTCTTCCCGAACAATGACCCGATGACGGCGCTTCTGGCGTCCTTCGCCACCTTCTCCATCGCCTTTTTCGCCCGCCCGCTGGGCGCTGTGGTCTTCGGCCACTATGGTGACCGCGTCGGCCGCAAGACCACCCTTGTCGCTGCCCTGCTCACGATGGGCGTCTCGACGGTCGTGATCGGCCTCCTGCCTTCCTATGAGACCGCCGGCGTCCTCGCCCCGCTGTTGCTCGCGCTTTGCCGCTTCGGTCAGGGCTTCGGCCTTGGCGGCGAATGGGGCGGCGCCGTCCTGCTCGCCACGGAAAATGCCCCGCCAGGCAAGCGCAGCTGGTACGGAATGTTCCCGCAGCTCGGCGCACCGGTCGGCCTGTTCCTCTCCTCCGGCGTCTTCTGGATCCTGCTGCACTTCATGTCGCAGGAAGCGCTTCTGAGCTGGGGTTGGCGCATTCCCTTCGTCGCTTCGATCATCCTGATCGCGGTCGGCATGTGGGTTCGCCTGTCGATCACCGAAACGCCCGACTTCCAGAAGGCGATCGAAAAGGAAGAGCGCGTTGCCGTGCCGGTCGCCGAACTCTTCCGCAACCACAAGCGCAGCCTCGTGCTCGGCACTTTCGTGGCGCTCGCCACCTTCGTGCTGTTCTATATCGGTACTGCCTATCTTCTGTCCTACAACGTCAAGGTCCTGAAAATTCCGTTCCTCGACGCGTTGGAAGTGCAGATCCTCGGCTCCATCGTCTTCGGCATCTTCATCCCGATTGCCGGCAAGCTCGCCGAAAAATTCGGCCGTCGTGAAATCCTGATCCTGACGACGGTGCTGATCGGCCTGTTCTCCTTCCTGCTGCCCGGCCTGATGTCCGGCGGCGAAGGTTCGATCTTCGTCTTCGCGGCTCTCGCCATGATGCTGATGGGCATGACCTACGGCCTGATCGGCACGGCGCTCGCCGCGCCCTTCCCGACCCGGGTGCGCTACACCGGCTCGTCCATCACCTTCAACATGGCCGGCATCTTCGGCGCATCGCTGGCGCCTTACATCGCCACATGGCTGCAGGTGAATTACGGCATGGGTTACGTCGGCTATTATCTCTGCGTATCGGCCCTCATCACGCTGGCCTGCATTCTTCTGTCCCGCAAGGACGAAGTCTGATCCCAGATCACCGACGACAAAAAGCCCGCGAAACCTCCGTTTCGCGGGCTTTTCCTTGTCTGCTTTTGCCCTTAAGCCACCGCCTGGCGACGCTCGACATGGCCGGTCATACAGACGCGATTGCGCCCCCCGCCCTTTGCCCGATAAAGCGCCAGATCGGCATTGTGCATGACCTTGTCGAAGATTTCGGCGTCGCCGCGAAAGGCGACCCCAATCGAAATCGTCACCGTGATCCGCAGATCCTGATACTCTACCGGCGTCGTTTCGATCGCCGCGCGCACCCTTTCGCACATTTGCAGAAAGGCAAGCGGGCTGGTTTCCTGCACGACCACAAATTCCTCGCCGCCCAGACGGGCGACATGGGCCGGGGGATCGAAATGCTCTCTTATCCTGCGGGCGACGCCTGAAATGACGAGATCACCAACGAGATGGCTGTATCTGTCGTTCACCGACTTGAAATGATCGATATCGAGAAAGGCGACGCAATAGTCGCTGCCGAGTTCGGCGCATGCCGCATAAAGGCCGAGCCGGTTACTGAGGCCAGTCAGCGCATCCGTATGGCTCAGATGCAGGAAGCGCTCGTGGGATTGCATGAGAATTTGCACTTCCTTGGCATTCAGCCAGCAAACCAGCAACGTCACCGTAAACGCCACAGCCCCACCAAGCGTCACGCTCAGCATGATACCGTTGATGAGATCGGTCACCAGCCCGAATTGTGCAAGAAGCGTCAGGCCACCCGTGCACATCACGATGACGATGACCGTGACGAGGCACGCGATACGGATGGAGAATTCCAGAGGGTCGAGCCGCCGCCGGCCCTCCAGCGTCGCGACCGAAAAACTCATCATTTCGATCGGTTTTTTCCAAAGACCCAAGATCATGCTCAAAAGTGCCTAAATCACGTAATGTCGTTGGTATTTCCGAATAAAAAAGCAATTTAATATTGAAGGAACGAGACCTCGTCTCACTCACTCTCGTATTTTCCCCCGATATTACGGGAAAAACTGTTGATCGACCGTTACGATACACGCAACGGCCGGATCAACAGCAGGATTTTCTTGCAATACGCAGCATCCGCCGGGGATTACGCCCCGAGGAAGGGTTCCACTTCACGGCCCGGCATGAAAAGGCCTAGCCGCTTGATTTCCCATTCCAGCCGGATGCCCGACTTCTCGAACACGCGCTTGCGGATGGTCTCGCCCAGATATTCCAGATCGTAACCGGTCGCATGGCCGGTATTGATCATGAAATTGCAATGCAGCGACGACATCTGTGCGCCGCCGATGACGAGACCGCGCCCGCCCGCCTCATCGATCAGCTCCCAGGCGGAATGACCTTCGGGATTTTTGAAGGTGGAGCCGCCCGTCTGCTCGCGGATCGGCTGAACGGTCTCGCGATGGTGGCGCACGGCGTCCATATCGGCGCGGATTTTCGCCTTGTCTTCCGGATAACCCTCAAACAGCGCGCCGGTGAAGATCAGGCCCGCATCGGCGCCGGAATGGCGGTAGCTGTAGCCCATATCCGCATTGGATAGCACATGCTGGTTGCCCTGACGGTCCACCGCATAGACTTCCACAACGCGATCGCGCGTCTCGCCGCCATTGGCGCCGGCATTCATGCGAAGCGCGCCGCCGATGGAGCCGGGAATGCCGTAAAAGAAGTGGAACCCGCCAATGCCATTATCCATGGCCATCGCCGCAATATGCTTGTCCGGGCAGATCGCACCGGCCTTGATGCGGTTTTCGCCCGCCAGCTCCACCTGGCCGAAACCCTTGGCGGACAGACGGACGACCACGCCCGGAATGCCGCCATCGCGCACCAGAAGGTTCGAGCCGACGCCGACCACGGTCAACGGCACATCTTCCGGCAGAATTTTCAGGAAGGCGATCAGATCGTCGGTATCGTGCGGCTGGAACATGACTTCCGCAAGACCGCCGGCTCTGAACCACGTCACGCGGTCCATGGGCGCATCCGGTGTCAGACGTCCCCGCAATTCATTTACCCCGTCGCCGAGCCTCCCCAGCAATTTAACCCCATCGACCTGTCTCATTCAGACTTTCCTGATATGCTCTTCAATTCCGAAGGCAGTACTGCTGCCCATTGCGTGATATTTCCAGCCCCCAAGAGAACCACGAAATCACCCGGATTCGCAATGCCTGCAACCACTGAGGCGAGATCTTCCCGTTTCTCGAGAAAACGGGCGTCCCGATGGCCGGCGGCCTTGATGGCTGAAACCAGCGCTTCCGAGCTTGCGCCTTCGATCGGATCTTCGCCCGCGGCATAGACCGGAGCAAGGATAATCGTGTCGGCATCGTTAAAACAATGCGCGAAATCGTCGAACAGGCTGGAAAGGCGGCTATAGCGGTGCGGCTGGTGCACGGCGATGATACGGCCCTTGCAGGCCTCCCGCGCTGCTGCCAGCACCGCCTTGATCTCGACCGGATGATGACCGTAGTCATCAAAGACCTGAACGCCATTGGCTTCGCCCGTCAGCGTGAAGCGACGCTTGACGCCGGCGAAGGAGGCAAGCCCCTTCTTGATGTCGGCTTCCGAAATACCAAGACGATTGGCGACGGCGATTGCAGCCGTCGCATTCGACACATTGTGGCGGCCGGGCATCGGCAGGACGAGGTCCTTGAAGGAGAATATCTTGCCGGTGCGGCGACGACGTATTTCAACGTCAAAGATCGACCGCGTGCCATCGATGCGCACGTTCGAAAAACGAACGTCGGCCTGCGGGTTCTCGCCGTATGTGATGACCTTGCGGTCCTCGATGCGGCCGACCAGCGCCTGCACTTCCGGGTGATCGAGGCACATGACGCCGAAACCGTAGAAAGGCACGTTCTCGACGAACTGACGGAATGCGGCGCGCACGGCATCGAAATTGCCGTAATGGTCGAGATGCTCCGGATCGATATTGGTGATGACGGCCACATCGGCCGGCAGTTTCAGGAAGGTGCCGTCGGATTCGTCGGCCTCCACCACCATCCACTCGCCCTCGCCCATGCGGGCATTGGTACCATAGGCATTGATGATGCCGCCATTGATCACGGTCGGATCGAGATTGCCGGCTTCGAGCAGGGTTGCGACCATGGAGGTGGTCGTCGTCTTGCCATGGGTGCCGCCGATGGCGATGGCGTTACGGAAACGCATCAGCTCGGCCAGCATTTCGGCACGGCGAACGATCGGCAGGTGCTTTTCGCGCGCAGCAATGAGTTCCGGATTGTTCTTCTTGATGGCGGTCGAAACAACCACCACTTCGGCGTCACCGATATTATCCGCCGTGTGGCCGACAAAAACCTCGATGCCCTTGTCGCGCAGGCGCTGCACATTGGCGCTGTCGGCCTGATCCGACCCCTGAACGCGATGGCCGAGATTGTGAAGCACTTCGGCAATGCCGCTCATGCCGATCCCGCCTATGCCGATGAAATGCACAAGGCCTATGGCTTTCGGCATCTTCATGCCCCAACTCCTTCATTCTTCTTCTTGAATTCCTGTACGGACTGGCCGGAAGCGATCGCCTCCACCAGATCGGCCAGCACATCCGCCGCATGCGGTTTGCCGGTCGCCTTGGCCGCAGCCGCCGTTGCCGAAAGCCGATCCGGTTCCGAAAGCGCCGACATCAGCAGGCCGGACAGCTTCTGCGGCGACAGTTCCGCCTGCTTGATGACGCTTGCCCCGCCCGCCGCCGAAAGCGCGGCCGCGTTCGCCGCCTGATCGTGATCCAGCGCATGCGGATAGGGCACGAGGATCGACGGCCGGCCGATTACCGAAAGCTCGGATACGGTCGAGGCGCCCGAGCGGCTGATGACCAGATCGGCCTCACCGATGCGCGAGGCCATGTCGCCGAAGAAAGGCGAAACGTCAGCCTTCACGCCGAGCTTCTGGTAAGACGTTATCACATTGTCCTTGTCTTCGGGACGCGCCTGTTGCGTCACGACGATGCGCTTGCGCTGTTCGTCCTTCAGCAGGCAGATCGCTGCCGGAACGGCGCTGGAAAAGAACTGCGCGCCCTGGCTGCCGCCGAAAACCACGAGCTGGAAGGGTTCGCCCGTCTTTGAGGGCGTATAGGGAATTTCAGACGCCGCCAGCACCGCCGGGCGCACCGGATTGCCCGTCGCCACCGTCTTGTCGGAATATTGGCCATTGGCAGGCGGCAGGAAACCGCCGGCAATCGCCTTCACGCGGGCAGCCAGCGCCTTGTTGGCGCGGCCCATCACCGCATTCTGCTCGTGGATGATGGAGGGAACGCCAAGCCCGGTCGATGCCAGAAGCGGCGGCACGGTGGGATACCCGCCAAAACCGACGACTGCGACCGGCTTCAGTTTGGCGACCAGCCGACGCGCGGCGCGCAGGCCCACCCACAGCTTCCAGAGCGATCGCGCCACCGAAATCGGGTTCTTCGAGCCGATGGTGGCGGAAGGCACCACATGGATTTCATCCGCCGGAAACTTGCCGGCATAACGTTCAGCGCGGCTGTCGGTGACGAGATGCACCGAAAACCCACGCGCTTTCAGCGTATGCGCCAACGCCTCGGCTGGAAAGACATGGCCGCCGGTTCCCCCGGCGGCAAGAAGGACAATACCCTTGCTCATAATCGTTTACTCCGCGGGAACGCCGGAACCGACGCGGAAGAAACTCCGCTCCTGCGCCCGCTTTTCGGGTCTGTGGCGCGTCAGCGCCAGAAGGAAGCCAGCGGTCACGCAGATCGCCATCATCGACGAACCACCATAGGAAATCAGTGGCAGCGTCATACCCTTGGCGGGCATAAGCTCCAGATTAACGCCGATATTGATCATCGACTGCATGCCGATTTGAAGGACCAGACCGGCCACGGCGAAACGGCAGAAATCGTCTTTTTCCTTGAAGGCGTGCGACAGGCCGCGCAGTACGATGAAGGCGAAGATGGCCACCAGGAACATGCAGAAAACAATGCCGAATTCTTCCGCCGCCACCGAGAAGATGAAGTCGGTATGGCTATCGGGAATGATGCGCTTGACGATGCCCTCACCCGGTCCGCGACCGAACCAGTCGCCGCGAATGATCGCCTCGCGCGCCGTGTCCACCTGAAACGTATCGCCCTCGCCCGTCCAGAACCGGTCGATACGGCCCGCGACGTGCGGCAACATGAGATAGGCGGTCACAATGCCGCCGACGCCGAGGCCGCCGAGCATGATGATCCAGAACCACGGAACGCCGGCCATGAAGAACATGCCGCCCCAGACCACCGATGTCAGAATCGTCTGGCCGAAATCCGGCTGGGCGATCAGGAGTGCGGCCACGATGCCGAAGGTGATGATGGCGAAGAGATTACCGGGAATTTCAGGATGACGCGCCCGTTCGGCAAACAGCCATGCGCAGACGATCACGAAGGCCGGTTTCATGAATTCCGAGGGCTGGATCGAAAAGGTGCCGATGGAAATCCAGCGCCGCGCGCCCTTGACCTCGATGCCGAAAAACAGCGCGAAGATCATCATCAGCAGCGAAGCGATGAGCATGATGACCGCGACGCGGCGCACCTGGCGCGGCGACAGGAAGGACAGGCCGACCATGATCGCCAGCGACGGCACCATGAACATCGCCTGACGCTCGACGAAAAAGAAGCTGTTGAGGCCGATACGCTCGGCAACGGCGGGCGAAGCGGCAAAGGACAGCATCAGGCCGATGCCCATCAGTGCGATGAACGCCGCCAGAAAGAAACGGTCGATGGTCCAGAACCACTCCGCGACCGGACCGCGATCAACTCGGCTTACCATGGCCTTCAGCCCCCTTTTCCAGAGTGAACGAGCATCGTCATGCCATCGAGCGCCGCGACCTGCGCGACGAACGAATCACCTCTGACTTCAAAGTTCTTATATTGATCGAAGCTTGCGCAAGCCGGGGATAACATCACGATATTGCCGGCCGTCGCGTCTTTTTCCGCATCCGCCGCCGCGTGTTGCACGGCCTTGTCCAGTGTGCCGGATATTTCGTAAGGCACCGCCTCGCCGAGCGTCGCCGCAAATTCGGCCGCCGCCTCGCCGATCAGATAGGCCTTGGCGATGCGCGGGAAGAGCGGCGAAAGGCTGCTGATGCCGCCGGCCTTCGGCAGACCGCCGGCGATCCAGTAGATACGGTCGAAACTCGAAAGCGCCGGCGCTGCCGCATCCGCATTGGTGGCCTTGCTGTCATTGACAAAGGTGACATTGCCACGGCGACCCACCGGCTGCATGCGATGCTTGAGGCCGGGGAAGGACTTGAGACCGGCACGAACCTCATCTTCCGATACGCCGACGGCGAGGCAGGCTGCAATCGCTGCCGCAGCGTTCTGTGCATTGTGGCTGCCGCGCAGGGTCTGGATACCGTCGAGATCGACCAGCAGCGAAGACGTGCCGCCATGCGCCCTGAGAATCCGGCTGCCCTCGGCATAGAGACCTTCGGAAACGACATTGCGCTTGGAGATGCGCTCCACCTTGACGCCGGCGCGCTCGATACGATCGGCAATCAGCGTCGAGTGACTGTCATCCACACCGACAATCGCCGTGCCGCTACCCGCCACCAGCCGTTCCTTGACGTCGGCATAATGCTGCATAGTGCCATGCCGGTCGAGATGATCAGGCGTCAGATTGAGCAGGATACCGGCCGTCGGATTGATCGTCGGAGCCAGATCGATCTGGTAGGACGAGCATTCCACCACGTAGAAACGTTGCGCCTTCGGCGGATCGAGGCTCAGCACCGCCGTGCCGATATTGCCACCGAGCTGCGTATCGCGGCCCGAAGCGTTGAGAATATGGGCGATCAGCGCCGTTGTCGTCGACTTGCCGTTGGTGCCGGTAATCGCGATGAAAGGGCAATCCGGTGCATGTGCCCGGCGCTCGCGGATGAAAAGCTCGATATCGCCGATCACTTCGACGCCCGCCGCCTTCGCAAGGTCCACCGACCAATGCGGCTTCGGATGAGTCAGGGGCACGCCGGGCGCCAGCACGAAGGAGGAAAACGAAGACCAGTCAATCGTGTGAAGGTCCGCAGTCGTAATGCCCTCGGCCGCGGCCTTGGCAACGCTGTCGGGATTGTCATCGAAAGCCACAACGTCAGCGCCACCGGCGACAAGCGCCCGGGCGGTGACGAGACCGGAACCGCCGAGCCCGAAGAGAGCGACCTTCTTACCTCTAAACGACGTGACCGGGATCATCGCTCACCTCAGCTTCAGGGTGGCGAGGCCAAGCAGCGCGAGACCCACGGAGATGATCCAGAAACGGATGACCACCTGGCTTTCCGTCCAGCCCTTTTTCTCGAAATGGTGATGGATCGGCGCCATCAGGAAGACGCGCCGGCCGGTGCGCTTGAACCAGAACACCTGGATGATGACCGACAGCGTCTCCATGACGAACAGGCCGCCGACGATGACCATGACGATCTCGTGCTTGGTGGCAACGGCGATGGAGCCGATGAGGCCGCCGAGCGCCAGCGAACCCGTATCGCCCATGAAGATGGCGGCGGGCGGCGCGTTGAACCACAGGAAGCCGAGACCCGCGCCGATAACCGCGCCGACAATGACGGCAAGCTCACCCGTGCCGGGCACGAAATTGATCTGCAGGTAATTGGCGAAAACCGCGTTGCCGGCGAGATAGGCGATCACGCCGAAGGTGGCGGCTGCGATCATGACAGGCACGATGGCGAGACCATCGAGACCATCCGTCAGGTTCACCGCATTGCCAGCCCCGACGATGACGAAAGCGCCGAACAGCACGAAGAAGTAGCCAAGATTGATCACGAATTCCTTGAAGAAGGGAAAGGCGATGGAGCTGCCGAGCGTGCCACCATGCGGCGCGGAGGCAAGCGCCATCTTCATCATGAAAAACACGGCAATCGCCGCGATCAGGAATTCGATGCCGAGACGGGCCTTGCCGGAAAAACCCTTGTCGCTCTGTTTCGTGACTTTCAGATAATCGTCGTAGAAACCGATGGCGCCGAAACCGAGCGTCACCATCAGGACGGCGACGACATAGACATTCGACAGATCACCCCAGAGCAGCGAACCGCCGAGAATACCGGCAAGGATCATCAGCCCGCCCATGGTCGGCGTGCCGGCCTTCTTGAAATGCGTCTGCGGTCCATCGGCACGGATCGGCTGACCCTTGCCCTGGCGCACGCGCAGCGAGTTGATGATGGCCGGTCCAAACAGGAAGACGATCAACGCAGAGGTGAACATCGCCGCACCCGCCCGGAAGGTGATGTACCGGAACAGGTTGAAGATTTGAATTTTATCCGACAGTTCGACGAGCCAGATCAGCATAATTGCCCTTTCAAAAGGCTATTTCAGACTTGGCGTTCCGTCTCGGGGAATGCCGGATACTTGTCAAGCAGGGCGGCGACAATCTTGCCGAAACCAAGCCCAAGTGACGATTTTACCATCAGCGCGTCTCCCGGTTGCACCCATTGCAGGGCAAAATCGGTGAGTTCCGCCGTCGTCGGGAACCAGATGACGGTGACGCTGTCAGGCAGCGCGTCGCGCAACGCCGCCATCGCCTCGCCCGCGAGCCAGACATGTTCGATACCGGCAGCAAGCAGCGGTCCCGCCAGTTCCTCGTGCAACTGCGCGGAAAACTCGCCCATTTCCAGCATGTCGCCGAGAACCGCGACGCGCCGGCCATGGCCCTGCGTTTCCGTTTCCGCCAGAACGGCAATCGCCGCGCGCATGGAGGCCGGATTGGCATTGTAGCTTTCATCGATCAGCAGGAAGGATCCGCTTTCAATCGTCAGGCGGTGGCGCTGGCCGCGCCCCTTCACCGCCTCAAGCGTTCCGAGCGCCTCGAAAGCCCGGTCAAGATTGGCGCCGGTGACGGCAACGGTGCCCAGCACGGCCATGGCGTTATCGGCAATGTGCCGGCCGGGAATGTTGATGTGCAGCTCACTGGTTTCGCCGTTCAGGATCGCCCAGATCGTCGAGCCCGTCGTCGTGCTCTCGAAATCCGCAAGGCGGAAATCGGCCTTGGCGTGCTGCCCGAAGGTAAGGATATGTTCGATACCCTGTTCCTGCGCCGCTTCTTCAAGCTGCTCGAACTGGGCATTGTCGCGGTTGAGGATGACCGAACCGCCCTCTTCCAAGCCTTCGAAAATCTCCGCCTTGGCGGCGGCGATCTCTTCGATATTCTTGAAATTGCCGAGATGGGCCGACGCGATGGTGGTGATGATCGCCACATGCGGACGGACCATCTTCACCAGCGGCCGGATTTCGCCGGAATGGTTCATGCCGATTTCGAAGACACCGAATTCCGTGTCCGCCGGCATGCGCGCGAGCGTCAGCGGCACGCCCCAATGATTGTTGAAGGACGCCACCGCCGCATGCACCCGGCCCGAAGGAGCC
Organism: Agrobacterium sp. NPDC090283; assembly: GCF_044769685.1. NCBI lineage: Bacteria > Pseudomonadati > Pseudomonadota > Alphaproteobacteria > Hyphomicrobiales > Rhizobiaceae > Agrobacterium > Agrobacterium sp. NPDC090283. The sequence continues at coordinate 256,623 of NZ_JBIVYG010000003.1, read as the reverse complement.
AGAGCCTGCCGCAGCATTTCCTTTGTCGTTGTCTTGCCGACAGAGCCGGTCACCGCAATGATGCGCGCAGACGTTCTTTCGCGCGCCGCAATGGCAAGCTTGCCAAGGGCTGCGAGCACGTCTTCGACGACGATCATCGGCACGGTCAGGCGACCGAGCGCCGGCAGCTTGGCTTCGGCAACGACCAGAAGACCGGCGCCGTTGGCAACGGCGAAGCTGGTATAATCATGACCGTCCACCCGATCACCCTTGATCGCGAAGAAGGCCTCACCCTGTTTGACTGTCCGGCTGTCGATGGAAATGCCGGTGATACCGGTCGGCAGGTTGCCCACGGGGCGTCCTGCCGTGATGGCGATCATGTCAGCGACTGTCCATAACCAGCTCAAATCTTCGATCCTTCCAGCCCTGCCAGTGCACCGCGCACCTGTTCATGATCGGAAAACGGCAGGGTCATGGAACCGACGATCTGCCCTTCTTCATGCCCCTTGCCGGCAACGATCAGCGTGTCGCCATGCGACAGCATCGACACCGCATGGCGGATCGCCTGCGACCTGTCGCCGATTTCCAATGCGCCGGGTGCCGCCGCCATGACTTCTGAACGGATCGTCGCGGCATCTTCCGAACGCGGATTGTCGTCGGTGACGATGACGATGTCGGAGAGACGCGTCGCCACCTCACCCATGATCGGACGCTTGCCCTTGTCGCGGTCGCCGCCACAACCGAACACGGTGATGATGCGGCCCGAGGTGAAGGGGCGCACAGAGGTCAGAACATTTTCCAGCGCATCCGGCTTGTGGGCGTAATCCACATAAGCAAGCGCGCCGTTCTTCGTCTGGCCGACAAGCTCCAGACGGCCGGCAGCGCCGATCAGCTTTTCAAGCGCCTTCAATGCTGTCGAAGTCGGAACGCCGGTGGAGATGGCAAGACCGGCGGCAACAAGCGCATTCGCAACCTGGAAATCACCCGCCAGCGGGATATCGACTTCATAGATCACGCCGTCATGATGCACTTCGATCATCTGCTTGTGACGGAAATGCTCGACACGCTTCAGCGTCAGATATTGGCCCTTGCGGCCGACGGTGCGCACATCGAGACCCGCTTCGCGCGCCGCCTGTATGGCCTTGTCCGACCATGGGTCGTCAGCGAAGATCACGGCGGGCGCGCCTTTTTCCATCAGCGTATCGAAGAGCCGCATCTTCGCGGCCATGTAATCCTCGATGGTCGGATGGTAATCCATGTGGTCGCGGCCAAGATTGGTGAAGCCGGCGGCTGAGAGCCTGACGCCGTCGAGACGGCGCTGGTCGAGGCCGTGGCTCGAAGCCTCCATTGCCGCATGCGTCACGCCTTCGGCGGCAAGTTCAGCCAGAAGCGCGTGCAGCGTCACCGGATCAGGCGTCGTCAGCGCGCCATAATCCTCGCGACCGGGAGCGATGACGCCCGTGGTGCCGATCTGCGCGGCGGCATGGCCGGCAAAAGCCCAGATTTGCCGCACGAAGGAAGCAACGGATGTTTTGCCCGCCGTGCCGGTGACGGCAACCATGATTTCAGGCTGTTTTCCATAAAAACGGGAAGCGGCAAGGGAGAGATAAAGGCGTGGGTCCGCAACCACCAGAACCGGTACTTCGGCTTCCACCGCGTGCCCGGAAACAACGGCGACCGCACCTTTGGCAACCGCGTCCTTCACATAGGCCGCACCATCAGCCCTGGTGCCCGCAACCGCCACGAACAGGCTGCCGGGCTGAGCCTTGCGGCTGTCTGCGGTGATCCCCCCGATTTCGATCGCCCCGATCCTGGACAGGAGCAATTCATTCAATTCCGGAAACGCATTTCCGGATATATCTCGCAAATTCATCGACTGTTTCCGTCTTGTCCCCCCGGCACGAATCGCCGGAACATCATAAGCTAACAATCAATAAGACACGAGCAAGGCCGAGCCATCCTTGCCGAACTTCGGCTTTACGCCCAGCACCGCCGCCGTGCGGGTGATGATGTCGTGCACCATCGGCGCTGCGGACGTGCCGGCGAGCGCCGCACCGTTGCCCTTGTCCGTCTTCGGCTCATCGATGAAGGACAGCACCACATATTGCGGGTCGTCCATCGGGAAGGCCGACAGGAAGGCGTTGAAGTTCTTGTCGTGCACGTAACGTCCGTTGACGACCTTGTCGGCCGTGCCGGTCTTGCCGCCGACGTTGAAGCCGTCGACGCGCGCATTGCGGCCCGAACCGTTGACGCCGTTCCATTCGAACAGGAAACGCATGTCCTTGCTGGCGCCCGGTTTCAGAACCTGCTTCGCCACCTGATCCGCCTGTTCGCGGGTACGCGGCAGGAATGTCGGCTCGATCAGTTTGCCGCCATTGACGAGTGCCGCACCGGCGACCGCCGTCTGCAGCGGTGTCGTGGAAACGCCGTGACCGAAGGAAATGGTGATGGAGTTGATCTTCTTCCATTCGCGCGGCTGCGACGGCAAAGCCACTTCCGGCAGTTCGGTCTGCATGCGGGTCAGGAGGCCAAGCCGGGTCAGGAATTCCTTGTGGCCTTCGGTACCGACGGTGTCGGCGATCTTGGCCGTACCGATGTTGGACGAATACTGGAAGATTTCCGGCACCGAAAGCATCCGGCCCTTGCCGTGGAAGTCCTTGATGGTGAAGCCGCCGATGCGGATCGGGTAACGCGCATCGAACATGTCACCGAGACGGACACGGCCCGAATCGAGACCCATGGCAATCGTGAAGGACTTGAAGGTGGAGCCCATTTCGAACGTGCCGTTCGACATGCGGTTGAGCCAGCCTTCCTTGGCGCCTTCGGCCGGGTTGTTCGGATCGTAATCCGGCACCGAGGCCATGGCGAGAACTTCACCGGTATGCACATCCAGAACCACGGCGCCCGCACCGATCGCCTGGAACTTGGCGATCGCCGCGGTCACGACTTCACGGACGATGGACTGCACGCGCAGATCGATGGAAAGCTTTACCGGCTCCAGCGGCTGGTCGCTGGTCATGCCGAGCGCCGTCAAATCGGCAAGGCCCTGGCTATCGACGTAACGTTCCATGCCGGCAACGCCACGATTGTCGATGTTGACGTGACCGACGACATGGGCGGCGGTCGGCCCGCCGGGATAAAAGCGGCGCTTTTCCGGGCGGAACCCGACGCCGGGAATGCCGAGCGCCAGGATCTGGCTCTGCTGCTTCGGCGTCAGCTGGCGGCGCAGCCACTGGAAACGCGAATTGGAGGAAAGCTTCTGATAGGTACTGCGCTGATCGAGGTCAGGCAGCACGGTGCGCAGCTTCTCGATGGCCTCGTCGATATCGACGATGCGATGCGGTTCGGCAAACAGCGAGACGGTTCTGATATCGGTGGCCAGCACCTCGCCGTTACGGTCGAGGAGATCGGGTCGCGACGCCATCAGCCGGTCTGCGGGCGCGATGCTCGACACCGTTTCCTGCTCCGCCATACCATATTGCACGAGACGGCCGCCGACGACGGCGTAAAAGGCGACGAAACCGAAAATGAGAAGGCCGACGCGGCTTTTCGCCTGGGCGGCGCGCTTCTTGCGGGCGCCCTCAAAAGCCGCATGATCCGTATAGACACCGGTGGTGCTGGCGGAAAAGTGAGCCTTGCTCTTCAGAACCATGACGCGGGAGAGAAAAGACATCAGCGGTTCACCGATCCTGTTATGGTTTCATCCATCTCGCCGGTTTCATCGCCAGCGGTGGCGGAAGCGACCGGTACAGGTGCCGGCGCCGGACGTGAAACGCGTGCGCGGGGCGTGGGCACCGGAACGCCGTTCACGGCGATCTGGCCTGCAGGCGGCGATTTCGGCTTCGAGGCACCACCGAGCGTGGCACCCGGCTTGGAACCGTTGACGGCGGCGGCAATCACGTCCTCGACGCTCATGCCCTCAGGTTCGGGCGGCTGCGGCAATTGCGAACGCAGCATGGGAAGCTCGCGCGGCTGCGCCAGTTGCGTCGGCAGCGTCGGCGAAAGGCCAAGTTCCGTCTGATAGGCATTGACCAGACGGTGCAGACGGTTCGGCTGCGTCAGCAGCGCCCAGTCGGCCCGCAGAAGATCGATCGTATCCTTTTCAAGCTTGATCTCGGCTTCCAGCTTGCGGACTTCCTCAAGTTTGAGGTCGGCCTTGTGCTTGATCGAATAGGTGACGACCGCGGCCGCGACCATCACACCCATCAAGATGACATCGAAAGTGCGCAGCATATCAGCCTCCCATCTTTTCAAGGCTGGCGAGATCGGGAAGTTCGAAGATCGAGAAATCCGCGGCCCGTGCCGGTGCGGTGGTGCGCAGGCCAGCCCGCAATTTGGCGGAACGGGCACGCGGATTAAGCTCCGCCTCCTCGTCGCTGGCAGCGATCATCGGCTTGCCGATAGCATCGAAAATAGCGGGCTTGTCCTCGACCATCGGCAGATGCCGGGAACCGGCGGCCTTGCCGGAACGGTCGGAGAAGAATTTCTTGACGATGCGGTCTTCCAGCGAATGGAAGGTGACGACGACCAGCCGGCCGCCGGGTTTCAGAACCTGCTCGGCCGCAAACAAAGCCTGCGCCAGCTCGCCAAGCTCGTCATTGACGAAAACGCGAAGCGCCTGGAACACCCGCGTTGCGGGGTGAATTTTGTCTTTGGCTTTACGCGGCGTGACGATCTCGATGAGACCAGCCAGATCGCGGGTGGTGCGGAAGGGCTCCTCCGCCCGCTTCTTCTCGATGGCGCGGGCAATGCGACCCGGCTGCTTTTCCTCACCTAGAAAACCGAAGATACGAATGAGATCGCCGACCTTCGCACGGTTGACGACATCGGCCGCCGAAACGCCGGAAGCGGACATGCGCATGTCGAGCGGACCGTTCTTCTGGAAGGAAAACCCGCGCTCGGCCTCGTCGATCTGCATGGAGGAAACGCCGATATCGAGAACGACGCCATCAAGCCCACCCTCGGGGGCGTGCCTGGCCAGATCGGAAAATTGCGACTGGATGAGGCTCAACCGGCCGCCATTGCTGGCAACCATGGCCTGGCCACCGGCGATCGCTGTCGGATCGCGGTCCAGCGCGATGACATTTGCACCCTGATCGAGAATGGCCTGGGTATAACCGCCGGCACCAAACGTGCCGTCGAGAATGATCTTGCCGGGCGCAGGTTCCAGCGCGGCAATGACTTCGCGAAGCAGGACCGGGATGTGACGCTGAGGTCCGCCATCGGCATCAGAAGATCGTCCGCCAGAATTCGCCGCCATTCCGTGTCCCCGTCCTAGGCGGGGCGAGCAGCCGAAAAACCGCGCCCCGCTCTTGCTTCCGCCTGCGCCGCCAGAAACGCATTCGGTTGCCAAAGCTGAAAATGATCCGCCCGTCCGACGAAGGTGACCTCGGTGGATATGCCGGTGAATTCCCGCACGAAATCCGTCACCATCAATCGACCTTCCTGGTCGAGCTTCATGAAAACGCCGCCGCCGTGAACCAGCAGCGACATCGCGTTTGCCTCCGGCGAGAAGGCATCCATGGACGCTATCTGCCGCTCGTAGCGCTCCAGCAGATCCGGACCGCCGACACTGATCGCCGGAAAGGCGAAATCCTGAAGACAATAAAGCTCCTGAATGCCGCGCCTCGCCAGCACCGAACGAAACGGAGACGGAACCGAAACGCGCCCCTTGGCGTCGATTCTGTTCGTCACGTTCGATAAAAAGCGGTCCATTACTCAACTCGCCAAAACCGCATGCCGCAAAGCGATCCATCCGCTCCGCAGCCGACACCGGTACGCACGACACATCGCCAAGCGCCAGGGCGACGTGCCCTGCAGCAGCCCCTCGTAGGCTCCTCACTCGTTTCAGCGATTGCGGGTCAAAAACACGACCCAATGTGGTGTGCATTTGGGATATCATGGGACACTATGGGCGTCAATGGGAGAAGCCGGCACGATACCGACTTCGCATCGGAAATTCATAAGCCGTTAAGTTTAACGAATGGTTTACTTCAGGCGCGTCGATACGCTTTCACGGCGCGGAAAGGCGCTGTGAAACAAGAATTTTTCCTTTATGAAACAATAGAATGATTACGTCTTTTCGGAACTCCCGCTCTGGAGCCGAAAAGGAAAATTCGCCAGTTGGCCTGTAAGCCGGGTTCTGTATGGCCCCGGTTTAACCCGGAACGTGGCAGCCATTCATCTGGGACGGCATTTGCATGCCGCCTCGCGCAACCCACCCGGATGACGGGCCCGGAAACCGGCTGTGAACGGGCTTTCGCCCGCCCCGTGTCATCCCTATTCGGTCTTGCTCCCGGTGGGGTTTACCTTGCCGCCGCTGTTACCAGAAGCGCGGTGGGCTCTTACCCCACCCTTTCACCCTTACCATGCGATGCATGGCGGTTTGCTCTCTGTGGCACTTTCCCTGGGGTCGCCCCCGCCGGACGTTATCCGGCACCGTATTTCCGTGGAGCCCGGACTTTCCTCACCTTACCGTCTTTCGACATTGGTAAAGCGCGGCTGCCCGGCCAACTGGCATGGGCTGCATAACCATGTTCCGAAACGAAAGCCACCGAAAAGCGCAGAGAAAGATCAAAGAAATGCCGGTTTGAAATCCGTCGAGAAGGCCCCGTCGGCGATTTCCCCGTCCCGCAGCAGCACAGCACCGAGCCGGCCGATCTCATCGGAACTCTTGGCCGCCGTGCCGTTGCCACCGGTCAGAACCGCGATGCGCGGCGAGGCGGTGAAGCCGATGGCCGGATAACCGCTTTGCGTTTTGGAGACGACGCAGGCGGCCATCGAGACCCGCGAGAGATCGATGGAAGGCACCAGCGTTCCGACAATCCCCGAGAGATGATCGCGCACGCTTTCGCGTCCCCCGGAACGGAACCATTCCCGGATTTCCGGATCGCTGCCGAGCCTCTTGTCGTCCGGATCGCCACCGATCTTCAGGTAGAATTTTCCGTCGGGATAACGCACCGGCGGCAGGAGATAGATATGTTTGGTCGTATCACGCGGTTCATAGATCAGCGACGGCATGTCCGCATATTGCCCGAGGTAATCCTCGTCTATCTCGAAGAAAGCGACGGTACGGGCATAAACATCAAGCCCGACTGGTTGCGGCAGCAGATCTTTGGTGATCGAGAAGCCGCCGGCCGCCACCAGCACCCGGTCTGCGGTATAGATCGCGCCGGAAGCCGTGCGCACAGATGCACGGCCATCCTCTTCCCGCGTCGAGACGACAATATCGTCGATCAGCGTAACGCCCGCCTTTCCCGCCAATATGGCCTGCGCTTTCACCAGCGCGCGCGGGTTGACGTAACCGGCATTGTCCCTCTCAAACACGCCTTCGCAACCCTGTTCGAAGGAGAAATAGAGGAAGCGGCTTTTAAGGCTCCGGTCATCCAGCAGTTCCGTGGAAACGCCGAGCCGAGCCGCCGCTTTCAGAACATCGTCGACAAAGGGATTGGCGCCGCCCCGTTGAGGTCCAACCATCAGGCAACCGACCGGCGCGTAAAACTCGACACCGCTGCGTGTGGCAATATCGGCATAACGTGCGATGGAACGGTTGGCGAGCAGGGCCCAGTCGGCATCGCCATCGATGGTGCGGGTAATCCGCGCCTCGTCATAGTGGCTGGCGAAGACGCCCTGATGCGATTTGATGTCGGCAGGTTCGCCGGGACCGATCAGCGCGACGCCATCCACCGTTTCGGCCAGATGGCGGGCGGCAGCCGCACCCATCATGCCGCGACCCACGACGATGTATTTGAAATGTCCCGACATGCCGCCCTCTTCACCCGCTCATTTCCGTCGCAACCTTGTAGCCGCTTCCTCCCTGAATGTCAGACGAAAACCGGCGATATTTCGGCGGCGAATTCATCCTCGGTCAGCTGTCTGTTCAAAAGCAGCATCGCGCCCAGCCGTCCGATCTCGTCCGAAGACTTGGCGGAGACGAAATTGCCGCCTGTCAGCACCGCGATATTGGAGGATTGCGTATAGCCGATATAGGGATAACCGCTGCGGGTAATCGAGGCGACACAGGAGCCTGAAGTGACCGAGCAACCGGCGAGCTCCGGCATCAAGGATAAGGCCCGCTTTTTCAGGAACTCCACCTCACCAGGCGTACCATCCGAATGGAACCAGTCCACCGCCTCCGCAAGCGTTTCAAGCCGGCCCTTTTCGCTCTCGCCGCCGATCTTCAGATAGACCTTGCCATCAGGATAACGTACCGGCGGCAGGATGTAGACGATATCGTCCTCGGTTTCCGCCAGTACGATGGTCGAAGGCATCGCACCAAAAAGGGCCTGCCGTGCCTCATCCAGTTCGAAAAAGACGATGGTGCGGCCCGTGGCCGCCATATCCACCGGTGACGGCAGAAGCTCCGCCATATTGGTGAAACCACCCGCCGCGACGATGACCTTTTCGGCGGTATGAACGGCGCCTTCGCGCGTCGAAACCTCCACGCCATGAGAGGTATCGCGGATATGCGCCGCCGTCTCCCGCACAAGCCGCGCGCCCTGCGCTCCGGCAATCGCGCATTGCGCCTTCACCAGCGCCCGTGGATTGACGTGGCCGGCATTGCTGGCCTCGAAATAACCGCCATGATCGGCAGGCAGCGAGAACATTGGAAATCGGTCGGCCAGCGCAGCGTTGCCAAGCGTTTCCACATCAAGACCAAGACGATCCGCCGAGGACAGCGCCCGCGATACATAGTCTCCCGCAAGCCCCTTGCCGTTGCCGGTGAACAGGCAGCCCGCTTCGGTGAAAAAGCGGATGCCGCTTTTCGCTTCGATCTCCGCATAACGCTGGATCGATCGCAACGCGAGTTCGGCCCAGACAGGATCGCCGTCAAACCCGCGGGTAATGCGCGCTTCATCGTAATGGCTTGAAAACACGCCCTGATGGGTCTTGCGATCGGCTGGCTCGCCCGGCCCGATCAGCGCCACGCCATCCGTTTGCACGGAGAGATGCCGCGCCGCGGCCGCTCCCATCATCCCGGCCCCGACCACGATATATTTGAAATCCGGCATGTCATGCTCCGTATCAGATTTGCTTCTGACTACAGCATGCCGGCCCGAACCGGAATCGCTTTTCGCAATTTCGCAGATGAACGATGGCGGCCTCAGCCGGCCAGCAGCGCCTGCACCTTGCCGCAATAGCGCTTGGAGACCGGGTTCATGCGGGTGGCGCCATGGCCTGCATTGTAACGCAGGATCGTGCTGCACACCTGACCGCCGCCAAGCTGATGCGCCGTCGCCAGATATTGCATGCCCCAGCGGATATTGGTCTCGGGATCGTAGAGCGCCTTGGTCGTGCCGCGATAGCCCATCATCCGCGCCGTTGCCGGCTTGATCTGCATCAGCCCGACCTCGCCGGCGCTGCCGCGGGCCTTGGGGTTGAACTTGCTTTCCACCGAAACCACGGCATGCGCCAGATTGGTGGGAACGCCGTAACGCTTGGCATATTTGACGATCAGATCGGAATAGTCGTTTCTGAGCGAAGAAGGCAGGCTCTTTTCGGGAATGGGATAACCGGGCTTGCGGAAGAAGGTCTCCAGCGTCACGGTTTTGGTCTTGACGTCCTCGTCTTTGGCAAAAGCAATCCCCGCCTGCGAAGCGAGCATAACAACGCTCGCCGCGACAGCAACAACAACCCTGTTCATATGTAGAAAAAGTCTCCAGATCGGATGACAGAAACAATGAAGCGACACAAATAATCTGCGCCCGGAAAGTCGATCTCGACCCTCCGCTGTCCGGTCTCCTTGATTGATATTGACGGCAGGTTCCCCTGAAGAACGTCACCGCATGCAGTGACGTTCTTAAACTTCCTCAATGCGGATTAACTGTGGCACAACAAAAAAAGCGACTTGAAGAGCGATAAAAAGGGGAACGCTTTTCCATAATTCGCGTTTAAGCGGCCGAAAATCTCGGCAGGCTGGCGATCAGCCGGTGCAGCGTGTCGATGGTGGAAAAATCGGCGATGCCATCCACCAGAGCGGGACGGAAATGCCGCTGGAAGGCAGCCACGGCACCTTCGGTTTTTTCGCAATAAGCACCTGTAATTTCAACGCCGTATCCATAGATGGACAGCATCGACTGCAGCGCTTCGACCGGCTGGCCATGATCGCCGCGCTGGAAAAAGCGGCCGCCACGGATCGGCGCGGGCTCCACCCAATGGCCGACACCGTGCTGCGACAGGATGTCCCACGGGAATTTTTCACCCGGATCGACCTTGCGGATCGGCGCGACATCCGAGTGCGCCAGCACCCTTTCAGGGGCGATAGACCAGCGCTGGCCGCAATCGCGACACAATTCGATGACGGCTTCCACCTGTTTCTTCGGAAATTCCGGCAGGCCGCCGGGATGGCCCTGATTGGCGATCTCGATGCCGATGGAGCGGGAATTGATATCCTCATTCCCCGCCCAGATGCTTTTGCCCGCGTGCCATGCACGGCGGGTTTCCGGCACGAGCTGGACGACGCGCCCATCCTCGAAGACGAAATAATGGCTGGAAACCTGACTTTCCGGATTACAGAGCCATGACAGCGCGCCATCGGCCGTCGTCATGCCGGTATAGTGCAGCAGGATAATATCGGGACCGGCCACATCGAGCCTTTCGCCATGGTTAGGCGAAGGCGCAACGGCTGCGCCCCCGAAATCCGGGGTAAAATCCGGCAGACATTCACTCATGCGACGCGGCGTTCTTTCTCGATGGCCGCATAGGCGGCGTTGAGAGCCGCCATACGCTCATTCGCGGCCGCATGCAATTCCATGGGAACGCCGCGTGCAATGAGCTTGTCAGGATGGTGTTCGGCAACCAGCGAACGATAACGCCGGCGAATATCGGAAAAATCGTCGGAAGGCGAAACGCCGAGCACGCGATAGGGGTCGCGCCCGTCCATATGGACATGCCGCGCCATGATCGTTTCGAAGTGATCTTCGGTGATACGGAAGATTTCCGCGATCCGGCCGAGGAAGGCCAGTTCCCGCTCATGGATCAGCCCATCGGCCTTGGCGATGTGGAACAGACCGTCGATGACGCTTTCCAGCATCTCGCAATTGGCGTGTCCGGAACCGCACAGACCAGCAAGCCGCTCCGCATAGGCCTCGTAACCGGCAACGTCCTGACGCGCGAGGTTATAAAGACGGGCTACGTTCTTGGCTTCTTCTTCCGGGAAATCGAAGATTTGCCGGAAGGCGCGCACCTCGGCATCGTTGACGACACCGTCGGCCTTCGCCATCTTGGCGGAAAGTGCGATGATGGCCACGGAAAAGGAAACCTTGCGGCGGGTTTCCGGGTCACCCTCAAACAGGGTGCGGATGGCTTCCACCACGCGCCCGAGCGCACCGCCTGCCGCGTCGCCGATTGCGCCGAGCAGCCGTTCCCACAGGGATGAAATTTGCAGACAGGCGAAATCGAACATCATGCGACAAGCATGACGGGATATTGCCGCGAATGCAATATGTCCGGAGGACCGGCGGCATTAACTTTTATTCATCTTTGCGACAGTTTTGCTTCAGGAACAAGAGTGCGGCACACGATGGGGTCATGGTTTTCCACAGACGACGGGGAACCGGCCACCGGCCATGCCGATTGAAACGATTATATTCCGCCACTTTGCCCAAGCCGCTGAAAAACCGCGAGAAATCGGCATTGTTCTTCATAAATTCACTTTACACCTACACGCGGCTGTCGCATCCATTTGCCAGACATGTCTTTGGGTATATGTGAAAAGGAGAGCCATGATGGCCAAACAGAAAGTCGCAATGCTGACCGCGGGTGGCCTTGCGCCCTGTCTCTCTTCGGCCGTGGGTGGCCTTATCGAACGCTACAGCGACATCGCGCCTGAGATCGACATCATCGCTTACCGCTCCGGTTATCAGGGCGTGCTTCTGGGCGACCGCATCGAAATCACGAAGGACATGCGCGAAAAGGCGCATCTGCTGCACCGTTACGGCGGCTCGCCGATCGGCAACAGCCGCGTCAAGCTCACCAACGCCGCCGATTGCGCCAAGCGCGGCCTGGTCAAGGAAGGCGACAATCCGCTGCGCGTCGCGGCTGACCGGCTGGCGGCTGACGGTGTCACCATTCTCCACACCATCGGCGGTGACGACACCAATACGACGGCTGCGGACCTCGCCGCCTATCTCGGCGCCAACGGCTACAACCTCACCGTCGTCGGCCTGCCGAAGACGGTCGATAATGACGTGGTGCCGATCAAGCAGTCGCTCGGTGCCTGGACGGCGGCCGAAGTCGGCGCCGCCTTCTTCGACAATGTCAGCAACGAGCAGAGCGCCGCACCGAAAACCTTCGTCATCCACGAAGTCATGGGCCGCCATTGCGGCTGGCTGACGGCCGCCACCGCCCGCGCCTATATCCAGAAGACCAGCGGCAATGACTATGTCGAAGGCCTGATGATGAACACCCAGATGAAGAACATCGACGGCATCTATCTGCCGGAAATGGCCTTTGACATCGAGGCGGAAGCCGAACGTCTCAAGGACGTCATGGACAAAAACGGCTATGTCACGCTGTTCGTTTCCGAAGGTGCCGGCCTCGATGCCATTGTCGCAGAACGGGAAGCTGCCGGCGAAGCCGTCAAGCGCGACGCCTTCGGCCATGTGAAGATCGACACCATCAATGTCGGCGGCTGGTTCCAGAAACAGTTCGCCGGCCTTATCGGCGCCGAGCGTTCCATGGTGCAGAAGTCGGGTTATTTCGCCCGCTCCGCCGCTGCCAATGGCGACGATCTTCGCCTCATCCAGGGCATGGTCGATCTCGCCGTCGAAAGCGCGCTTAACAAGGTCTCCGGCGTCACTGGCCATGACGAAGACCAGAATGGCAAATTGCGAACCATCGAGTTTCCGCGTATCAAGGGCGGAAAGCATTTCGACCTCTCTGCAAAATGGTTTACCGAAGTGATGGAACACGTCGGTCAGCCGTTCACAGCGGCCTGATTTTACGATAGTCTAAAATAAGACGGCGACAGGGAGGGCAAGGAGGAAGAGAATGTCTGGACAGGCCTGGCTGATTTTCTGTGCAGCATGTGCCGTTGTGTTCGCACTCCCCTCTCCCCTTGTATTCTCTGTCGCCTCCTATGCCGCCATTCGCGGCAAAAAGACGGTCTTCGCCTCCGTTATCGGCGGCGCGCTCGGCATCGTCACGGCCATGACGATTTCCGCCATTCCGGTGGCCGGCCTCGTCTGGCTGCCGCAATCCTTCGTGGAAATCGTGCAATGGGCCGGTATCGGCTGGCTGATGCTGTTCCTCCTGTGGACCTTCGCCACCCCCGCCGCCCAGGCGGCCAATGCCGACAATGACAATCTGCCGGGCAAATCCTGGAGCGGTATCTTCCGTGATTGTTACGCCATTGCCGCCCTGCGCCCGCGCTACTTCGCTTTCTTTCTCGCACTGCTGCCGCAATTCGTGTCAACCTCCGGCAATGCAATTGAAACGCTTGCCATGGCGCAGGCCGCCATCCTGCTTCTGGCGCTTGTGATTTTAACCGCGCAGGCGCTGTTTGCCGGTTCGACTCTGGCGCTGGTGCGCCGCATGTCGGGCGATAAAAAAATCCGGCCGAAATACCGCACCCACTTCATTTCCGGCCGCGCCGTCAGCGCCGGATACAGGCGCATCGCGGCCTGAAAAACCGTCCGAAAGCCGGGGAGAAACGTCCCGGCTTGCCGCTATCCTTACAATAGGTTAATGAAGGCTCGACGGGACACTGCCTGCTTCGCTCGACGCGGGGGTATCGAAAGACAGGCATAACGAAGGCGGCAACATGCGAAATTCGGGAAAATTCCGCGGAAGAAGTGCACTTCTTCTGTCTTCCACCGTGGGTCTGGCACTGGCATTGAGCGCATGCACCAGCGTCGAATATACCGCGAAGGAAGGGCCGGACGGCCCGAAGATTGCAACAATCAATCCCGCTGCCACGCCTGCGCAAACATCGGCGCAGCCGGCAACGGCCGAAGCCGCAGCGGGCGCGACCCCGGCAGCAGCGGCAGTGCAGACCGCCGAAACCGCAACCTCTTCCCAGCCTGCAGCACTTCCCACCGCCGTCGCCGTCAAGGGCGGACGCGTGGCTCTGCCGCCGGCTTCTGAAATTGCCGCAGCCGCCGCCATCGCCGCCCAGATGCAGCCGCAGCAGAACGAAGTCGCTCAGGCAAGCGTGACGACATCTGCACCGACAACGGCCGCAGCCCTTGCGCCGACGAGCGCCACTCCAGCGGCGACAGCCATCGAAACGGCGGATCTGGCGGCAAGACCGGCCGCCCACAATGCCGCAGCCGATCTGCCGCAGGTGGTTGCCGTCAAGGGCAGCTTCCCGCCGGCACCGCCGCCGCCCGGCTCGCCCTCCATCGGCACCGAACTGACGGCCGAACGGAAAGTCATTCCGCTGCCGAAGCCGGACAGCACGGTTCTCGCCTATGCCGCCGGCCCGACCAATGCCGCGCTTGCCGCCATCCGTCAGAACGAATCAATGACGGCGCCGCTCAATTCTGCGCCGGCCGGACGCGAAAAGCTGAGCGGGCTGATTACCAAATACGCCACCATGTATGACGTGCCGGAAGATCTGGTTCACCGCGTGGTGCAGCGTGAAAGCCGCTATAATCCCGGTGCCTATAGCAGCGGCAATTTCGGCCTGATGCAGATCCGGCACGCCACCGCCCGCTCGATGGGCTTCGATGGCCCCGCCTCCGGCCTGTTCGATGCCGAAACCAATCTCAAATATGCCGTCAAATATCTGCGCGGCGCATGGGTTGTGGCGGGCAACGACCGCGATAACGCGGTCCGGCTTTATGCTCGTGGTTATTATTACGACGCCAAGCGCAAGGGCATGTTGCACGTTCTGCGCAAGTGATGGCCTCCGGCTCTGTTATGCGAGTGCAACCACGCGGCTTTTCTTAAGCCGCCGGGTGTTTTCATTTCGTCATGCTGATTGGACAGCGCCGGCCGGTTTTCCACCGTCTTCCCTATTCCCCGCCTTTGCCCACAGCCCCTGTCATCAAATTGTAGTGTCACGGCTGTAGACGCCTCTCAATCGACTGAGAGGTGAACATATGACGAGTGCGGCACCCAAGACCGGCTTCAGCAAGAACACGAAACTGAAGTCCGCATTGCTCCAGCACAAGGCACTCTCCAAAAGCGGTCTGTCCGAGCGGTTCTTCGGCGTCCTCTTTTCCGGCCTCGTCTATCCGCAGATATGGGAAGACCCGGAAATCGACATGGAAGCGATGGAGCTTGGCGAGGGCCACCGCATCGTCACCATAGGTTCGGGCGGCTGCAACATGCTGGCCTATCTCTCCCGCAACCCCGCCAGCATCGATGTGGTTGACCTCAACCCGCATCACATCGCGCTGAACAAGCTGAAGCTCGCCGCCTTCCGCCATCTGCCGGCGCACCAGGATGTGGTGCGGCACTTTGGCCGCGCCAACACCCGCAGCAACAGCCACGGTTACGACCGCTTCATCGCCGAGCATCTCGACGCGACGACAAAGGCCTATTGGTCGAAGCGCACCCTTTCCGGCCGCCGCCGCATCTCGGTGTTCGACAGGAACATCTATCGCACCGGCCTGCTCGGCCGCTTCATCGGCGCCGGCCATCTCATGGCCCGGCTGCATGGCGTGAAGCTCACCGAAATGGCCAAGACCCGCACCTTGGACGAACAGCGCCAGTTTTTCGACAGCAAGGTTGCTCCCCTTTTCGACAAGCCGGTGGTGCGCTGGCTGACGAAGCGCAAAAGCTCGCTCTTCGGCCTCGGCATTCCACCGCGCCAATATGACGAGCTGGCGAGCCTTTCCGCCAATGGCACGGTTGCCTCCGTGCTCAAGGAGCGCTTGGAAAAGCTCGCCTGCAACTTCCCGCTCAGCGACAATTATTTCGCCTGGCAGGCCTTCGCGCGCCGTTATCCCGAGCCGCATGAGGGCGCGCTGCCCGCCTATCTCAAGCCGGAATATTACGAGACGATCCGCAACAATACGGCGCGCGTCGCCGTACACCACGCCACCTATACCGAGCTTCTTTCCCGCAAGCCGGCAAGCGCCGTCGACCGCTATATCCTCCTCGATGCGCAGGACTGGATGACGGACACGCAGCTCAACGAATTGTGGTCGCAGATCAGCCGCACCGCCGCTTCGGGCGCGCGCGTCATCTTCCGCACCGCAGCCGAAAAGAGCGTCATCGAAGGCCGGCTTTCTCCTGATATCCGCAACCAGTGGGTCTATCTCGAAGAGCGCTCCAACGAGCTCAACGCCATGGACCGCTCCGCCATTTATGGCGGCTTCCATATTTACCAGAGGGCTATGGCATGAAAACCATCGGCGAGAATGTGGGCCTTGCAGATAGCGCGCATGCGAGCCTGATGGACCGCATGTATCGCCACCAGCGGCATATCTACGATATCACCCGCAAATATTACCTTCTCGGCCGCGACAGGACCATTTCCGGCCTCGACGTGCCGAAGGGCGGCACGCTGCTGGAGGTGGGCTGCGGCACCGGCCGCAACCTGCTGCTCGCCAGCCGCAAGTTTCCGGACGCGAAGCTTTTCGGCCTCGACATCTCCGCCGAAATGTTGCTGACCGCGTCCGAGAATTTTTCCGGCAAGGCGGAGCGCCCCATTCTGCGTGTGGCCGATGCCACCGCTTTTCGCGCTTCAGAATTCGGCCAGCCCGACGGCTTCGACCGCGTCATGATCCCCTACGCGCTGTCGATGATACCGGACTGGGAAAAGGCGATCGAACAGGCGCTCACGGCGCTGAAACCCGGCGGCTCCTTGCATATCGTCGATTTCGGTCAGCAGGAACAATTGCCGAAGTGGTTCCGCACCCTTCTGCAAGCCTGGCTCACGCGTTTTCACGTCACGCCCCGCGCCAATCTCCGTTATGTTCTGGCCAATATGGCCGGCCGTTTTGACGGCAATCTCGAATTCGAGGAAATTGCCCGGGGTTATGCATGGCGGGCGATCATCACTCTTCCGGTCGTTGAAGCGCAGCAGCCGAAAATCCACCGCATATTGGCCGACGCCTGATTCCCGAAGGCTTGCGCATCGCACCTGGCCGCAAGGGGTGTCGCTTTCAGGGTTGCTGCTGGGTCAGATTTCTGCAGTAAAACCGCAAATCGCTTCAAATCCAGCGACTTGCGAGGTGCAAAAAGCACGTTGCCCCTTGCCATATCACTTTGTTTACCATGTTATGCGCAAATCGGGAGATACGGTACGCCCATTCGCGGCCGTGGGATGGTCAACATTTTCATCAGGGTTCCAATGCGGCTGCGTTTATCGGCACTACTCACGGCTATGCTGTTGATCGGCGGCTGCACCTCCACGAGTTACGACCTGCTTGAAACCGCATCCGTTTCCAAACCGAAATTTTCCGATACCGATCCCCAGGATTTCGGTATGAACAACCCGCACCGCCACGAAGTGCACGGCATCGACGTGTCCAAATGGAATGGCGATGTCGACTGGCAGACCGTGCGCAAGTCGGGCGTGTCCTTCGTCTTCATCAAGGCGACGGAGGGGTCGGACCGCATCGATCCGAAATTCGGCGATCATTGGCGCAGCGCGGCGGCGGCAGATGTTCTGCACGCGCCTTACCACTTCTATTATTTCTGCTCGACGGCAGACGCCCAGGCCGACTGGTTCATTCGCAACGTGCCGAAGGAAGCCGTCACCCTGCCGCCGGTTCTCGACGTGGAGTGGAACCCCGCCTCCCCCACCTGCAAGACACGTCCCGCACCCGGCATCGTTCGCGCCGAGATGCAGCGTTTCCTCGACCGCATCGAGGCGCATTACGGCAAACGCCCGATCATCTATACCTCGGTCGATTTCCACCGCGACAATCTCGTCGGCCAGTTCAAGAACTATCATTTCTGGGTGCGCTCGGTTGCCGCGCATCCGACCAAGATCTACGAAGACCGGCAATGGGCCTTCTGGCAATATACGGCAACCGGTGTCGTGCCCGGCGTGAACGGCCCGACCGATATCAACGTCTTTGCCGGCAGCGAGAAAAACTGGCGCAAATGGGTCGCTTCCGCCAAATAAACACGGCCAAGAAGCAACACATTCAAAAAAACCGCGTTCTCACCTATCGCCAGACCGCGAGACCCGTTTTTTTGTCGCAAACATATGGGTAAAGCGGGCCTTACAACCCATTGAGGAAATTCCCATGTCCACCTTCCGGTCGCGCAGCATCGTTTTTGCCGCCGCTTTGTCGCTTCTTTCCACCGGCTCCGCTTTCGCCACGCCGCCCGTGGCCTCGCCTGACGATCCCAAGCAGGTTGCCTGCGGCGGTGATCTCGGCGCATTTCTCGAAGGCGTAAAAGCCGACGCCCTCGCCAAGGGCATTCCGGCCGATGCAATCCAGAAGGCGCTTGCCGGCGCACAGATCGACCCTAAGGTGCTCTCGCGTGACCGCGCGCAGGGTGTCTTCCGCCAGACCTTCCTGGAATTCTCCCAGCGCACCGTCAGCCAGGCGCGCCTCGATATCGGCCGCAAGAAACTGCAGGAACTCTCTTCCACCTTCGCCCGCGCCGAAAATGAATTCGGTGTCCCGGCCGGCGTCATCGCCGCCTTCTGGGCCATGGAGACCGATTTCGGCGCCGTTCAGGGCGATTTCAACACCCGCAACGCGCTGGTGACCCTTTCGCATGATTGCCGCCGCCCGGAACTCTTCCGTCCGCAGCTGCTGGCGCTGATCGAAATGGTCCAGCATGGCGATCTCGATCCTACCTCCAACACCGGCGCATGGGCCGGTGAAATCGGCCAGGTGCAGATGCTCCCCAAGGACATCATTGCTTTCGGCGTTGATGGTGATGGCAACGGCCACATCAACGTCAAGGATAGCGCCCCGGATGCCATCCTGACGGCTGCGAAATTCATCCAGCATCTCGGTTTCAAGAAGGGCGAACCTTGGATTCAGGAAGTATCGCTGCCTGAGAACCTGCCCTGGGAAAAATCCGGACTCGGCGGCCCGCTTACCGCCGGCGAGTGGTTTGCGCTCGGCGTGACCCCGCGTGACGGCAACAAAAACTTTGCCTCCCTGCCCGCCGCCCTCATCATGCCGCAGGGCCGCAAGGGACCGACCTTCATCACCTATCCGAACTTCAACATCTATCTGGAATGGAACCAGTCGTTCATCTACACGACCTCGGCCGCCTATTTCGCCACCCGCCTGATGGGCTCCCCCGTCTACAACAAGGGCAATCCCGAGCCCGGCTTCGACGACACGACCATGAAGGAGCTTCAGACCAAGCTTGAGGCGCGCGGACACAATGTCGGCAAGGTGGATGGCATTCTCGGTTCCGGCACCCGTGTCGCCATCCAGAAGGAGCAGCAGCGTCTCGGACTTCCCGCCGATGGCTGGCCTTCGACCGCGCTTCTGCAGGCGCTTTAAGCAATCTTAACGGCGCCTTCCGGCCCTTAATCTGTCGGACGGAATCAAGGCATAAAGTGTTAATCTCGACCTGATGACTGGGGATAACACCCCGGTCATTTACTTTTTTTAAACATATGAAGCACTGCGTGATAAGAAAATAATCTTTTAATTTCAAATAATTACAGAAATTTCTTTTTTATGCCGTCTGCAGACGTGCTGCACTGCATCACAAAAACCGCTTTTCAACTGCCACAAAACGGTCATATTATCGAACCTGTCAACAACAGGAGGCACCCATGGGACTTACAAAATCTCTCAATGCCTTGGCAGTCGGTTTGGCGTTTTTGTTCGTAGCGATGATGCTTTTCATCTGACGAGACGTGAAGACCAAACGCAGATAAGAACCGTAGATGACACGAGTTTAAAAAGCGCAGGCCCTGAGGGACCTGCGCTTTTTTCATGTCGGTCATCCGCTGCGTGAAATCAGGCGGCGCTGCGGCGCAGACGCTCCAGCCCGAGATTTTCAAGCACCGCATCAACCAGCGGAGCACGGTTCATGGTGTAGAGGTGGAACTCGTTGACGCCGCGTCGTTGCAGATCGGCGATCTGCTCGGCGGCAACCTCTGCGGCCACGCGGGCACGCCCCTCCAGATCGTCGTCATAACCTTCGAACCGCTCATCCAGGAAACCGGGAATGCTCGTGCCGCAGCGGCCGGCGAAACGCTTGAGCTGGGTGAGGTTCTGGATCGGCATGATGCCCGGAACCACCGGAATGGTGATGCCCGCCGCCGTCACCCGCTCCATATAACGCTCGAATACGTCATTATCGAAGAAGAACTGCGTCAGCGCGCGCGTTGCACCATTATCGGCCTTGCGCTTCAGCATATCGATATCAACAGCTTCGCTTGCGCTTTCCGGGTGCTTTTCCGGATAGGCCGAAACGGAAATCTCGAAGTCGGCAATTTCGCGCAGCCCCTTCACCAGAGCAGCGGCGTTCTCATACCCTTCAGGATGCGGCTTATAGGCCGTGCCGATGCCGGTGGAGGGATCGCCGCGCAGCGCCACGAAATGGCGAACGCCGGCATTGCGAAACTCTTCGATGACCTGATGCACGTCGTCACGGCTGGCATCCACGCAGGTCAGATGCGCGGCGGTGGCCAGATGGCTGTCGCCGATCATGCGGCGCACCGCATCCAGCGTCGGCGCCTTGGTGGAACCGCCGGCACCATAGGTGACGGACACGAAATCCGGGTTCCACTTCTTCAGCTCGGCAACCGTTTCCCAGAGCTGGGTTTCCATCTCGGGATTCTTGGGCGGGAAAAATTCGAAAGACAACCGGATATCGCCATCACGGCGTGCGGTTTCCGACCTCAACATATCATGCCCTCCCGGAGCGAAGTAAAACCGCCTCTTGCACCACATCGTCTGCCATCAGCAGCCGCTGGTCGCGGGCAACCCATATCGTCACGTCCAGAGCTTCGTCGGACGCTTTTTCAGAATGAAGATCGACGGCGCGCTCCAGAGACAGCCCGGCCTTTTTCAGCCATTCTTCCATCAGCGGATGCGAAAAGCCGAGCCGCACATGCGCATGCTCGTCGCGCAGATATTCGAAGGAATGCGGCGCAAGATCGATGACGATCAGCCGCCCGCCCGGCCGCAGCATGCGCGCGGCTTCGGACAGCGCGATTTCCGGCTGGTCAAGAAAATGCAGAACCTGATGGATGACGATCAGATCGAAATCCTGACCTTCCAATGGCAGATTGAGAATATCGCCATGGCGAACCGAGGCATTGACCACGCCCGCCTTGTCGAGATTGGCGCGCGCCACCGACAGCATGTCGCGGCTGGCGTCCACACCGATCGCACGGCGATAAATGCCGCTCAGAAGCTGCAGGATACGGCCGGTACCCGTGCCGAGATCGAGCAGCGAATCGACCGGCGTGGTGCCCACCAGTTTCAGGAGCGCGCCTTCCACAGCCTCGTCGCTGACATGCAGGCGGCGCAGCTCGTCCCAGGCGGAGGCGTTACGGCTGAAATAATCCTGCGCCCGCTCCGCCCGCACCCGCTTGACGGTGGCAAGCCGCTCGCTGTCGCGCTGGAGAACGGCGTCGGAGGGCGATGCGGCGCCAAGCAGCTGCCGGACGACGCCCGCAGGCTCGCCATCCTGCCGCAAACGGAAATAGGCCCAGGCACCTTCCTGATAACGTTCGATCAGCCCCTCTTCCGTCAAAAGCTTGAGGTGGCGGGAAATGCGCGGCTGCGACTGGCCGAGGATTTCGGTAAGATCGGTAACGGTCAGATCGCCGGCCGAAAGAAGCGCGAGCAAACGAAAGCGCGTCGGCTCACCCGCCGCCTTCAGGATATCCACCAATTTGTCCAGACCGAACGCCACTCTGCTGCGCCTCGCAAGCTAATCAAGATATAAAGATATCTTTATGTCGATGTGGCGTTCGATGCAAGCGCAAAGTGTCCTGCGCCGCCATCAACTCCATTTATTGCACAAGAAAAGGCCCGCTTTGCGGCGGGCCTTTCTGAAGCGATGCGGAAAAGGATCAGCGCGTCAGGCGCTTGTAGCTCACCCGGCCGGGCTTGATGCTTTCCGGGCCGAGGCGGCGGACCTTGTCCTTTTCATAGTCTTCGAAGTTGCCTTCGAACCATTCCACGTGGCTGTCACCCTCGAAAGCGAGAATGTGGGTGGCCAGACGGTCGAGGAACATACGGTCGTGGCTGATGATAACGGCGCAGCCGGCGAAGGCTTCCAGCGCTTCTTCGAGCGCTGCCAGCGTTTCCGTATCAAGGTCGTTGGTCGGTTCGTCGAGAAGCAGCACGTTGCCGCCGGCCTTCAGCATCTTGGCGAGGTGCACGCGGTTACGCTGACCACCCGAGAGGTTGCCGACCTTCTGCTGCTGATCGCCGCCCTTGAAGTTGAAGGCGCCGCAATAGGCGCGCGAGTTCACCTCGAACTTGCCGAGCTTGATGATGTCGTTGCCGCCAGAGATTTCCTCCCACACGGTCTTGTCGCCCGCCAGCGTATCGCGGCTCTGGTCGACATAACCGAGCTGAACCGTCTCGCCGACAGTCACCGAACCGCTATCCGGCTGTTCCTGACCGGTGATCATCTTGAACAGCGTGGACTTACCCGCACCGTTCGGACCGATGACGCCGACAATACCGCCGGGCGGCAGCTTGAAGGACAGGTTTTCGATCAGCACGCGGTCGCCATAGGACTTCGTCAGATTGTCAGCTTCGATGACGACGCGGCCAAGACGTTCGGCAACCGGAATGACGATCTGCGCATCGCCGGGACGGCGGTTTTCCGCCGCTTCCACCAGTTCGTCATAGGCCTTGATACGCGCCTTGGACTTGGTCTGGCGTGCCTTGGGGCTGGAGGCGATCCACTCGCTTTCGCGGCTGATGGCCTTCTGGCGCGACGCATCTTCACGCGCTTCCTGCTGCATGCGCTTGGCTTTCGCCTGCAGGTAAGCGGAATAGTTGCCTTCGTAAGGAATGCCGCGGCCACGGTCGAGCTCGAGAATCCAGCCCGTTACGTTGTCGAGGAAGTAACGGTCGTGGGTGATCATCATCACGGCGCCGGGATAGTCGCGCAGGTGCTTTTCCAGCCAGGCGATGGTTTCGGCGTCAAGGTGGTTGGTCGGCTCGTCGAGCAGCAGCAGGTCCGGCTGCGACAGCAGCAGACGGCACAGCGCCACGCGGCGGCGCTCACCACCCGAAAGACCTGTCACGGCCGAGTCGCCGGGCGGGCAACGCAGGGCGTCCATGGCCATTTCGACCTGATTTTCCAGATCCCACAGGTTCTGGCTGTCGATCATGTCCTGAAGCTTTGCGCCCTCATCCGCCGTTTCGTCGGAGTAGTTCATCATCAGTTCGTTATAGCGGTCGACGATGGCGGTCTTATGCGCCACGCCTTCCATGACGTTTTCCATCACGGTCTTGTTTTCGTCGAGCTTCGGCTCCTGCTCGAGATAACCGAGCGTCGCGCCTTCGGCGAGCCAGGCTTCACCGGTATATTCCTTGTCGAGGCCGGCCATGATTTTCAGAACGGTCGACTTACCGGCGCCGTTCGGGCCGAGGATACCGATCTTGGCATCGGGGTAGAAGGAGAGATGAACGTTCTCCAGAACCTTCTTCGCGCCATAGGACTTGTTCAGCCCAGCCATGTGATAGATGAATTGACGTGCCATTGTAGCGAATGCTCCACATCGGATTTTTAAGAGTACGTATCGGGAAATTTGCCGCTATGTAGGGTAAATAGGACCTTGGGGCAACCTCTGGCACGATTATGACCCCATGATTATGACAAGCTGCGTGATGAGGCGATGGCGCGATGATGAATGAGACGACCGATAATTTCGCCTTCAGCCAGATCCAGAGGCTGGAAGCCCCTTCCGGCGCATCCATCGCCTTCCGGTATCAGCCTTCCGCCCTATCCCCCGCGCGCGGCGTCCTGATGATCTGCCACGGCCTCGTCGAACATGCCGGCCGCTACCGCCGTTTTGCCGATGTCATGGCGAAACAGGGCTTCGAGGTCTATGCCCACGACCATCGCGGCCATGGCCGTACGAAAGCGGCGGATGCGCCGCTCGGCCGCTTCGCCTGGAAGGACGGCGCGGAAAAGGTCGTCGCCGATGTCATGGCGATGCGCGTGATGGTCGCAGAAAAACATCCCGGCCTGCCGATCATCCTGTTCGGCCATTCCATGGGCGGCCTCGTGGCGCTCAACGCGGCCGTCAGCCATCCGGATGCCTTCGACGGCCTGTCGATCTGGAATTCCAATCTCAATCCCGGCGTCATGGGCCGCATCGCGCAGGTGGTATTGCGGCTTGAAAAAATGCTGAAGGGCTCGGACGTGCCGAGCGCCATCCTGCCGAAAGCGACCTTCCGCGCCTGGAACGCGAAAATGCCGGAAAGGCGCACCCATGCCGACTGGCTGAGCCACGACAAGGCGGCGGTGGACGCCTATGTGGAAGACCCGCTCTGCCAGTTCGAGGCCAGTGTTTCGCTCTGGCAGGATGTCTTCGAACTTTCCTATCGCGCGCCGAAACTCATCAAACGCCTGCCGAAGACCTTGCCGCTTTTGCTGGTCAGCGGCGATCAGGACGCCGCCACCAATGATGGCAGGGAGATCGTCTGGCTGGCCGAGCGTTTCCGGGAGGCGGGTTTCAGCCATGTCGAGCACACCATCTACAAGGGCATGCGGCACGAGACGCTGAACGAGATCGGCTGGCAGGCGGTAGCGGCGGATTTCGCCGCCTGGTGCGGCCGGGTCGTGGATGACAGTAAAACCCCCTCCCCGTCATTCCGGCCTTGAGCCGGAATGACGGAATTAGGGGACACCGAGAACGCAACGAATGTCGAAGCTGCCGTGTCATCCCCAATTTAGTGCCGTTCCAAAACGGAATAAGTCCATGAGATAAAATCACATGCGACGGGGCAAGCAGCGGTCTATAAACCGGCAAGAGAAAAACACCGGGGGACAGATGACCGACATGCCGAACAGGAAACCGCCGCTATCAGGCATTCGCGTCATCGAGCTGGCGCGTGTTCTGGCCGGCCCCTGGGCGGGGCAGATGTTGGCCGATATGGGCGCTGACGTCATCAAGGTGGAAAACCCCGAGGGTGGCGACGATACCCGCGCATGGGGACCGCCCTTCGTTGAAGGTGCGGATGGCGAAAACCTTTCCGCCGCCTATTACCACGCCACCAATCGCGGCAAACGCTCCATCGTTGCCGATTTGAAGACGCCCGAGGGCTGCGAACTGGTGCGCCGGCTGGTGCGCACCGCCGATGTCGTCATCGAGAACTTCAAGCGTGGCGGGCTTGCCAAATACGGCCTCGATTACGAGAGCCTGAAGGCGCTCAATCCGAAGCTGATCTATTGCTCCATCACCGGCTTCGGCCAGACCGGGCCTTATGCCAATCTCGCCGGCTATGACTATATCGTTCAGGGCATGTCCGGCTTCATGTCGATAACGGGCGAAGCGGACGGCCAGCCGATGAAGGCCGGCGTGGCGGTGGCCGATATCTTCACCGGCATCTATTCCGTATCGGCCATTCAGGCGGCCCTGATCCACGCCATCCGCACCGGCGAGGGCCAGCATATCGATATGGCGCTTCTCGATGTGCAATCGGCCGTGCTGGCCAACCAGAACATGAATTACCTGATTTCCGGCAGGCCGCCGGTCAGGCTCGGCAATGCCCATCCGAATATTTCCCCCTATGAGGTGGTGCCGACGGCCGATGGCTTCCTGATCCTCGCGGTTGGCAATGACGGCCAGTTCCGCCGTCTCTGCACCATTCTCGGCATAGGCGCGATTGCCGACGACGAACGTTACGCGACGAACAAGGCCCGCGTGGCCCACAAAACGGACGTTCGGCGGATCGTTTCCACTGAAACGCTGAAATGGCAGAAGGGCGATCTCCTGACCGCCTGCGAAAACAACGCCGTGCCGGCCGGACCGATCAATTCCATCGAGGAAATGTTCGCCGATCCGCAGGTGAAGGCGCGCGGCCTCCGCGTCGATCTGGAGGCGGAAGACGGCACCGTCATCCCCGGTGTGCGGACACCCATTATCATGTCACAGACGCCGCTGCGTTATGAGCGCCCGAGCCCGAAGCTCGGCGAACATCAGGCACAGGTGCTGGCCGAACTGGAAAACATCGAAAGGACCACCACGCCATGACTGCAGCCGGAATGAAAAGAACAGGCGGACAGTTGATCGTCGAAGCGCTGAAGGCCAATGGCGTCTCCCGCGTTTCCTGCGTTCCCGGCGAAAGCTATCTGGCCGTTTTGGATGCGCTATATGAAAGCGGCATCGAAACGGTCGTCTGCCGTCAGGAAGGCGGCGCCGCCATGATGGCCGACACCTGGGGCCGGCTGACCGGCGAACCCGGCATCTGCATGGTGACCCGTGGCCCGGGCGCAACCAACGCCTCGGCCGGCCTGCACATCGCAAGGCAGGATTCCGTTCCGATGATCCTGTTCATCGGCCAGGTGCAGCGCGAGGCCCGCGAGCGCGAGGCCTTTCAGGAGGTGGAATATCGCCGCGCCTTCACCGAATTCGCCAAATGGGTGGGTGAGATCGACGATGCCCGCCGCATTCCCGAATTCGTCACCCGCGCCTTCGCTGTGGCCACCTCCGGCCGCCCCGGCCCGGTGGTGCTGACGCTGCCCGAAGACATGCTGGTGGAAGAGGTCGAAGCACCTGCGGCAAAGCCCTACACGCCCGTCGAAGCGCATCCCGGCCCGTCACAGATCGCGGCCTTCGCCAAAATGCTGGGCGAAGCGAAACGGCCCATCTTCATCATCGGCGGCACGCGCTGGTCGGAGGAGAGCGTCGCAACCTTCCGGGCATTTGCCGAAAACCACAAGCTGCCCGTCGGCTGTTCCTTCCGCCGCCAGATGCTGTTCGATCATCTGAGCCCTTCCTATGCGGGCGACGTCGGCATCGGCATCAACCCGGCGCTGGCCAAAGAGATCAAGGAAGCCGATCTCGTGGTCCTCCTCGGCGGCCGCCTCTCCGAAATGCCGTCTTCCGGTTACACGCTGCTCGACATCCCCTACCCGTCGCAGAAACTCATCCATATCTATCCGGAAGCCGAAGAGCTTGGCCGCGTTTACCGTCCCGATCTCGCAATCTGCGCCGCGCCGGATGATTTCGTTGCCGCCCTCTCCTCCGTCACGCTTTCCGACAGCGCCGCATGGGCGGAGCGCACCGCCGCCATGCATGCGGCTTACCTCACTTGGTCCACCCCGCCGCAGACCGGCCCCGGCGCGGTGCAGATGGGTCCGATCATGGACTGGATCGAGGCCAATGTGCCTGATGACGCGATCTTCACCAACGGCGCCGGCAACTATGCCACCTGGCTGCACCGCTTCCACCGTTTCCGCCGTTACAACACGCAATCGGCTCCGACATCCGGCTCAATGGGTTATGGCCTGCCGGCAGCGGTGGCTGCCAAACATCTGTTCCCGGAGCGCGAAGTGATCTGCTTTGCCGGTGACGGTTGCTTCATGATGCACGGGCAGGAATTCATCACCGCCGTGCGTTATGGCCTGCCGATCATCACCGTGCTGGTCAATAACGGCACCTATGGCACGATCCGCATGCATCAGGAGCGGGAATACCCCGGCCGTGTCAGCGGCACCGATCTCGTCAATCCGGATTTCAACGCTTTTGCAAAGGCCTATGGCGGCCACGGCGAAACGGTGGAAAGAACGGAAGACTTCGCCGCCGCCTTCGAGCGGGCGCGTGAAAGCGGCAAACCGGCCATCATCGAGGTAAAGCTGGATGCGGAAGCAATCACGCCGACGCGCACGCTGACGCAGATCAGAACCCGGGCCTGACATTGCCGCCGATATTGGTGGTGGACACGGCTCCGGCATGGTGTAAATCCTGACGCTCCAGTCATCCTCGAGCCTGTCACGAGGGTCCAATCACGTATCGTAAAATTCATCGGTTGCAGATGCTCGGGACAGGCCCGAGCATGACGAACAGAGAGGTTCCACACTTCTCTCAGCAGCCCTGGATCAGGAAACGACATGCCGGATGTTGCCCCTCCCGTCATCACTCCACGCGGCGCGAAGATCGAGCCTTCAGCCGGCGCGCCCTTCGAGGCCGTGCGGGTGGCCCGCGATGTGCTGCACACATCCCGCACGGCAGCGCTCGCCACGCTCGATACCGTCAGCGGTTATCCCTATACGACCGCCACCAATATCGGCATCGAACCGGACGGCACGCCGTTCTTCTTCGCAGCCGGACTGACACTGCATGCCCGCAACATGGAGGCCGACCCGCGCATCTCGCTGACGCTCGCCCCTTTTGGCAAGGGTGACGCGCTGACGCTGCCGCGGCTGACGCTGGTGGGCAAGGCGGAACAGATCACCCCGGATGAAGTGCCGCTTGCGCGACAGCGCTACATCGCCCGTTACCCCAAGGCGAAACTTTATCTCTCCCTTCCCGACACGAGGCTTTACCGGCTGCGGACGGAAGGCGTGCAGATCAATGGCGGCCCGGCCCGCAATGCCAGCAACATCACTCCGGCCGATCTGCGCACCGACCTTTCCGGCGCAGATGAACTGATGGCGGCGGCGGAAAGCGAATCGACCCGGCTCAACGCCATCAAGGGCGAAGCGGCCCGGCTGGCGGTTCTGTCCGGCGCAAAGACCGGCCGCTGGACGATCACCTCCATCGACCCTGATGGCGTCGATCTTGCTTCGGCAGGCGATCTGGCGCGGCTGTGGTTTGCGGAACGGGTGACGACGTTGAAGCAGTTTGAGAAGGCGCTTGCCCAGCTTTTGAAGTGAAGGGTTCAAGCGATTCAGATGGAAAGAGAATCCGGCCAATCTGGAACTCTCAGAGCTCACCCTCGCTCTCCTCACTCCTCAACTGCTCTTCCCTCTTCCCTCTTCCTTCTCCCTTCTCTCGCTTATCGCTCGCCCGTCTCACCTCCCGTCATCCTCGCCCTTGAGGCGAGGATCCATGGCCGCGACGTAGAGTGGATCCTCGGATCGAGCCCGAGGATGACGACCGTAGGTGCAAGCGATTTTTCAACGAAAAAGGCCGGGCCGCTTCCGCGACCCGGCCTTTCTCATAAATCAGTCCATTGCTCACAGAGCAGCGGTCACGATGAATTCAACCTTGTAGTCCGGCGTTGCCAGCGCTGCTTCGCTGGTGGCGCGGGCCGGCGGGTTTGCCGGGTCGATCCAGCCTTCCCAGACGGCGTTCATTTCGCCGAAGGTGGACATGTCGGAGAGGTAGATGATGGTCTGCAGGATCTTCGACTTGTCGGAACCGGCAGCGGTCAGCAGGCGCTCGACTTCAGCGAGAGCCGACTTGCTCTGTTCCGTCACGCTGGTACCTTCGCCAACCTGGCCGGCCAGATAAACGGTGTTGCCGTGAACGACGGCGCCGCTCATGCGCTTGCCGGGCTCGATACGCTTGATGGTCATGGAAAACTCCTGTTGATTGGCATTAAAAATCGAAGATGCGCGGAAAATCAGCCGCGCAGGTGATGGGTCTTTTCGTAGATCGCCGTGGAGCGCGCGCCGGAACGGCAATAGCCGAGCATCGGGCGCTGCAATTCGTCCAGCGCATCCACCATGCCGGCAACGGCATCGGCATCGACGCCATAACGGCCGACCGGCACATGCATGATGGTGAGGCCGAGCTGCTCGGCACGCTCGGCAATATCGGCGAAAAGCGGCTGGCCGTCTTCTTCGCCGTCAGGGCGGTGGCAGACGATCGACTTGAAGCCGAGTGCCTTCACCTCATCCAGATCGGCGACGCTGATCTGACCCGTTACCGAATATTCGTCGTCTATGCGCCTGATATCCATGTCATGCCTCCGCTGAAACCGGCGTCCGCGCCGCTGGCTGTCATCCGTGAAATCCGCATCCGATGTAAGCGGTCAAAACCCCTGCGTCAATGACGGGACATCTTCATTCGGTACGGCTCAGAGGATGGAAAAGCGCAGGCCGAAGGAACGGCTTTCGCCTGGCTGGAGAATATTGAACTCGCCGGCCGCCTCAAGCTCGCTCCGCCCCACCCAGCGATGCGAAACCGGTTCGATGCCGAGCACATTGGCCGGGTCCTGCTGGTTCCGCCACATCTGCAGATAGGGCAAGGTCTCGGTGCGAAAACCGACGGTCAGCGTCTTTCCGCCGATGGCCGCAATCGGGCCAAGCTTCAATTCCACCCATTCATCATTGCCGGCGGGAACGCAGAAGACATTGCCCGGCTCCTCGCCAAACCGCCAGCCATGGCCGCCACCATCCAGCATCGCGCCTTCAAGCCGCACGGCATCGTCAAACAGGCGGGCACCGATATTCATATGATACATCAGAAAGACCGGGATCGGCCGCCCCGACATATTGACGATCCTGTCATCGAGACTGACTTCGCCGCTTTCACCATCGATACGCCATGTCCGCTCCAGAAGCGCTGCGCCACCATCGGCAAGCTTCACGGGAACCTCGACGCGCGCCAGCGCATTGGTCTCATGAACGTCGAAGGCGATGATGGTCGCGGGATGTGAGGAGAAGGAGCCATGCAAGGGATACCGACGCCCCTCGCGATCACCATCGATCGGCTCCGGATGACGGATATGGTCGGGACCGCAGGTGAAGAGAAAGCCTTCCAGCGAATGATCGATGCGCGTATCGCCATCGTCGGGAATGGCGCGGCCGGGCGCGATGTCGACGCCATCGACGACGCAGGCGCCGATATCGAAAACGGAAGTTTCATCGAGGAAAATGCGTGGCGATCTGCCGGCCTGAAACGAACGCAAGACAACCTCCCTGTGGCAGTAAAAACGCATGAATCACGGAAACGCTACTAGTCGTGACGGAAATTAAGATTGCATTAACCGCGAATTCACCTTTTTCACAATAGGGTCAAGATTGCGGTGTGTTTATCGGTGAACAAGCAAGGGATAGCAGAATCGTGAAACAGTTTCTTAACGCAGCTCTGGGTCTGACGGTCGCGCTGGCGTCGGTTTTCGCCCCGCTACAGGCTGGCGCGCAGCAGCGTTATGGCGATCAGCAGACGATGCTGGTCACGCCGGACGGTCGCGTGCTCGATTTCATGCCGGAGCGCGGCGATATCGTCATCAGCCGCGATGCGATGGGACGCACGGTGTTTTACGACCAGTACGGCAACCTGCTTGCCACCGAAATGCCCTCCGGTTACCAGCAGCAAAGGCAGCAGGTGCGCCAGCAGCGCGACACCACCTATTATCCGCCCGCCCCCGGCGGCCAGTACCGCGAGCCGCAGCGCGACTATGGTTACCAGGACAATGGTAGCGTGCGCGATTACCGCGAATATCGCGGCGATGGCTCCGACGAGAATTTCTATACCGGTTCCGTTCCCGCACCCGGCGCGGTGGAAAGCGGGCCGCTTGGCCAGCCGATGCCCGGCGAAACCACCACGGCCGCCGTTCCGCAGCCCGATCACCTGATAGAGCGGCATACGCCGGTGACGACGCCGGTCAACCGCTCCCGGCAGGAGATCGTCGCTCTCCAGACCTTCCTCGACCGCGAGGGCATCTCGCCCGGCGTCATCGACGGCAAGATGGGCGACAACGTCAACAAGGCGATTGCCGCCTGGCAGGACATGACCGGCGAAAAGCTCGACCCCAACAATTCCGATGACATTCTGGAGCGTCTGCGCGCTTCCGGCGGCATGCCTATTGTCGACTACACCATCACCGCCGCCGACGCCGCCGGCCCCTATGTCGCCTCCATCCCGGACGACTATGCCGAGAAATCGCAGCTGCCCGCGCTCTCCTTTACCTCGACTTCGGAAGCGCTCGCCGAACGCTTCCACATGGACGAGAACTATCTGAAGGAACTGAACCCCGGCATCGATTTCTCCGTGCCCGGCACCATCATCAAGGTCGTCAATCCGGGCGAGACGAAAAAGGGACAGGTAGCCCGCATCGTCGCGCATAAGGGCATCAAGCAGGTCTTCGCTTACGGTCAGGACGGCAATCTGATCGCCGCCTATCCCGCCACCATCGGCTCCACGGATACGCCTTCGCCAAGCGGCACTCATACGGTCGAGCGGATCGCGCTCAATCCCGGCTACACCTATAATCCGAAGATCAACTTCAAGCAGGGTCAGAACGACAAAATCCTGCAGATCCCGCCGGGCCCGAACGGCCCCGTCGGTACGGTCTGGATCGCCCTGTCGAAACCGACCTACGGCATTCACGGCACGCCGGAACCCTCCAAAATCGGCAAGACCAACAGCCACGGCTGTATCCGCCTGACCAACTGGGATGCGACGGAACTGGCGAAGATGGTCCGGCCGGGCGTTGTGGTCGAATTCGCGGAATAATCGACGGCAAGAAAAGGAAAAGCCCGGCGGATTGCGGTCCGCCGGGCTTTTTCGTTGATGGGGCTTTATCCGCGCTTTTCCGTGAGGAAATAGAACAGGGCGGCCACCGGCAACGCAAAACCGATCCATGAGGCGGCGCTCCATTCACCGACCGCATAGGCCCAGCCGCCCACGGCGGAGCCGATGGCGCCGCCCATGAAGAACGTCGCCATATAGATGCCGTTCAGACGGCTGCGGAATTCCGCCCCGAGCGTGAAGATCGCGCGCTGGCCGAGCACCAGATTGGTGGTGACGCCGAAATCCAGAACGATGGCTGCGACGACCAGAATGGCGAGCGCCAGATGCGAGCCTTCAGGTACCAGATGCGTAACGGCGAAGGAGAGCGCCACCGCCACCAGTGCAAAGAGGGTTGCGACACGCGTCCAGCCACGATCGGCCATCCGCCCGGCAATCGGTGCCGCCACGGTGCCGGCTGCACCGGCAAGCGCGAAGAGCGCGATCTCGCCCTGGCTGAGATTGAAATGCGGCCCGCTCAGATAAAGCGGCGTCGTCGTCCAGAACAGGCTGAAGGCGGCAAAGAGGAAAGCGTGGTAGATCGCCCGCCGCCGCAGGATCGGTGTGTGCAGGGCAAGCCTGCCCATCGAGGCCATCAACGCGCCATAACTCAGCCGCGCCTCGGGCATGCGGACGGGCAGAAGCCGGAAAAGCACCACGGCAAGAAGCGCCATGACCGCCGCCGACGTCAGAAAGACGCCGCGCCAGGAAACCACTTCCGACAACAGGCTGGAAACCGGCCGAGCCAGCATGATGCCGGCCATCAGCCCGCTCATGACATTGCCGACCACGCGCCCGCGAATGGCGTGCGGCGCCATATGAGCGGCATAGGGGACGATGACCTGCACCGCCACAGAACTGACGCCGACCAGAAAGGCGGCGATCAGGAACGGCGCCGCATGCGGCGCAAACGCCGCGGCGGCGAGCGACAACACCGCCATGGAGACCGAACTGACCACCAGCTTGCGGTTTTCAATGAGATCACCAAGCGGCACGACAAACAGCAGGCCGATACCATAACCGATCTGCGTCAGCGTCACGATCAGGCCAGTCGCGCCGGCGGAAAGACCAAGCTCCGTGCCGATAATGCCGGCAAGCGGCTGACCATAATAAAGATTGGCTGCAATCAACCCGCAGGCTGTCGCCAGCAAAAAAGTCAGGGCCGGGGAAATGGATGTTGTCTCGACATCATCCCCGTCAATTACACGCGTCGTCATCATTTTCTCCAATATGGAAACGAATGTTTCCTAAATAGTCACAAAATCAATCGGCAAGCTTCATGGCGATATCCACCACGGTCACCATGTCCTTGAGGCTGCGCCCGGTTTTTCCCACCACGCGCATGCCGTACATCATGCACAGCATCGCGCGGGCAAGATCATCCGGGTCGGCCTTCGAGTGCACCGAACCATCCTTCTGCCCTTCGGTGATGATACGGGCGACGATTCGTTCCCTCGCCTTCACCGCCCGCTCGACCACGACGGCAATGTCGTCATCCAGGGCAGCCAGATCGGCAGCCGCACCCACCACCAGACACCCATCCGAGCCCACACCGCCATGGGATCGTTCGGCATAAAACATGAGGCCCGCTCTCAGACGCTCATAACCGGTCTCGCCACCGGCCACCGCCGCCTCGAAACGTTCGGTCTGCACGATCCTGTAGCGCTCCATCGTGGCGATGAAGATGGCTTTCTTGTCCTTGAAGGCCTTGTAGAGACTGCCCTGCGCCAACTCCATCGCGTCGGTGAGATCACCGACCGAGGTGGCGTGGTAACCGCGCCGGGAAAAAACACGGATCGCGCCGTCAAGCGCACGATCGAGATCGAACTCGCGTGGCCGGCCGCGATGGCGCTGTTCCTGAGCATGGGTGCGGGTCGTATTGGTCATGGCCGCAATATAGGAAACGATCATTTCCAAATCAAGCAAAAAAATTCGCCCCGTGACGAGCCAATGGGAAGAGCCTGATGACGCGCCCTCCCCGACAATCATTTGCAGGGAAATTTATCCAGGAAATCTGGCGATGACGCCGCAAGAACATACGGTCAGTCGAAGCAAAAGCTCAGGCGGCCTTGCGGGTGAAAAGACGTCCGGGCTGCGTTCCGAGCCGCGACAGGCGTTTCGGCATAAGCGCAGCAACCTCATCGGCGAAAGCTTTCGCATTCTCCACAGCTTTGTCGGTATTGCTGACCTTGTCCTTATCGAGACAGAGGAGCGTGCCGCCATAATCGAAAATATCACGATAGGCCGCCCGCTCGACAATCGCCGTGTTGAGCACGGAGACGTTCTTTTCGGCGAGCAGCATCTTGACGAGCAGCAGCGACCGCGTCGCCACCATGGCATTGACCCGCGTCAGCACGATGGAATGGGCGATCTCCTTGCCCATCCTGCAGTTCAGGAATTCGATGTGATCGAGCACTTCGGCGGCACCCCGCGCATCCATGGCCGAGCCCTGAACCGGGATCAGCACATGATCGGAGATACCGAGCGCCATGGTCAGAAGCGGCGTTTTCGCGCCTGGCAGGTCGATGATGAAACAGTCGGTATTGGTTCTATTCTCGCGAATATGGCCCTCGAGCGAAGCCATCGTCACATGCGAAATCACCGAGAGATTTTCGATCTCGCCGGATAAGTCGTGCCAGCGGGAAATCCACAATTGCGGATCGGCATCAAGAACCGTCACGCGGTGGCCGCTGCGGGCCAGTTCGGTTGCCAGAAGCAGCACGGCCGTGGTTTTCCCCGCACCGCCCTTGGTATTGGCAAAAGTGATGACTGACATGATACCCCCTGTTGGTCAGAGCCGTTTCATGCTCATTCACGCACCGACGCCCTCATGGTGCTTTCCACAATCTTAACGAACAGGGTTAACAAATGGCTAAGAACGGTTATGCCGGGCAACAAAAAGCCCGCGATTTGTAACGCGGGCTTCTTCCAGTTCAGTGGATTACGTCAACTTGCGGCAGGAACCCACATCGTCCGCCCGCAGCCGACCGGCTTTGAGATCTTCATATTTGGGCAGATTCAGAGAACCGCCCAGCCTCTTCTCAACGGTATTGCGATCAAGCGAAATCATGCGCCCGGCACTGGTAAAGGACACCATGCCATTCTTTCCGGAATAGGCCATGGTCGCGCGCATCTCGCAAAAATAGCGGTCAGAACCTTTAGACAGGTTCCAGCCCCGAATACCCGCCTTGTTGCTCGAGAGGGCTCCGACTTTGTAGCCCTGCCCTGAAAGTTCCTTAAAAGAAGCAGCCTGCGCAACGACGGGCGACCCCAACAAAGCCACCGCGATCAGTGACGAAAAAAATGAGAATCTCGCAGTCACTCTGCCCACCCTTTAAAAGCAATCCTCGAACAACTTCCTGGTATTTTCCAGCGTCATCGGCACCGGATTGCCGCCGCAGCTCGGATCCTTGATCGCTTCTGCCGCGAGCTCGTCGATCCGGTCCGGCTTGATTCCCATGGCAGTCAGGTTTTCCGGCACGCCGAGTTCCTTGCGAAGCTCCAGCACATAGTCATAGAAGCCATCGAACCCGCCGGAAATGCCGAGATAGGCGGCCGCACGGGCGATCTTGTCTTCGATGGCCGGGCGATTGAAGCGCAGCACCGCCGGCATGACCACGGCATTGGTCATACCGTGATGGGTGTTGTAGACGGCTCCGATCGGATGCGACAGCGAGTGGATGGCTCCAAGACCCTTCTGGAAGGCAACCGCCCCCATCGCCGCCGCCGCCATCATGTTGGTGCGGGCCTCGATATCCGTGCCGTCCTTATAGGCGCGCGGCAGGAATTCCTTGACGAGCCGCAGCCCCTCCAGCGCCACGCCGGCGCTCATCGGATGGAAGAACGGCGACGAATAGGCCTCGAGGCAATGGGCAAAGGCATCCATGCCCGTGCCGGCCGTGATGACCTTCGGCATGCCGACCGTCAGTTCCGGATCGCAGATGACGACGCCGGGCAGCAGCTTCGGATGGAAGATGATTTTCTTCACATGCGTCTTGGAATTGGTGATGACACTGGCGCGGCCGACTTCCGAACCGGTGCCCGCCGTCGTCGGAACCGCGACGATGGGCGCGATCTTGGAAGCGTCCGCCCGAGTCCACCAGTCGCCGATATCCTCGAAATCCCAGACCGGACGCGTCTGCCCGGCCATGAAGGCGATGGTCTTGCCAAGATCGAGACCAGAGCCGCCGCCGAAGGCCACGACACCGTCATGGCCGCCATCGCGATAGACCTTAACACCCGCTTCCATGTTGATTTCGTTGGGGTTCGGATCGACCTCGGCAAAGATCGCCCGGCCGAGGCCTGCCTCTTCCAGCACGTCTAGGGCATGCGCGGTGATCGCCATATTGGCAAGGCCGCGATCCGTGACGAGAAGCGGCTTTTTGATGCCGAGCGTCTTGCAGGCTTCCGCCAGTTCCTTGATCCGGCCACGGCCAAGCTTGACGGCAGTGGGATAGCTCCAGTTGGCGACGATGTTCATTTCGTGACTTTCTTCAGATGGTAGGATTTCGGACGGGTCAGGTTCTGGAAACCGAGGACGGAGAGCGAGCCGCCTCGGCCTGTCTCCTTCACACCGGTCCAGCAAAGTGCCGGATCGAGATAATCCGCACGGTTCATGAACACGGTGCCGGTTTCGATCTCGCGGCCGATCCGTCCCGCGCGGGCGGCATCCTGCGTCCACAGCGACGCAGTCAGGCCGTATTTGCTGTCATTCATCAGCGCGATGGCTTCGTCGTCATTCTTGACCTTCATGATGCCAAGGGCCGGACCGAAGGTTTCTTCGGTCATGAACTCCATGGAATGATCGACATTGACGAGGACCTGCGGCGCGACATAAGCGCTCTCGCCGTCATCGGCGGGAAACTGCTTCGGATCGACCAGTGCCTTCGCACCCTTGGCAACGGCGTCAGCGATCTGCGCACGCACCACCTTGGCGAAACGCTTGTTGGCCATCGGTCCGAGCGTCGTTTCCTGTTCCAGCGGATTGCCGAGCTTGTAATTGGACACCCATGCCACCGACTTCTCGACGAATTCGTCATAGAGGTTTTCGTTGACGTAGATACGCTCGATACCGCAGCAGCATTGCCCGGAATTATAGGTGGCGCCATCCATCAGCGTATCGACAGCAGCGTCGAGATCGGCATCCTCCATCACATAACCGGGATCCTTGCCACCAAGCTCGAGCCCGAGACCGGTAAAGGTGCCGGCAGCGGCGCGCTCGATGGCCCTGCCGCCTTCCACCGAACCGGTGAAATTGACGAAATTGAACAGGCCTTCGGAAATCAGCGCCGAGGTGGTGCCATGGTCGAGGAAGACATTGATGAAGACGTCTTCGGGCACGCCGGCCTCGACGAAAGCCCGCACCATACGTTCGCCGACGAGAAGCGTCTGCGCCGCATGTTTAATGACAACCGTATTGCCGGCCATCAAGGCGGGTGCGACGGTGTTGATCGCCGTCATATATGGATAGTTCCAGGGCGCGATGACGAAAACGACGCCATGCGCCTCGCGCTCGATGCGGCGTTCGAAATTGCCGCTTTCCTCGATGACGAGCGGCGCCAGCGCATCGGCGGCGATGGAGGCGACATAGTTGGAGCGCTCGTTGAAGCCCTTGAACTCGCCGCCGTAACGCACCGGACGGCCCATCATATGCGCCAGTTCCGGCACCACCTCCGCCACCATTTCATTGAGGCGGGCGACACCCTTCAGAACCAGCTGAACGCGGTCCTCTAGCGGACGCCGCGCCCAGTCCTTTTGCGCCTTGCGCGCCTTCGAAACGGCGGCCCGCGCCGCCTCCAGCGACATCGCCTCCCGCTCGGCATAAACCGAGCCGTCGATGGGCGAGATATTCTGGATCATGGTCATGATGTTTTCCCGTAATGATTAGGCTCGTTCGAAACCGCGCGCCACTTCCCAGTCGGTCACGCGGCGGTCGTATTCTTCCTGTTCCCACCGTCCGGCATGGACGTAGTGATCGATCACATCGTCGCCAAAGGCGTTGCGCAGCATTGCCGATCCGTCCAGAAACGCGGTGGCGTCACGCAGGGTCTTGGGTATCTCGCGCACATCCTTGCCGCCATAGGCATCACCGACAAAAGCGGGCTCAAGTTCGAGTTTATTTTCGATGCCGTCAATGCCTGCCGCAAGCAAAGCCGCCATGGCGAGATAGGGATTGAGATCGGATCCGCCGACACGGCATTCGATGCGGATGCCCTTGGTACCTTCGCCGCATAGACGATATCCCGCCGTGCGGTTGTCGAGGCTCCAGATCGCCTTGGTGGGCGCAAACGTGCCGGCCATGAAGCGCTTGTAGGAATTGATGTAGGGCGCCAGAAAATAGGTGATCTCGCTGGCATGGGCCAGAAGCCCGGCAACATAATGCCGCATCAGTTCCGACATGCCGTGCTTGGCGTCCTTGTCGAGGAAGGCCGGCGTCTTGCCGTCGAGGCTCCACAGCGACTGGTGAATATGCGAGGAGCTGCCGGCGGCATTATAGTTCCACTTGGCGAGGAAGGTCACCGCCTTGCCCTTGGACCAGGCGATCTCCTTGGTAGCGTTTTTGATGATGGCGTGCCGGTCGGCCATGGTCAGCGCATCGGCATAACGCACATTGATTTCCGCCTGGCCGGGAGACGCCTCACCCTTGGAGTTTTCGACCGGAATGCCGGCGCCCTGCAGGCCCTTGCGCAGCGCTCGCATGACATCCTCTTCCTTGGTCGTCTGGAAGATATGGTAATCCTCGTTGTAACCGCTGGCGAGGTTCAGCCCCTTGTAGCCGTTGGCGCGCGCCGCATCGAAGGTCTGGTCGAACAGGAAGAATTCCAGCTCGGTCGCCATGAAGGCTTTCAGCCCCATGGCCTCCAGCCGCGCCACCTGCTTTTTCAGCAGCGCGCGCGGCGAATGCGGCACCTCTTCGTGGGTGTGATGATCGAGCACGTCGCACAGCACCAGCGCCGTACCTTCCAGCCACGGCACGCGCCGCAGCGTCGAAAGATCGGGTTTCAGCACATAATCGCCATACCCCTTTTCCCAGCTGGAGGATTTGTAACCGGGAACGGTTTCCATCTCCATGTCGGTGGCAAGCACGTAATTGCAGCTATGGGTTTCCTCATAGGCGCTTTCAACGAAGAACTCCGCCTGAAACCTTTTGCCCATCAGACGCCCCTGCATGTCGACAAGGCAGGCCAGAACCGTGTCGATGCGCCCTTCGGCGACATCCATCTTAAGCGCGTCGAATGTGTAGCTCGTCATTTTGTCCGTTCCCTTTATTGTGGCGACCGGGCGGCCGGAAGACGGCCGCCCGTTTGTTTAAGCATCAGGCCTTTGCAGCCGCTGCGGCAACCGCAGCCTGCTTGTGCTCCAGCGCGAATTCCTCTTCCGGCGACAGGATGAGGCGGTGGCGTCCGACAAAGGCGAAATAGGCGATCGCCACGGCGAACCAGACCGCTACCCAGAGCACGCCCTTGGTGAAGTTCGGGTCCTGGATCTGGTAGAGCAGCGTGATGATGGCGATGATGATCGTCAGCACCGCGCCCGGAATGCCGAAGGGCGAGCGGAACGGCCGCTCTATATGCGGCAGGTTCTTCCGCAGCAGGATGAAGGAGATCGCCTGCATGATGTAGGAGAACATCGCACCGAACACCGCCATGTTCAAAAGCACGCTGCCGATGATGCTGCCGCCCTGTTCCGCACCCAGCGCGAACCAGATGACGAGCATGACCGCAAGACCGACAATCGCGCCGGAAATATTGGCCACATATGGCGTGCGGTATTTGGAATGGGTAATCGACAGCACGGTTGGGAAATAACCCGCACGGGAAAGCGAATAGATCTGCCGGCCCTGCGCGTAGAGGATCGTATGGAAGCTGGCGATCAGGCCGGTAAGCGCAACGAGACCGAGCAGCACAACGCCGCCATCGCCGTAGATCGCCTTGAAACCATCAAGCAGCGGCTCCAGCGACGAACCGAGATGGAAGGCGCCGACGCCCGGCAGGGACGGGTTGAGCAGCACGATCATGAAAGCCGAAACCATCAGCGTCACCATGCCGAGGATGATGCCCTTCGGCATGTCGCGTTTCGGATCGACCGATTCTTCCGCCGCCAGCGGCAGCTGCTCGATGGCGAGGAAAAGCCAGACCGCGAAAGGCAGCGTGGCGAGAACGCCCGAGAAGCCGAAGGGGAAAAAGGAACCGCCGCCCTCTGCCAGTTCCACCGCCTTGCCGTCAGGTCCGACACCGATATTGAGCGCGAAACGCGAAAAATCGATGTTGGGAATGGCGCTGATCCAGAAGAACACCAGAACAGTAAGCGAAATCAGTGTGATAACCAGCGTCACCTTGAAGGAAAGCTCAAGCCCGAAGACGTTGAGCGCCAGAAAGATCGCGTAAAACGCTATCCACACGAAGGGTGAATAGGCAGGATCAAGGCCGAGAATGGAGTTCACATAGGCGGTGATGAAGGTGACGACGACCGCCGGCGTCAGCACATATTCGACATTCTCGCAAAGCCCGGTGATGAAGCCGCCCCAGGGACCCATGGCCGTGCGGGCGAAGGAATAGGCCGCACCGGTATGCGGAAGCGCCGGACTCATTTCCGCGATGGAAAATGTCAGCCCGAGATACATGATGGCGATGATGATGCCCGCCACCAGCATGCCGCCCCAGCCGCCGGTGGAAAAGCCGAAATTCCATCCGGAAAAATGCCCTGATATGACCGCGCCGACGCCGAGCGACCAGAGCGACCACACGCCCGCATAACGGGATAGTCCGCGTTTTTCGAAATAGGATGCATCAGCCTTCTTGTAGCTGACGCCTGACGATGAACTGTCCATGCCCTTCTCTCCTGAATAAGAAAAAAACAAGCCAGTCAGCCGTTATTGGCCGATTGTGCCCCAGTTTTTGGCTTCACCCGGGAGATTTCCCGCGATTGGCCGCACGCACTTGCTGTTCCCTTGCCGCTTCGCGCCTTGTCGGCTTTTTTGAATGGCGGCAGTCTCATTTGGCAGCCGGCCCCGGTGTTTTCACCATCGGCCGGCCATAGCTCCCTCACTCATCGATCGATGAGAGCGCCTTCCCCATAAGCTCGTGGAGAAAAGCGGCAATTGCCGCCTGCTCTCCTTCATTGGTGACGAGATCGTTGCGGATCTCGATCATGACGTTCAAAAGCCCGTCCGGCAGCGCATGCAGCCGCAGCGTATGCGTCACACCGTCTTCCGGGCCATAGGGATCGTTGCGATTGACCGTGAGCGAGGACCCTTCGGCGCCTGCCAGCATCGCATCCGCGAGGCGGCTGTCGCTATCGTGCAGGATGCCGATCTCAACCTTTCGGAACCGGCCGTGATAAACCGGCGTGAAACTGTGGATGGTCACCACCACCACCCTGCGGCCATCCGCCTGCCGCGCGGCGATGATCTCGCTCACCCGATCGTGAAACGGCACATAAAGCGCCGACGTGCGGGCAAACCGCTCCGCTTCGCTAAGATCGAAATTGCCGGGAATATCGTAAATCTCGCTTTTCACCGGCATGGCGGAAGGCGATTCGGGCGGCCGGTTGCAATCATAGACGAGGCGCGAAAACCGCTGATAAACGAGCGTGGCGTCAAACTTTTCCGAAAGCAGCCGGGCAACGGCCAGAGCACCCGGATCCCAGGCCGCATGGCTCGAAAGCACTTCGGGTGAAAGACCCAATGTTCCGTATTTTTGCGGAATGGTGGCGGAGGCATGTTCGCAGACGAGAAGGACATCGCCCTTCCCCGCAGCATTCTCGACGCCGACGGCCTGCCCTTCCGCTTCTGTGAAAAACCGTGACCGCACCGTCATGCACGAACCCCGCCCGGAAACCCCGCTGCCCCGTCAATGGCGAAAAGAATTCTTCACATTATCGCGAGTGTCAAATGGAATTTTGAAATTTTCTCTTCATTTTTCCCATTGACTCGATAGCTGGCACAGATGTTTATTTTAGCCATGCACCGGCAGAAGACCGGAAGGGGAAAAGTTTGCGCAACACGACGGCGACCGTCTCGGATGTCATCCATGCCCATTACGACGCGTTGACCCGTTCGGAAAGGCGGCTGGCGGAAAGCCTGCTCGGCAACTACCCCGTCTCCGGCCTCGGCAGCATCACCACCATTGCGGAAAATGCCGGCGTTTCGACCCCAACGGTGGCGCGCATGGTGCAGAAGCTCGGTTATAAGGGCTATCCGGAATTTCAGGCGCATCTGCACCAGGAACTGGAAGCGACGATCTCCGGCCCCATCGCCAAACATGACCGCTGGGCAACCAATGCGCCCGGCCTGCACATTCTCAACCGCTTTGCCGATGCCATCACCGGCAATCTGCGCGATACGCTTGGTGATCTCGATACCGCCGTCTTCGACAATGCCGCAGCGCTGCTTTCCGACCGCAAGCGCAGCATCTATTTCGTCGGCGGGCGCATCACCGGTGCGATTGCCGAATATTTCTTCACCCATATGCAGGTGATCCGGCCGAAGACGACGCTGATGTCGTCCAATTCCAGCGCCTGGCCGCAATATATGCTGAATATGAGCGCCGGCGACGTTCTGGTTATCTTCGACATCCGCCGCTACGAGCACGACATGACGACGCTGGCCGAGGTGGCCAAGGCAAATGGCGTGCAGATCATTCTCTTCACCGATCAATGGACATCGCCGGTGGCGCGCCACGCGCTGCACACTTTCCGCGTCAGGATCGAAGCTCCCTCGGCATGGGATTCCTCGGTTGTCACGCTGTTCGTGGTCGAAGCGCTGATCGAAGCGGTGCAGAACGGCACCTGGGATGAAACCAGGGAGCGTATGAACGCGCTGGAGGGCCTGTTTGAACAGACGCGGCTGTTCCGCAGGCCGGACAAAACATGAAACTATATAGCCGGCAACTTGCTTGACGCGGATGCCGCTCGCTGATTGGATACCTGTCATCGCTACCAGCACGATAAAACAGGATAAGAAAGCAAGCTGG
Organism: Agrobacterium sp. NPDC090283; assembly: GCF_044769685.1. Lineage (NCBI taxonomy): Bacteria > Pseudomonadati > Pseudomonadota > Alphaproteobacteria > Hyphomicrobiales > Rhizobiaceae > Agrobacterium > Agrobacterium sp. NPDC090283. The sequence continues at coordinate 213,402 of NZ_JBIVYG010000003.1, read as the reverse complement.
GGAACATATCTGGCCACCACGGATGACGATGGGAATCTCCCGCAATTGCAGGCAAAAAGCCTGACGATGGCGGAAAACGGGCGTAAAGTGACGGAATCCGGATAAATAAATTGCAATCCAGCCGTCACATTAGCTTCATCGAGAATCCGTATCAGCGTCCGCAATATGAGAACACGAAGAGGAGAAAAAAGTGATCTCTCACTGCCGCCGACTGCTCGCTACGACCACTGCACTGGTCATCGCCTCCACCGCAATTGCCGCCGCTGAACCGAGCGCCGAGCTGATCGCCGCCGCCAAGAAGGAAGGCATGCTGACCACCGTCGCGCTGCCGCACGACTGGTGCGGTTACGGCGACGTCATCGCCGCTTTCAAGGCCAAGTACCCGGAAATCACCGTCAACGAACTGAACCCCGACGCCGGCTCCGCCGATGAAGTCGAAGCCATCAAGGCGAACAAGGACAACAAGGGCCCGCAGGCGCCTGACGTCGTCGACGTCGGTCTCGCTTTCGGCCCGCAGATGAAGGCCGAAGGCCTGCTGCAGCCCTACAAGGTTTCCACCTGGGATGAAATCCCTGACAACGTCAAGGATGCAGACGGCTACTGGTACGGCGACTATTACGGCGTCATGTCGATGTTCGTGAACAAGGACCTCGTCAAGAACACGCCGAAGGACTGGGCCGACCTGCTGAAGCCGGAATATTCCGGTCAGGTGGCACTCGCCGGCGATCCGCGCGCCTCCAACCAGGCGATCCTCGGCGTTCTCGCCGCCGGTCTTTCCACCGGCGCGAAGTCCGGCAAGGAAGCCGGTGAAGCTGGCCTGAAGTATTTCGCCGACCTCAACAAAGCCGGCAACTTCCTGCCGGTCATCGGCAAGGCCGGCACGCTGGCACAGGGCGCAACCCCGATCATCGTCGCCTGGGACTACAATGCCCTTTCCTGGAAAAAGACGCTGAACGACAACCCTCCGACCGAAGTCGTCGTGCCTGAAAAAGGCGTTCTCGCCGGCGTTTACGTTCAGGGCATTTCCGCCTACGCGCCGCATCCGAACGCTGCCAAGCTGTGGATGGAGCACCTCTACTCCGACGACGGTCAGCTCGGCTGGCTGAAGGGTTATTGCCACCCGATCCGCTTCAACGCCATGGTCAAGGCCGGCAAGGTTCCGCAGGAGCTGATCGACAGCCTGCCGCCGGCAGCAGCCTATGAAAAGGCAATCTTCCCGACACTCGAGGAAGTCGATGCCAACAAGGCTGCCGTCACCGGCGGCTGGGACAGCGTCGTCGGCGCAAACGTGAAGTAAACTGCTGAAAATGCACCCCGGCCGATCAAAGGTCGGGGTGCTTCTTTAAAAGCATTTCCAGTAAAAGTGCGTAGCGGTTTTACGTCTGGAAAATGCGCAAGACAAAAATCGAGAGCGCATCCGACATTTGCGTTTTGACCGGATGTGCGCGAGAAAGACCTTTATAGACAGACCGTTTTGAAAACGGCGTTTGGGGACAAGGCATGTCATCAACCAACACCGGCGGACCATCCGACGCGGGCAGAAAATTGCCGCTGCACTGGATAGGCGTCGTACCTTTTGCCGTTTTCGTTCTGCTGTTCCTGATTCTGCCGACGATGAAGATCGTCATCGGCGCGTTTCAACGAACGGATGGCAGCTTCACGCTGGAAAACATTGCCGGGCTTTTCACCTCGTCGATCCTTGCCGCCTACTGGATCTCGATCAAGATCAGCCTCGCCTCGGCAGCACTCGGCTGCCTGATCGGTTTTGCCGTGGCCGCCGCCGTCGTGCTGGGCGGCCTGCCGCAGCGCATCCGCGGCCCGCTTCTCACCTTTTCCGGCGTCGCCTCGCAATTTGCCGGCGTGCCGCTCGCCTTCGCCTTCATCGCCACGCTCGGCCCGGTCGGCCTGCTCACCGTGTTCCTGAAGACGCAAATCGGCATTGATCTGCGGATGCTCGGCTTCAACATCCTCTCCTTCTGGGGCCTCACCGTCACCTATCTGTTCTTCCAGATTCCGCTGATGATCCTCATCATCACGCCGGCACTCGACGGGCTGAAGCGCGAATGGCGCGAGGCGGCGGAGATTCTCGGCGCAACCGGATTTCAATATTGGCGCATGGTGGCCTTCCCGATCCTGCTGCCATCGCTGCTCGGCACCATGTCACTGCTGTTTGCCAATGCCTTCGGCGCGGTGGCCACCGCAATCGCGCTCACCGGCTCCTCGCTCAATATCGTGCCGATCCTGCTTTTCGCGCAAATTCGCGGCGACGTTCTCGGCAATCCGCACCTCGGTTACGCCCTTGCCTTCGGCATGATCGTCGTCACCGGCATCGCCAATGCGCTATATATCTGGCTGCGCGCCCGCAGTGAAAGGTGGCTGAAATGAAGCGTTTCTTCGCCTGGGGCGCGCTGATCTTCGGCCTGCTCTATTTCGCCCTGCCGCTGATCGGCATGACCAACTTTTCGCTGAAGATGCGGCGCGGCGAATATTCCTTCGACGCCTATGGCAAGGTGCTGACCGACCCGCGCTTTCAGGAAACTTTCAGCTATTCGGTGGTGATGGCGCTGTTCACCATCGTCTTCGGTGTTCTGCTCGTCGTGCCGACAGCCTATTGGGTGCGTCTGAAACTGCCGGGCCTGCGCCCCTATATCGAATTCATCACGCTGCTGCCGCTGGTCATTCCGGCCATCGTCATCGTGTTCGGTTATATCAGGCTCTACAACACCTCGAGCTGGCTGCCGCTGACCGGCACGACCTTCGGCACCAACCTTCTTCTGATGTTCGGTTACGCCACGCTTGCCCTGCCCTACATGTACCGCGCCGTCGACACCGGTCTTAGAACCATCGACGTCTCGACGCTCACGGAAGCGGCGCAGAGCCTCGGTGCGGGCTGGACGACCATCCTCTCGCGTATCATCCTGCCCAATGTCCTGGTCGCCGTGCTTTCGGGTGCGTTTTTGACCTTCGCCATCGTCATCGGTGAATTCACCATGGCGGCCCTTTTGAACCGCCCGGCCTTCGGACCCTATATGCAGCTGCTCGGCGCCAACCGCGCCTATGAACCGGCAGCGCTTGCCGTGATTTCCTTCGGCATCACCTGGGGTTGCCTCGGTCTGATCCAACTCGTTTCCCGTTACCAGAAGGGCGCGCCTCCCAAGGCCTGAGGACAAGATTTTCATGAGCTTTTTGACACTTAGCAACATCAAGAAATCCTTCGGCTCCGTGCAGGTCGTGCATGATTTCAACATGGCCATCGAAAAGGGCGAATTCGTCTCCTTTCTCGGGCCCTCGGGCTGCGGCAAGACCACCGTGCTGCGCATGATCGCCGGTTTCGAAACCCCGAGCGGCGGATCGATCGTCATCAACGGCAAGGACCAGACGGCGCTGCGGCCCAACCAGCGCAATATCGGCATGGTGTTCCAGGCCTATGCGCTGTTCCCGAACATGAACGTTTATGAGAACGTCGCCTTCGGTCTGAAGGTCGCCGGCAAACCAAAAGCCGAGATCGACGCCCGCGTTAAGGAAATGCTCCAGCTCATCCATCTGGAACATCTGGCGGACCGTTATCCCTATCAGATGTCGGGCGGCCAGCAGCAGCGCGTGGCGCTCGCCCGCGCATTGGCCCCGAAGCCGGAAGTACTCCTGCTGGACGAACCGCTCTCCGCGCTCGACGCCAAGATCCGCGTCTCGCTGCGCGAGGAAATTCGCCAGATTCAACAGAAACTCGGCATTACCACGATTTTCGTGACCCACGATCAGGAAGAGGCCCTGTCCATCTCCGACCGCATCGTCGTGATGAATGGCGGCCGCGCCGACCAGATCGGTTCGCCCTTCGATATCTATAACAAACCCGCCACCCGTTTCGTCGCCTCCTTCGTCGGCACGCTGAACCTCATCGACGCCACCGTGGTGGATTCCTCGTCCAACACCATTCGTGTCGGGGAGCAGCAGATCACCCTGCCGAAGCCGGTCGATGCGGCGAATGGCGAAAAAATCACGCTGGCGCTCCGCCCGGAAGCAGGCTCGCTCGGCAGCGATGCGAAAGGCGATGTTGCCATTTCCGGCCTCGTCACCTCCAGCCAGTTCCTCGGCTCCGTCATCCGCACCCGCCTCGATCTCGGCGGCTCCACCCTGTCTTTCGACATGTTCAACGATCCCGGCACGGCGCCACCTGCCGTCGGTGAGCAGGTGACGCTGAAATTCGCGGCCGGCGACCTGATGCTCATCAAGGACTAAAGCGCTTTTCCAGACGCAAAACCGCTTCGCCCATTTGCGGGAAATGGTAGAGCAGGTATGACTTCGAACCTGCATACCAACATTATGAGGCCATGATGCGCGCGCTTTATTACGAACGATTCGGCGAGACCCCGGTTGTCGCGTCCCTGCCCGATCCGGAACCGACCGATGGGGGCGTGGTCATAGAGGTGAAGGCGACCGGCCTCTGCCGCAGCGACTGGCACGGCTGGATGGGGCATGATCCGGATATTCGCCTGCCGCATGTTCCCGGCCACGAATTCGCGGGGGTGATCGCCGCTGTCGGCAAGAACGTCACCCGCTTCAAGACCGGTGATCGCGTTACCGTGCCTTTCGTCTCCGGCTGCGGCCATTGCCATGAATGCCGTTCCGGCAACCAGCAGGTTTGCGAGGCCCAATTCCAGCCCGGCTTCACCCATTGGGGTTCCTTCGCCGAATATGTCGCCATCGACTATGCGGATCAGAACCTCGTGCATCTGCCTGATACAATGAGCTACGCCACCGCCGCCGGTCTCGGCTGCCGTTTTGCCACCTCTTTCCGGGCGGTGACGGATCAGGGACGCCTGAAGGGCGGCGAATGGCTGGCGGTCCATGGCTGCGGTGGTGTTGGCCTTTCCGCCATCATGATCGGCGCTGGCCTCGGCGCACAGGTTGTCGCCATCGATATTGCCGAAGACAAACTCGAACTCGCCCGGCAACTCGGCGCGTCCGCGACCATCAACAGCCGCATGGTCGCCGATGTTTCAGAGGCGGTGCGGGAAGTGACGGGTGGCGGCGCCCATGTCTCCGTCGATGCGCTTGGCCATCCGCAGACCTGCTGCAATTCCATCAGCAACCTGCGTCGGCGCGGCCGCCATGTGCAGGTGGGGCTGATGCTGGCCGATCACGCCATGCCCGCCATTCCCATGGCCCGTGTGATCGCGCACGAACTGGAGATTTACGGCAGCCACGGCATGCAGGCATGGCGCTACGAGGACATGCTGGCGATGATCGAAAGCGGCAGGCTCGCGCCGGAAAAACTGATCGGCCGCCACATAACCCTCACCGAAGCCGCAACTGCGCTGCCCGCCATGGACAGTTTCAGGGAAAGCGGCATCAGCATCATCGACCGGTTCGAATAAGCGCCGGTCGCGGCCGTTTCTTCCTTGTCAGACGCTCCTGCGTCCGAAAGCCCGGACAGGAGCGCCTGTCCGGGGTAATGCCGGCACAGTAGCTGGCATCGGGCTGCTCTCGGCATGATTGCTCTCAGTGTCGCTCCACTGGCGTCGCACCAATTGCTTCTTGCGGACCGTCAGCGGATCGACCTCCGCCACCGGGTCATTGTCAATGACAGAAGGCGTCGCCAGCGACCGGGCAACCGCCCGGATGAATTGCAACCCCTTGCGGATGAAGACAAAAAGACCGACCGCCAGCACGGCGATGAAAACCACAAAACCCCAGCGACCGTTCTCCTCCTTACGGGCCGCCCGTTCCATGCGGTGCTTGGTCGTCGGGTCGAAACCAAGTACGGCCTTCAGCCTCGCAATATCTGCGTCGCTGAGTTTGCTGTAGCGGTCGCCGTGATAGAGAACGTAAGCATTGCCATTGCTGCTGTTCAGATAGCCGAGATCGAACGCTTTTCCTTCCCGAAGAAAAGCTGCGGTGTTCGGCAGATCATAAACGAGATCGATCGTCTCGCCGCCGCCAAATCCGGGAATGGCAAATAGTCGAACCTTCCGCGCCTCCGCCTCGCTCGCGGATATCGCGGACAACAAGGAGGCGTAAAAAAATAACACTATATAGTTCATTCATTCTCCACAACAGCAATGAGAATGAGTGACGATTGACACGTCTAGATTAATTCAAAGTATATACTCGAAATAAGCTTTTAATAATGGAATAATTATTCTGATGCACAGGAGAAAAAACTACTATATTAGAGAGACATATTATATTATAATAAATGGAACTATTGCAACAGGCGTATGCGGTGAGGTTTACACCAGCACATGAACACCATTGGCGCAGGCCACACACCCCGTTAAACTCCAGCCACAATCACCCGCTTCAAGCCTTGATGACGAGCCGGGGCGCAACACCTCCGAACAGGACGGATTATTGGCAAGGAACGCGACATGCTGTTTCTCGACAGCGTAACCATGAAAGAGACCCCGGACGGAAGAGACGCCTATCCCTTCTCCGTTCCGGCGCTGCGCCATCTGGAACGCCTCGAATTCAAGACGCCGATCACCTTTTTTGCCGGCAATAACGGCTCCGGCAAATCGACGCTGCTGGAAGGGCTCGCGGCGGGAATGACGGCCTATGCCATCGGCAATCACGGCCAGGTCGCCGGCGACCTCTATCTCCAGCATGCCGAGACCGTGGCGAAGGCGTTTTATTTCGCGCGCAAGAAATATCCGAAAATCCGCATGTTCATGCGCGCGGAGGACGTGCTCGGCTATGTCCGCCGGCAGAACGAGGACGCGCTGGACGATTTTCGCTGGGAGCGGGAAAAGGCCCTCAAGAAGGGCGAAGACTTTCCGGAAGAAACCCCGGATACGTTTCGCAGGATCGTCAGGAACAACGTCATCGACCGGCGTTCGCATGGCGAAGGATTTCTCGATATCATGCAACAGCGGCTGCATGGCGCCGGCCTCTATTTTCTCGACGAACCGGAAAGCCCGCTTTCGCCGCAAAAGCAGCTGGAGCTGGCCGCCCTCATCCGTCACGCCGCCGATAGTGGCGGGCAATTGATCATCGCCACCCATTCACCGGTGCTATTGGCCATTCCCGAAGCCACGATTTATCATTTCGACGCAGATGGCATCACCGAGCGCCTCTATGACGAGCTGGAAAACATCAGTTTCCTGCGCCGCTTTCTCGATCGTCCCTCGAAATACCTGAGCGATTGAACGTCGATAAGGCTTGAAATCGCGCCGCGCTTGCCGCATGCCCATAAGTAATACGTAATTTAGAAAAGAAGCAGCCTCATGTCTCCCACCACCACACCGGCGGCAGCCCGGCCCCTCAACGGTCAGGATTACAGAACTCTTGGCCTTTCGGCCCTCGGCGGCGCGCTGGAATTTTACGACTTCATCATTTTCGTATTTTTCGCCACCGTCATCGGCCATCTGTTCTTCCCGCCGGAAATGCCGGACTGGCTGGTGATGATCCAGACCTTCGGCATCTTCGCCGCCGGTTATCTGGTGCGGCCGCTGGGCGGCATCGTTCTGGCGCATTATGGCGACCGGTATGGCCGCAAGCGCGTCTTTGCCTTCTCCATCCTCCTGATGGCGCTTTCCACGCTGGGCATGGCGCTGATGCCGACCTATGCCACCATCGGCGTGGCCGCCCCCATCCTGCTCATCATTCTGCGCATGTTGCAGGGCGCCGCCATTGGCGGCGAAGTGCCGGGAGCATGGACCTTCGTTGCCGAGCATGTGCCCTTCCGCCGCGTTGGCCTCGCCTGCGGTTTCCTCACCTCGGGTCTCTCTTTCGGCATCATGCTGGGCTCGCTGATCGCCTTTGCGATCAACTCGCTCTTTTCGCCGGAAGACGTGGCCGGTTACGCCTGGCGCATTCCCTTCCTGCTCGGCGGCATTTTCGGCCTGATCGCCGTTTATCTGCGCCGGTGGCTCGAAGAAACGCCGATCTTCACCGAGATGAAGAAATCGAAATCGCTGACGGACAAGCTGCCGCTTGGGCTGGTACTGAAGCACCATATGCGCGGCGTCATCATCTCCGCCCTGCTGACCTGGGTTCTGTCGGCGGCCATCGTCGTGACAACACTGATGACGGCCACCTTCCTGCAGAAGCTTTACGGTTATACCCCGACACAGGCGCTGGCCGGCACCAGCTTCGGCACGCTGTTCCTGATCTTCGGCGTCATCATCGCCGGCGCACTGATCGACCGTGTCGGCTCCGGCATTTTCTTCATGGGTGCCAGCATCTTCTTTGGCGTCGCCACCTTCACCTTCTACAGCTATGCCGGCACCTCGCTCGAAACCATGTTCGTGCTTTATGGCGTCATGGGCCTCTCGGTCGGCATGGCCGGCGCCGTGCCCTATGTCATGGTCCGTGCTTTCCCGGCCTCGGTCCGCTTCTCCGGTCTCTCCTTCGCCTATAACGTATCCTACGCCGTCTTCGGCGGGCTGACGCCCATTGCCGTGACGACCGCACTCGCCGTCAATCCCATGGCGCATGCCTGGTATCTGGTCTTCATCGCCGTCCTCGCTTTCGCGATCGGCCTCTACCTCTATCTGCGCGGCAGCGAGGTCGAGAGCCATGTCGGCATTGAGGAGCTGGCGGCGCTTAGGTCCTAAGTCAAACACGGAACACAAAAAAGCGCGGGACCCGCCCGCGCTTGAAACAACCTTTCCGCCGTCATGCCGGCCCCCGGAACAAGCCCGAGGATGATCCGGCATCCAGCCACGGCGTGTCTGCGTCGTGAAAAGAGTCTTCTGCGATCAAGCACTTGATCGCGCTGGACCCCGGATCAAGTCCGGGGTGACGGATGTCAAGACCTCACGCAGCGCTGTCGATTTTCTCTTCGCCGTTGGTCGGCACGTAATTCAGTACCGGTCCGAGCCAGCGCTCCACTTCCCCCACCGGCATATCCTTGCGGCGCGCATAGTCGAGAACCTGGTCGCGCTCCACCTTGGCAACACCGAAATAATAGCTCTCGGGGTGGCCAATATAAATACCGGAGACGGAGGAGCCGGGCCACATGGCGTAGCTTTCCGTCAGCTCCACACCCGCCGCATTGGTGGCATCGAGCAGGGCGAACAGCGTCTTCTTTTCGGTATGGTCAGGCTGTGCCGGATAGCCGGGTGCCGGGCGAATACCGGCATAGGCTTCCGAAATCAGCTCCTCGCCATTGAAGTTTTCCTGCGGCGCATAACCCCAGAATTCCGTGCGCACCCGCTCATGCATACGCTCGGCAAAAGCTTCCGCGAAACGGTCGGCCAGCGCCTTGACGAGAATGGACGAATAATCGTCATTGGCCCGTTCGAAGCGCTCGGCAATCGCCACTTCCTCAATACCAGCCGTCACCACGAAGCCGCCGACATAATCGGCAACGCCGCTATCGGCGGGCGCAACGAAATCGGACAGCGCCACGTTCGGACGACCATCGCGCTTGGAAAGCTGCTGGCGCAGCGTGAAGAAGGTGGCAAGCTCTTCGCCGCGGCCTTCATCCGTAAACAGGCGGATATCGTCACCGACGGCATTGGCTGGCCAGAAGCCGATCACCGCCCGCGGCCGGAACCACTTTTCCTCGATGATCTTCTTCAGCATGGCCTGCGCATCGGCATAAAGCTGGCGCGCCGCCTCGCCCTGCTTTTCATCGTCGAGAATGGCCGGGAAACGGCCCTTTAATTCCCAGGTCTGGAAGAACGGCGTCCAGTCGATGTAACGGGAAAGCTCCTCCAGATCGTAGGTTTCGAACACCTTGGTGCCGAAGAACTGCGGCTTGACCGGCGCATAGCCAGACCAGTCGATCTTATGCGCATTCTCCCGGGCGCGGGAAAGCGGCAGGCGCTGCTTCTCGCGCTCGTTGCGGGCATGGGCCTCAGCCACCTTGGCATATTCAGTGCGGATGCCATCGATATAAGCGGGCTTCTGCTCTGCGGAGAGAAGCGCGGAAACGACACCCACCGCACGCGAAGCATCGGTGACATAGATCGCCTGCCCCTGCTCGTAACGCGGATGGATTTTGACCGCCGTATGCACGCGGCTCGTCGTTGCCCCGCCGATCAGCAGCGGAATGTCGAAACCCTGACGCTCCATCTCGGCCGCAACATGCACCATCTCATCCAGCGATGGGGTGATCAGGCCGGAGAGGCCGATCACATCAACCTTCTCCGCAATCGCCGTTTCGAGGATTTTCGTCGTTGGCACCATCACGCCGAGATCGATGATCTCGTAATTGTTGCAGGCCAGCACGACGCCGACGATGTTCTTGCCGATATCGTGCACGTCGCCCTTCACGGTCGCCATCAACACCTTGCCTGCGGCACTACGCTCGGCTCCGCCATTCTGACGCTTTTCCTCTTCCATGTAAGGAAGCAGCACGGCAACTGCCTGCTTCATCACGCGGGCGGATTTCACCACCTGCGGTAGGAACATCTTGCCGGACCCGAACAGGTCGCCGACCACGTTCATGCCGGCCATCAGGGGGCCTTCGATAACGTGCAGCGGACGCTCCGCCTTCTGGCGCGCCTCTTCCGTATCGGCCTCGATATATTCGGTGATGCCGTTGACCAACGCATGTTCCAGACGCTTCTCGACCGGCAGTTCGCGCCAGGAAAGGTCCTGCACCTTGGTATCCTTGGCGCCCGTGCCGCGGAAACGCTCCGCGACCTCCAGCAGCCGCTCCGTCGCGTCGTCACGCCGGTTCAGCACCACGTCCTCGCAGGCCTCGCGCAGCTCGGGATCGATATTGTCGTAAACCGCAAGCTGACCGGCATTGACGATGCCCATATCCATGCCGACCTGAATGGCGTGGTAAAGGAACACGGCATGCATCGCCTCACGCACGGGCTCGTTGCCGCGGAAGGAGAAGGACAGGTTGGAGACGCCGCCGGAAATATGCGTGAGCGGCATGGTTTCGCGGATAGTCTTGGTGGCCTCGATGAAGTCCACGCCGTAATTATTGTGCTCCTCGATACCCGTCGCCACCGCAAACACGTTCGGATCGAAGATGATGTCTTCCGGCGACAGGCCAGCCTTTTCGGTCAGGAGCTTATAGGCGCGCGCGCAGATTTCCACCTTGCGCTGATAGGTATCCGCCTGCCCAACCTCGTCAAAGGCCATGACGACAACCGCCGCACCGTAATTGTGAACGAGCCGCGCCTGCTGGAGAAACTTCTCCTCGCCTTCCTTCAGCGAAATCGAGTTCACGATCGACTTGCCCTGAACGCATTTCAGGCCGGCCTCGATGATCTCGAATTTCGAGCTGTCGATCATGACGGGTACGCGGGCGATGTCAGGCTCGGCGGCGATGAGGTTCAGAAACTCCACCATCGCCTTTTCGGAATCGATCAGGCCTTCATCCATATTGATGTCGATGATCTGCGCGCCGTTTTCCACCTGATCGCGGGCAACAGCCAGCGCCGCCGTGTAATCGCCGGCGGTGATGAGCTTGCGGAAGCGGGCAGAACCGGTGACGTTGGTGCGCTCGCCAACATTGACGAAGGGAATATCCTTGGTCAGCACGAAGGGCTCGAGGCCCGAAAGCGACATGAACGGCTTGTGTTCGGGGATCGGACGCGGCTTGTAATCCTTGACCGCTTCGGCAATCGCCCGGATATGCTCCGGCGTGGAACCGCAGCAACCGCCGACGATGTTGACGAGACCGTCGCGAACGAAGCCCTCGACCTGACGCGCCATCATCTCGGGCGTTTCGTCATACTGACCGAATTCGTTCGGCAGGCCGGCATTCGGATAGGCGCAGACGAAGGTATCGGCCACGTCAGACAGCTCCTGCAGATGCGGACGCATCGCGTCGGCACCCAGCGCGCAGTTCAAGCCGATGGTGAAGGGATTGGCGTGGCGCACCGAATTCCAGAAGGCGGACGGCGTCTGGCCTGACAGAGTGCGGCCGGAAAGGTCGGTGATCGTGCCCGAGATCATCACCGGCAGGCGAATGCCCTTCGCCTCGAAACGCTCCTCGCAGGCAAAGATCGCCGCCTTGGCGTTCAGCGTATCGAAGATCGTCTCGATCAGGATGATATCGGCACCGCCGTCAATCAGGCCGTCGATCTGCTCGCCATAGGCAATGCGCAGATCGTCAAAACTGACGGCGCGAAAACCGGGATTGTTGACGTCAGGCGAAATCGAGGCCGTGCGGTTGGTCGGGCCGATGGCGCCCGCCACGAAACGGCGGCGGCCATCCTCGCGCTCGGCGCGCTGGGCAGCGCGGCGGACGATCTGCGCCCCCTCGCGGTTGAGATCGTAGACGGCATTTTCCATCTCGTAATCGGCCTGCGCGATGCGCGTCGACGAAAAAGTGTTGGTTTCGAGGATATCCGCGCCCGCCATGGCGTAACGATAATGGATTTCCTCGATGGCATTCGGCTGGGTCAGGATCAGAAGGTCGTTATTGCCCTTCTGGTGACAGGCGCAGCCGATAAAACGGTCGCCACGAAAATGGTCTTCGTCAAAACCCAGCCCCTGGATCTGCGTGCCCATGGCGCCGTCGAGAATGAGGATGCGTTCGCTGGCGGCCTCGCGCAGCGCCTTGAAAATTTCCGCGCCGTCACGCTTTGCCCCTTCAGGGCCGAACAGATCGTCAAACACGGGCACACTCCTCATTTCGATTTGCAAGATCGCAAGCCGTCAAGTCACATAAAGATATGTTTATGTCAATATATCTTCAAGGAACAGATATGGCTTTGCGTCGTTACACCACGTTACGAAATATCGCTGACAGATGACAGGTTTATACGGCAAGGATATAAGCCGAAGCAGCAAACCGCATGGAGGATGAGAATGCCCGAGGACGATCGCAACAGCCGCAACTGGAACACCCTGCCCTGGCACCGTCAGTGGCTGGTAAAACAGGCCGAGGGACTTTTCGATTTCTTCCAGTACCGCGCCCTCAACCCTGCCGGCGGCTTCTTCGATCTGGATGCCAAAGGCACGCCGCTTCAGGCAAAGGATCCCGTGCGCGGCATCCATGCGTCAGCCCGCATGGTGCATTGCTTCTCCATCGGCCATCTGCTCGGCCGCCCGGGCTGCGGCGATATCGTCGATCACGGCATGACCTATCTCTGGAACAGACATCGCGACGGCGACCATGGCGGTTATTTCTGGCAGGTGAACGATGCCGGCCCGGTGGATGCCACCAAGCAGGGTTATGGCCATGCCTTCGTGCTTCTGGCCGCCTCTTCCGCCAAGACCGTCGGGCATCCGCTGGCTGACAAGATGCTGGCCGACATTACCGAGGTGCTCGAAACCCGGTTCTGGGAAGAAAAACACGGCGCCATCGCCGAGGAATTCCATCGCGACTGGTCACCCATCGAGAATTACCGCGGCCAGAACTCTAACATGCACCTGACCGAAGCGCTGATGGCCGCCTACGAGGCGACAGGCGACAGCAACTATCTCAACAAGGCCGAACGCATCGCCGATCTCGTCATCCGCCGCCGCGCCGGCGAGCTGGATTTCCGCGTGCCGGAGCATTTCGACGAGAACTGGACGCTCGACAAGCAGTATCGCGGCAACGAAATGTTCCGCCCCTCCGGCTCCACCCCCGGCCACTGGCTGGAATGGGCGCGCCTTATCCTGCAACTATGGGTGCTGGGCGAACGCCGCCATGACTGGATGCCGGTTGCCGCGAAATCGCTCTTCGTGCAATCCATGGCGCTCGGCTGGGACCGGGAAAAGGGCGGCTTCTTTTATACGCTCGACTGGAACGACAATCCGGACAAGCGTGCCAAGCTCTGGTGGCCGATGTGCGAAGCGGCGGGCGCTGCCCACTTCCTCAATGAGAACCTGCCGGCGGACAACTTCTACGAAGACAGCTACCGCCGCATCTGGAGCACCATCGCCAACAACTTCATCGACCATGAGAATGGCGGCTGGCATGAGGAACTGACGGAAGATCTGGTTCCCGCCCACACGCTGTTCCCCGGCAAGGGCGATATCTACCACGCGCTCCAGGCCTGCCTCATCCCGCTTTTCCCGGCGACGGGAAGCCTGACGAAAGTGATCGGGGAAAGCGGCGGGGATTATTGAGGCGCGTTGCGGCCAACAGCCCCTCTGCCGTCATGCTCGGGCTTGTCCCGAGCATCTGCAACCTATCCACTCGACACAACATGGTTAGATCCTTGGCACAGGGCCGAGGATGACGCCGCGTATAAAGCGACACTCAAAACCCGATGGTTTCCTCGAAATCATCCCACGACTGGTACATTTCATAACGCCCGATACCGGGGATCGGCACATGCCCGTAATAGGGCGAAAGCTGAAACTCCGCGGCCGCCTCGCTCTTGCCAGCCACGGCGGCCACATAGATGGCGGAGGCGAGCCCGGTGCGGTTCGCGCCATGTTCGCAATGGATGAGGACAGGTTTTTCTGCATTGCGCAGCACGGCCGCCAGCGTTTCCGAATCTTCCACCGAGACCTTTTCGCTTGAACTCAGCGGGTAATCGACAAGCCGGATACCATTATTTTTCGCCGCAAGGCTTTCCGCATCATACCAGCCTTCACGCTTTTCATCGCGCAGGTTGATGATCGTCTTGATGCCATAAGCCTTAGCATAGGCCGCGATATCCTTGCCGCTCGGCTGGGCCGAACGATAGAGTTCGCCGGGAATGACTTCGTGAAAATTTCCGGTGAGTTGGCCGATGCCCATATGCGCACCCGCCAGAACCGGCAGCGCGACAAGGCCGATGGCGGTTATTTTCAGAAGCTTTAGAACAATACGCAAAACATCAACCCGCGACATCAATCGAATGAAGGGGGAGATGGCATCGCAAATGGACGAAAACAAGTCAGCGACGGGCCCGGCCGGTTCCCTTGCGGACGATGAGAATTCGCCCATCCGCCCGGAACCGCTGTGACGCAGGGATTTTCCGGCCGCCGCTCACCGGCGTGAAAATTTTCAAAATACCGTGATAGACGGAAGCCGCCGAACCGCTCAGTCGAATTCCGCGGAAATGACGGTGACACGCCATTCCAGCCGTTGCGGCTCCACCCTTTCATTGTTTCGCATCCGGAACGCCCGGCAGGCCGCGAAAGTCTCACCGGCCTCGATCCGTCTTTCGCTCACCTGATAGGGATCGAAGGAAACGGAGGCGCGGAAGGCCGGTTCGAACCCTTCCAGCGTATAGGTCAGCCGCTGCACCGCGACGTTATTGTCGTTGCGGAAGCTGACGCGGATCGGCAATGCCGCATCCGGGCAGGCCGCGTCGAATTCGGCGCTCGCGACGATATGGTCGAGCCGCTGATTGCCGCGCCGCCAGTCATAAATCACAAAGGCGGCGGTGGTCGTCCAGATCAGCAACAGGCAGATGACGACGGATTTCAGATGCCGCGGAAACGCAATGAGGGTGAGAAGAAGAATGGCGCTGAGAACGGCTCCGACAATCACGTCGCCCCTCCTCCGCTAGAATAAAGCCTCATGCGATCTCATCCTCCCATGCCCTTTCCGCCCGCAACGATCCCCCTCGCCGGGAGGCCGCAACGGTGTAGTCTCAACCGCAACTGATGCCGCCGGCGATGCAGCGCAAAGCACCCGCACCGCCACAGTCTACCACAACTCTATGGTCGCGCCCTGCGCTGTCAAGACAACCAAGCGTGACGTGGGCCAGCCGCCCTGCCGGACTTTCGTCGAAACGCCGAAGGGAACCAAACACGGCCAAAGACGTTCGACGCATCAGAACAGCATGGCGGGGCGATAAAAAGCCGCGATCCGGGGCAAGACGGCCAGCAACGCCGGGAGGACATAAGCGCCTCTTGGAACCGCCGAACCCCGACCCATATTAAAAGCAGCTAATCTATGCTATGGATGTCAGTCAGCTCAGGGAGAAAAACGATGAAAACGCTGATCGTAACGTCACTTCTGGCCCTGTCGGCCAGCACCGCAATGGCCGCGGATGCCGTCTACGAAACGCCCGCACCTCCGGTCGCGCAGGAAACCCTGCCGGTCTTCACCTGGTCTGGCCCCTATCTTGGTATTCAAGGCGGCGCGGGCTGGGCAAATGGCGATTTTTCGGCGGGCGGCCCGGTCGCCTCGGATAATTTCAACGGCGGCATTCTCGGTGCCTTCGTGGGTTACAATTACCAGTTCGACAATAATATGGTCCTCGGCATCGAAGGCGATGTCGATTATAACTGGAACGACAATGACTATGCGGGCACCAAGATCGGCACCGACTGGCAGGGCTCCGTGCGCGGCCGCGTCGGTTATGCCTTCGACCATGCCCTGCTTTATGCCACGGCCGGCTGGACCGCGACACGAGGCTTCATCGAAACGCCCGGTGCCGGCAAGGACAGCACCACCTTCAACGGCTACACCGTCGGCGCGGGTCTGGACTATGCCTTCACCGACAATGTGTTCGGCAGGCTGGAATATCGCTACAACGACTATAGCGACAAGGACATCTTCGGTATCAACACCGATGTCGACCAGCACACTGTGAAAGTGGGCCTCGGCGTGAAGTTCTGATAGCGACCAGTCGATTTCGACAAAAAGCCCGGCCCTCCGCCGGGCTTTTTTTCGCTGAAAGCCTGCACCCACTGCGGCCCTCTGAGACCATAGAAATATGAACCGCATAAAAATGAAATATTCACAGGCCGTTCACCCGTCCCGTGCCATCATCCGGGCATAATGAGCCTCTATCTCCCGAAGCAGGCTTATGGAGTAGCCCCGATGAAAAAGATAATTCTTTCCACTATTGCCGCGCTGGTCGCCACCGGCAGCATTTTTGCATCCTATGGCACCGCTGCCGCGCAGGACTATCCCTATCGCCCGCGCTACGACCGGGGTTACGACCGCGGCGGCCCACCCCCGCCGCCCTACCGCGAACACCGCCGCCACAATGACGGTGCAGCGATTGCCGGCGGCCTCGCCGCAGGCGTCATCGGCGGCCTGATCGGCGGCGCCATCGCCAACAGCAACAACGGCCCACGCTACTACGAGCCGCCACCGCCGCCCCGCCCGCGCTGCTGGTTCGAAGACCGCCGCGTTCCCAATTCCTATGACGGCGGCTGGCATACGGAAAGTATGCGGGTTTGTAACTGACATTAAAGCTTTCTCGATCCGGCTTGCGCCATCGGCACGCCGGATCGACGCCGATATGACAAACTCCACTGCTAGAATTTGTCATCGGCATCGCAGAGATCACGCATCAGACGTGACAGAGGCGCGCTCGCGAAAAGTCGCGAAACATCCCAAACAATTGATCTTGAAAGAAAATGGTGGGCCCGGAGGGACTCGAACCCCCAACCAAGCGGTTATGAGCCGCCGGCTCTAACCATTGAGCTACAGGCCCTTCTCGGAAAAACCAGTCCGAAACACCGGTTTCGCAATGGCTCGAATCCGGTGGGTCACGCTCTAACGTAATTTTTTGAGGCCGACAAGCCAATGATGCTTTCGCAAAGCAGTGCCGCCGTATTAGCTACACAATCTAAGGCAATACCCTTCAAAGGGACTCAATCAACGAGGAAACACCATGAAGACAAAAACGGCCCGCCTTTTCGCACTCGCCGCATTGACCGCGGCGGCCATGATGCCGCTTGCCGCCCAGGTATCTGCGCAGGATGCCAGCCTGCGCGAAGCCACCATCAGTGTTTCCGGCGAAGGCCAGGCGGCCATCGCGCCCGATATGGCTATTCTTTCCTTCAGCGTCGTCAAGCAGGCGGAAACCGCAGCGGCTGCGCTGACTGAAAATTCCAAGGCGCTCGCCGATGTTCTGAAGGCGCTGAAAGAGGCGGCCATCGAAGACCGCGACCTGCAGACGAGTAATTTCTCGTTGCAACCGATTTATAAGCAGAACGAGTCCAAGAACGGCGTTTATGTCGCGCCTGAGATCACCGGATATCAGGTGTCCAACGGCCTGACCGTGCGGGTGCGCGATCTGAAAAAGCTCGGCACCATCCTCGATACCTCCGTCAAGCTCGGCATCAACCAGGGTGGCGATATCACCTTCACCAATGACAAGCCCGAAGCGACGGTGACCGAAGCCCGCAAGCTGGCCGTTGCCGATGCTCTGGCCAAGGCGAAAACGCTGACGGAAGCGGCAGGCGTGAAGCTCGGCCGTGTCATTCAGATCAGCGAAAACTCGCAGCGCCCCATGCCGGTACCGGCGGGCATGATGCGTGCTTCGATGATGAAGGAAGCCGACAGCGTGCCGATCGCTTCGGGCGAGAACAGCTACAGCGTGGTGGTCAACGTCACCTTCGCTCTCGACCAGTAAGATCGACGGCGGGCGGCACCCCGGTGCCGCTCCTGCCCAATCTTGAGTTCAGTCACTTACATAACGCAAAATAAAATGCCCCTCGCCTGCCATTCCGGACAAGCGAGGGGCATTTTTGATCCATCTGCCATACGGGGATATCGGCAGATCGATAAGGGTCGCTGCTGTTAACGGCGGACTACATATTAGCGGCGAATTACGGGGCAGCCGCGCTCATTGGCGAAGACAATGCGATCACGGCCGCGGCGGTCGAAGCCTGCCACCACGACACGGCGCGGCGATACATCAACCACACGGGCGCGGCGTAGACCCATGCGGCTTGCCTTTTCTTCCGCAAGCCAGGGCGAGCAGCCGCGGCTCGGGCGATCCGGGCGACCCCAGCCGGGGCGATGGCCATAGCCATCCTGAACCTGAACTCTGAACTGGACATCCGAGCCTGCGGAAGCCGCTGGCGCAGTGAAGGAAATTCCACCGAGGGCGATGAGGGCAGCCAGGCCGGCTTTTGCGAAGGTGCTGAACATGAACTCACTCCGTTTGTTTCTTTGCCGACAGGGGAACATCCCCCGGCGATTGACGAGACCCTAGACCCGCCCGTCTGAATATCAGCAGAACCGGATGTTCAGCAGGCGTTCAGGGAGGTTAACGCGGAACGCCTCGATCCGGATCCGGATATCACGGCGAGATATGCAGCACGATTTCGCGCCGATGCGGCTGGTCGCGGTGTTCGAAAAGATAAAGGCCCTGCCAGGTGCCGAGCACGAGCCTGCCGTCGCTGATCGGCACACCCATTGAAACCGTGGTGAGCGCCGATTTGATATGGGCGGGCATATCGTCGGGGCCTTCGAGGGTGTGGATGATCCAGCGCATGGAAGGATCGTCCGAAGGCGGCACGAGACGGGAGAAAAACACCGTGAGATCGCGCCGCACATCGGGATCGGCGTTTTCCTGAATAAGCAGCGAGCAGGATGTGTGCCGGACGAAGACCGTCAGCAGGCCTTCTTCCACGCCGGCGTGGCTGACGAATGCCTTGGCCTCGGATGTGAATTCATAAAGACCCTGCCCCCGGGTGGCGACCATCATTTTTCTCTGCGGCACATTTTTTCCTTCAACGGGTTGGAACAAAATCGGCGCTGCCAACGTTTCAACATGTCAAATTGTATCCGATGACGTTAGGGATACGACAATTGCGTGACGACGGCCTATAAAAGCAGAACGGAAAACCGGCGTCACAGTTGCAAAAAACGGGGAAGGGTTGGCACTATCAGAATGAATTATTCAAGCTTACCCGTTCCTCGACGAACACAATATTCCCCGTACAAGACAGGCACAGGGTGCGAAAGACTGATTCATGGCCCCCAGTGACTATCATGTCGACCTGACCAATTGCGACCGCGAACCCATCCACATCCCAGGCTATATTCAACCGCATGGCTGTCTCATCGCTTGCGACAACGCCATGCGCATGGTGCTGCGGCATTCTGAAAACTGCCGCGAACTGCTGGGCGTCCAAGGCGATATCAATGGCAGGACCGCCGAGGAGGTGCTCGGCAAAAAACTCGTCCACGATCTTCGCAATGCGCTCACCGTCACCGGCAGAACCACGCGTCCCGCCATGCTGCCCGCCATGGAAATGAGCGATGGCCGCAGCTTCGATATTTCCCTGCACCGCTACAAATCCACCACCATCATCGAATTCGAACCCTCCCGCAGCGAAACGCAGCCGCTGGGCACCGCGCGCAAGATGGTGGACCGCATCCGCGAGGCGGACAGCGTCGAAAGCCTGATCTCCAGAACGACGCGGCTGATAAAGGCGACGCTCGGTTACGACCGGGTGATGATCTATCGTTTCGAGGAGGATGGCGCCGGCAAGGTCGTGTCGGAAGCGAAGCAGCCGGAGCTGGAAAGCTTTCTCGGTCAATATTTCCCCGCCAGCGACATACCCCAGCAGGCCCGCGCGCTCTATCTCAAGAACACGTTGCGCATCATATCCGACGCCAGCGGCGCCCGGGTTTCCGTCCTGCCGGCGCTTGACGCATCGGGCGAAGCTCTCGATATGTCCTTTGCCCATCTGCGCAGCGTCTCGCCCATCCATTGCGAATATCTTCGCAACATGGGTGTTGCGGCTTCCATGTCGATTTCGGTGATTGTCGACGGTGCGCTATGGGGCCTGATCGCCTGCCATCATTATTCCCCGCGCGTGCTGACGATGCCGGTCCGGATCGCCGCTGAAATGTTCGGAGAGTTTTTCTCCATGCATTTGCAGGTTCTGAAACAGAAGCGCAGGCTCGATACCGTCAACCATGCCCACGCCGCGCTTGACCGCTTCCTTCGGCTTGCCGCCCATCACGCCAACATCGAAGAACTGCTGATCGACAGCTTTCAGGATTTTGCCGATCTGATGCCCTGCGATGGCGTCGGCCTGTGGGTGGGAAACAACTGGCACGGCCATGGCGCAACGCCGCCGCATGACGCCATTCCAAGGCTGGCTCGCTTCGTCGCCTCGGCGTCGGAAGGCAAGGTCTGGGCGACGCACGCGCTGTCGCAAGCCATACCGGAGGCGGAAATCTATGCCGGCACGGCAGCCGGAATGCTCGCCATTCCGCTGTCGCAGGTGAAAAACGACTACCTGCTGTTTTTCCGCAAGGAGATCGTGCAAAATCTGAACTGGGCCGGCAATCCGGAAAAATCCTATGAGACCGGCCCGATGGGCGACCGCCTCACCCCGCGCAAGAGCTTTGCGATCTGGAAAGAGACGGTCCGCCTGCAGGCGCAGCCCTGGTCGGAAGCCGACCGGGAGATCGCGGAAGCGGCGAGGATTGCGCTGGTCGAGGTCGCATTCCATCACAGCGAGCTGATGGCGGGCGAAAGGGAACGCGCGGAAGTGCGCCAGCGCATGCTGAACGAGGAGCTCAACCACCGCGTCAAGAATGTTCTGGCCATCATCAAATCGCTGGTCGGCAATCCCTCGCAGGAGGGCAAGACCCTGCAGGAATATGTGACCGCCCTGAAGGGCCGCATTCAGGCATTGTCCTTTGCCCATGACCAGATCATTCGCGGTGAAGGCGGCGGCGCGCTTCGCGATCTTCTGGATGCCGAACTGTCGCCGCATCGCTCGCCGGAAACCGTTGTGAAACTGACCGGCCCGCAGGTGACGCTCGATTCGCGCGCTTTCTCCGTCATGGCTCTTGTTCTGCATGAGCTGGCGACGAACGCCGCCAAATACGGCGCGCTTTCGCAAAATGGCGGGCAATTGCATGTGCGCTGGACCATCGACGAGAACCGCGATTGCGAGATTGAGTGGCGCGAAATCCTGCCCACCAAACTACCCCCGCCATCGCGCGCGGGCTTCGGCACCGCACTCATCAGCCGCAGCATCCCATACGATCTCGGCGGGCGCAGCACGATACGCTATTTGCCCGACGGGCTGGAGGCGGAAATTCTCCTGCCCTCCCGTCACGTTTCCTCGGCCACGGCAGTCGCCGACACGCAAACCGAAGATGAAACCGCGCCGCAGCCCAGACGCTATAACCGGGAGGAGCCGTTGAAAGTATTACTCGTCGAAGACCAGATGCTGATCGCCATGGATGTCGAGAATATGCTGGAAGACAACGGCATCAAGGCAATCGAAACGGCAACCTCGTCGGCAATGGCCATTGAAAAGCTGAAGACCTATGTGCCGGATGTGGCCATTCTCGACATCAATCTCGGCTCCGATACATCGATCCCCGTCGCCCGGGAACTCCACCGCCGTGGCGTCCCCTTCCTCTTCGCCACCGGTTATGCGGATGGCAGCATGGTGCCGGATGAATTCGGCACCGTGCCGGTGATCAGGAAGCCCTATGATGAGGATGCGCTGATGGCGGGCATTGGGCTGCTGGTGGGGGATGCCGAGCGGGTTTAGGAGACTTATGTGAACGAGGCTTCCTGATTGAGAAAACCCGCCCTCACTGAAATCTCGTAAAGCCGCGCTTTTTTGCGTCTTCCGGACTGACCTCATTTCCGATTTTAAACCGGAATTCCGTCACCGTGTAATTTTCCAGATCGACTTCGCACTGGAACGAGACGTCATGCCAACCATTGCCCGTGTTGAACGCGCCGCCGGAAGCATCGATCGAATTACCGGAAATCCTGCCGCCCGTGTCCGAATAGGGGATCATGCCCCTGGCGGCAAATCCCGCGCCCTGAATCTGGGCCAGGGCTTCGGTGCTGCAAAGCTGAACGACGCGGCGACGCGGTGGCAGATCGCCAAACATCTGGCGTCTCTGGGCCGGTGACAGCATGGACGAAGACAGGAGGTTTTTGGCCGCCGGAAGTTTCGCGGGCTTCTTTTCCGTCACTTCCGCCGGCTTTTCCTCAGTCGGCTTGGCCTGCGGCACTGGCGGCTGATCGGGCTGCGCTTCTTCCTTCACGGGTGAAACCGCGATCTCCCCCTGTGCTGCGGAAGCCTGAAGATCGCTGTTGGCGGCAGGAGCTGCGGGCTTTTCCTCAGCCGTTTTCTCAGGCTGGCTTGCAGGCTCCGCAGAAGGCTCGGTCTTTTCCGCTTCCTCCGTCTTGCCCGGTTTGTCCTCGGGGTCCGCCTGCGTTTCCTCGGGCCTCATGGCTATGGACGGCAACGTCGCCTGCGGCTGCGGCAAAGGTTTTGCCTCTTCCGCCGGAGGAGCGGGCGGCGGCGGTGGAGGTTGCGGCTTTTCCTCTTTCGCCTTCTCTTCACCCGGCGGCGGGGCCTCTTCCGCCTTTTTCTCCTCGGGCGGCGGCACCAGATCGACGCTGATGCTCTCCGGCTCCTGCGGCTCGGCTATGCGCTCCGGCAGCTCGAAAAAGAAAAGCGCGACGACGGCAAGATGCAGCAGCACGGAGACGGGCACAGCCCATCCTCCCCTCCGCCATTTGCTTGCCGAAATCTGTTGCATCTCATCGAACCAAATCGAACCCGGGCTTATCCAGCAAAAGCGGAATGCCTGTTTTCACACATAAGGCTTGTCGCAGAGTTCGCCAGTGCGGGAAACAAAAAACCCGGCCAGCGCGGACTGACCGGGTTCAATTTTAAAGGAAACAAACAGCTTAGCTGTCGAGGAAGCTCCGCAGCTTTCGCGACCGGCTCGGATGCTTCAGCTTGCGCAGCGCCTTCGCCTCGATCTGACGGATACGTTCGCGCGTGACCGAGAACTGCTGGCCGACTTCTTCCAGCGTATGGTCCGTATTCATACCGATGCCGAAACGCATGCGCAGAACACGCTCTTCACGCGGCGTCAGCGAAGCCAGAACACGGGTCGTCGTCTCGCGCAGGTTCGCCTGAATGGCGGCGTCGATAGGCAGCAGCGCGTTCTTGTCCTCGATGAAGTCGCCGAGATGCGAATCCTCTTCGTCGCCCACGGGGGTTTCGAGCGAAATCGGCTCCTTGGCAATCTTCAGAACCTTGCGCACCTTTTCAAGCGGCATGGCGAGCTTTTCGGCCAGTTCTTCCGGGGTCGGCTCGCGGCCGATCTCGTGCAGCATCTGGCGCGAGGTGCGAACGATCTTGTTGATCGTCTCGATCATGTGAACCGGAATACGGATCGTGCGGGCCTGGTCGGCAATCGAACGGGTGATTGCCTGCCTGATCCACCAGGTCGCATAGGTCGAGAACTTGTAACCACGGCGATATTCGAACTTGTCGACCGCCTTCATCAGGCCGATATTGCCTTCCTGAATGAGGTCGAGGAACTGAAGACCACGGTTGGTGTATTTCTTCGCAATCGAGATCACCAGACGCAGGTTGGCCTCGACCATCTCCTTCTTGGCGATGCGCGCTTCGCGCTCGCCCTTCTGCACCATCGAAACGATGCGGCGGAATTCGGCGATGGAAATGCCGGTTTCCGTGGAGAGGTTCTGGATTTCCTGACGGATTTCCCGGATCGTGTTGCTTTCCTCGCGAGCGAATTCCTTCCAGCCGCGCGCAGCCAGATTGGCAATCGACTTCATCCAGTTCGGATCGAGTTCCGCGCCGTGATACTGTTCAAGGAAGCTGTCACGCTTGACGCCATAGGATTCGGCAAGGCGCAGCAGGCGGCCTTCATTCTGCATCAGACGCTTGGAAATGTCGTAGAGCTGCTCGACAAGGCTGTCGATACGGTTCTGGTTCAGCGACAGCGACTTGACGGCCGTGATCAGCTGATCCTTCAGTTCCTTGTAACGACGCTCTTGACCGGAAGACAGGGTGCCGGTGCAGGCAAGACGCGCCTCAACCTGCTGATCCTGAAGCTTGCGCAGCTTCTTGTAGGTGTCGGCGATGGTGTCGAGCGTTTCCATGACCTGCGGGCGCAGTTCGGCTTCCATCGCGGCAAGCGAAAGATTGGACTCGTCGTCGTCCTCTTCTTCCTCTTCCGGCGGCAGGCCATCGCCGCCAACATCCGTCACATCCTCGTCGCCGGTCGGCGCGCGCAGCTTGCGGGTCTTTTCCTTCTCCTCGGCGGCCTTGCGGTCCGCTTCGATCTTTTCAGGGCTCTGGAACTGCGGCGCCGCCTTGGCTTCCGGACCGGAATAGGTGGTTTCGAGATCGATGATCTCGCGCAGCAGCGTCGTGCCTTCGTTGAGTTCGTCGCGCCAGATGATCAGCGCCTGGAACGTCAGCGGGCTTTCGCACAGGCCGGAAATCATCGTTTCGCGGCCGGCCTCGATGCGCTTGGCGATGGCGATTTCGCCTTCGCGCGACAGAAGCTCGACGGAACCCATTTCGCGCAGATACATGCGCACCGGGTCATCGGTACGGTCGGTCGGTTCTTTCTTCTTCGCGGTCGCGAGCGCTGTGCCGCTGGAGGGCGCCAGTTCGCCGCCTTCGGACTCTTCGCCGTCGGAATCGCTGTCGTCTTCGCTGGCGGTCGCCTCCTCGGCATCCTCGTCCTCGATGACGTTGATGCCCATATCGGACAGCATCGCCATCGTGTCTTCGATCTGCTCGGAGGTCACCTCTTCGGACGGCAGGACGGAATTCAGCTCGTCCATCGTCACATAGCCGCGCTTCTTGGCGGCCTTGATCATTTTCTTGACCGCGTCATCCGAAAGGTCGAGAAGCGGGCCGTCCGTCGCACCGTCGCGTTCGTTTTCTGCTTCTTCGTTTTCTTTGACTTTGGTTGCCATCTATCTCGTCGCTTTCCCTGACGCTAACACCTGTTCCGCCGCATCGCCGTCCGCCCCTTGAGCATCCGGCGCATTGCCGCGAATCACTGTCAGACACCTAACGGAGTGATCTTTAATTGCCGATTAACCACGGCAGCCTCAGGCAGAATGCAAAGACAGTGCACCCGGAAATGCTTGCTCATGCAATTTCTATCCGCCAAGGCTCATTCCACCTTACTTTTCCTGAAATGGTGATTCCCGCTATTTCCCCTCCCGTCAAGCCTTTGAGGGCGAGACAGCCAAGGAAATTCTTAAAAAGAGCCGCAATTTGCGGGTTATCACCAGACTATCCCCTATTTAGGACGCCTGCCGCAAAAGGCAACCCCAGACACCTTTCAATTCTGCCGACCATCCTCAGCCATGACCAACGGCCGGCCCCTTAACCCGGCCGGACATGACCCCGAAACCATCGATGATCGCCTCCTGATTTTCCATTCGGCCGATTTCGAGCTGCACTTCTGCCAGCGCCCGCACCAGCAGCGTGCCGCGCTCATCATCCGTCGCCTCGGCGATTTCCCGCTCCAGCTCGCGTTTCTGCCAGAGCAGGGATTTCGTCCGCTTGTGCAGCGAAAGCGCCTGTACATAACCTTCGCGCGCATCCTCCATCGCCGCCTGTTCGGTCGCGGTCCACAGGCGGGCATTGCGCACCTGCTGGTCCATGGCCTTCAAAAGCCCTTCGAAGCCCTGTTGCGACAGGCGCTCGATCAATCCCGCCCGCGATATGTCAGCTGCATTTTCCGCCGCATAGGTCAACACCGTCGACCACAGGCGCTGCAGATCACGGTTTTCGTAATCGATGGCGGCAATCTCGTCATATTCCTCAAGCAACAATTCGGGATGGTTGACGATGGTGATGGCGAGGACGCTTTCGCGCAACGAAGGCTTGGTCTGATAGCCCCGGACAAGCCCCGACTGCGCCAGCCGGTCGGAAATGCTGCTGGCCGGCGCGGCCATGGCCCCGCCCCGCCCCGGCGCATTACGCTGGAAGCCGCGCCCCGCCGGCTGCGCACCATTACGGCGAAAATTGCCGTTCTGCGCCCCACCCTGCTGAAAACGCGGCTGGAAAAAGCCGCTCAGCCTGTCACGCATATCCTGCTGGTAGAACCGCCGCACGGTCTCGTCGCCGATAACCGCCACGATCTGCCGCAAGCGGCTTTCAAGCTGCGCGCGCTTTTCCGGCGTATCGAAAGTGACACCTGATGTCTCGCGGCTCCAGATCATCGCCGCAAGCGGCTTGGCTTCCGAAAGCACCCGGTCAAACGGCGCACGCCCCTCCAGCCGCACGAGATCGTCCGGGTCCTTGCCATCGGGCAGCAGCGCGAAGCTGACGGAGCGATCCGGCTTGATATGCGGCAGGGCGAGATCGGCCGCACGGTTGGCGGCGCGAATGCCGGCACCATCGCCATCAAAGCAAAGGATCGGCTGCGGCGACATTTTCCAGAGGAGATCGAGCTGGCTTTCGGTCAGCGCCGTGCCGAGCGGTGCGACGGCATTTTCAACACCCGCCTGATAAAGCGCGATGACATCCATATAACCTTCGACGGCGATGACCGAACCGCCTGCCGCCTGCGAGGCGCGGCGCGCACGGGCGAAATTGTAGAGAACATTGCCCTTGTGAAAGAGCTCGGTCTCGTTGGAATTCAGATATTTCGCCACCGCATCCGCCGCCATGGCGCGGCCACCGAAGGCGATCACTTTTTCCCGCGACGACAGGATCGGGAACATGATGCGGTCACGGAACCGGTCATAGGAGACCGGCACGTTTTCATGCACCACCAGCCCGCAGGCCTCCATCTGCTCCTTCGTCACGCCCTTGCTTGCCAGATGCTCCTTCAGCGCATTGCGGCTGTCAGGCGCATAACCCAGCCGGAAAGTCTCGATGGTACGGCCGGTCAACCCGCGATCCCGCAGGTAAGCCCGCGCCCGCGCGCCGAGCGCGGTTTGCAACTGATCCTGAAAGAACAGCGTCGCCATTTCCATGACGTCCTGAAGCGAGGTGCGCTCTCGTTCCCGCTTTTCCGCCTGCGGATCGGGTTGCGGCATGGAAATACCAGCCATATCGGCGATCTGCTGCACGGCTTCCGGGAAACTTAAGCCCTCAAGCTCCGTCAAAAAGCGGAAATGATCGCCGGAAACACCGCAACCAAAGCAATGATACCGCCCCTTGCGGTCCTCGCAGTGAAAGCTCGGGCTTTTTTCGCCATGGAACGGGCAGCAGGCCCAATAATCCCCCCGCGACGTATTGGTCTTTTTCTTGTCCCAGGACACACGTCGACCGATCACATCGGAGATGTTCACGCGGTCGCGTATCTCATCAAGGAAAGAATTGGAAAAGCGCATGGGTTACCTGTTCGAGGCCAGTCTTTCATATAAGCGCATAACAGCCGCAATACAAAACACTCCGCAAAGAATACCCGATATTCACAGGCGGCATTGACATAAGTGTATATACAGATGAATATACAAGTGTGGCGCATGAGTGCCCGCAAACTGGAAACAGTCTCGGGTGACTCATGGACATCGTGATGAAAGAGTTCATCTCCTTTGATTGGGATGGAAACAAGCGGCTTATCAATCTGGCTAAGCACGGTATCGACTTCGAGGATGCAGCGGAGGCGCTGTATGAACCACATATCGAAATACCGTCTGACCAAAATGGAGAGGTCCGCATACGCGCCATTTGCCCGTTCATGGGGCGCCTTATAGCTGTCGTTTACACGATGCGGGGCGAGACATGCCGGATCATATCAGTGCGTGCGGCGCGGAAAAATGAGCAACAACTCTATTACGCGAATGACCCTGGAAGAAATACGCGCTAAGCGGTCTCGCGGCGAGAAGAGCGAGACCGACTGGGCGCGTGTCGATGCCATGACCGATGAGGACATCGACCGCGCCACGCGCGACGATCCGGATTGGGCGGGCTTTGAGGATATCGACTGGTCGAAGGCCCAGGTCGTGTTTCCCACCGCCAAAACATCCATTTCCATCCGTGTCGATCAGGATGTCGTGGATTTCTTCAAATCCACCGGCAAAGGTTATCAAACCCGGATGAATGCGGTTCTGCGCCACTATGTGCATGAGCAGAAAAAACGGTCGGGTTGAAGAAGGAGAGCCGCCATTGCGCCAGCTTCCGGCGAATTTATGGCAGTGCAACATCACCAAAAATTATGTTTTTGTAATTTGAGCGACGCGTTGCGGCGATGTAAAAACAAAACACAGTCAAAGGCAGTGTTTGAACATTTACATACACCTGCCGACACCTGCAGGCACGTCCCCCTCGAAAAAAGCCTGCGCGGGAGAGCATTTTGATCCGCCGGAATGCATCTTCGTCGGCAGAAAAAAGGCAGGGTAGCCATGGCTACCCTGCCTTTACTTTTTCAGAAGTGGCGAAAGCTACTTCAGCAGATCCTTGACGACACCGGAGGCTTTCGCGAAGTCGATCTGGCCGGGATAACGTTCCTTCAGCGCATTCATGCACTTGCCCATGTCACGCAGGCCGGATGCGCCGGTCTCGCTGATGACCGCCTGGCACAGTTCGCGCACCTTCTCGGCCGGGATTTCTTCCGGCATGAATTCCTTGATGATGACGATTTCCTCGCGCTCCTGCGCGGCAAGCTCGGGACGGCCGGCACCTTCATAGATGGTGGCGGATTCTTCCCGCTGCTTCACCATCTTCGTCAGGATCTGCATGATATCCTCATCGCTGACGGGGTCCTTGCCCACGCCGCGATTGGCGATATCGCGATCCTTGATGGCGGTCTGGATGAGACGCACGGTCGAGGTGCGGCGTGCATCCCGAGCCTTCAGCGCATCCTTCAAAGTATTAGCGAACGTGTCGCGCAGCATTTTTCTTCTCCTTGGGAAAGCTCACTCCGCAGCTTCCTGACACGGAAACTTTCCGCCTTATTTTTCGCAACGACATAAACGAGCAAACACGCTCAAGCAAATCAATTGCATAAGCCCTTGAATCTACGACAGCTTAAATCCGCGTAAATCTTGGTGCTGCGGTTGACCGCTTGGGCTGCTTTCGTTATTTTCCGGCACCTGCACGAGATTTTAACGAAGGGTCGGAACGCGAGCTTTATCGCGCGCCCCTTTATGTCACGAAGCCTGCGACAAAAATGGCCCCTTACCCCCTGCCTTTCAAGAGGCGGGGTGCGAAGCGGCAGAAACGGAACGAGATGACCGAGACAGCGCCCTGGACTACCCGCAAACCGACCGCAATGCTTGTTCTTGCCGATGGCACAGTGATCGAGGGAACCGGCATCGGCGCAACCGGCAAGGTTCAGGCTGAAGTCTGCTTCAACACGGCGCTGACGGGTTACGAGGAAATCCTCACCGACCCTTCCTATCTCGGCCAGATCGTCACCTTCACCTTCCCGCATATCGGCAATGTCGGCACCAATGAGGAAGACATTGAAGACCTGACACCTGCCGCCCGCCGCGGCGCCGTCGGCGTCATTTTCAAGGCCGACATCACCGATCCGTCGAACTTCCGCGCCATCAAGCATCTGGATGCCTGGCTGAAGGCCCGCGGCGTCATCGGCCTCTGCGGCATCGACACCCGCGCGCTGACCGCATGGATCCGCGAAAACGGCGCGCCGAATGCGGTGATCGCCCATGATCCGAACGGCGTCTTCGATATCGAGGCGCTGAAGGCGGAAGCCAAGGCATGGAGCGGCCTCGTCGGCCTCGATCTCGCCATCGAAGCCACCTCCGGCCAGTCCTCCACCTGGACGGAAACACCGTGGGTCTGGAACAAGGGTTACGGCACGCTCGGCGAAGCCGATGCGAAGTACCACGTCGTCTGCGTGGATTTCGGCGTCAAGCGCAACATCCTGCGCCTCTTTGCCGGTCTGGATTGCAAGGTCACGGTCGTTCCGGCCCAGACTTCGGCCGAAGACATTCTGGCGCTGAAGCCGGATGGCGTGTTCCTGTCCAACGGTCCGGGAGACCCGGCCGCGACGGGCGAATATGCCGTGCCTGTTATCCAGAACCTCATCAAGAGCGAGCTGCCGATCTTCGGCATCTGCCTCGGCCACCAGATGCTCGGCCTCGCCGTCGGCGCTAAGACCGAAAAGATGCATCAGGGCCACCACGGCGCCAACCATCCGGTCAAGGACTTCACGACCGGCAAGGTGGAAATCGTCTCGATGAACCATGGCTTTGCGGTCGACACCAAGTCGCTGCCCGAGGGCGTCGAGGAGACCCATATCTCGCTGTTCGATGGCACCAATTGCGGCTTGCGCATCGTCGGCAAGCCGGTCTTCTCGGTTCAGCACCACCCGGAAGCATCGCCCGGCCCGCAGGACAGCCACTACCTCTTCCGCCGCTTCGTCAACCTGCTGCGCGAGAGACAGGGTGAGGCAGCGCTCGCCGAGCGCTGATAGACCATCCCCATACTCCGCATCATCCTCGGGCTTGACCCGAGGATCCATCGGGACCTGGTGGAATGGATCCTCGCCTCAAGGGCGAGGATGACGACAGAGCATTACATTCCAGAAAGAACACAACGGCCCGCTTTTCAGCGGGCCATTTGCATTTCGCGCTTCACCAGAATGACAAAACGCACGGACAGCAGGACGGCCGCCGTCGAAAGGCCGATCACGAAACCGAACCAGACGCCGCGCCCGCCAAAACCGAGCGGAAAAGCCATGGTCCAGGCAAGCGCCAGCCCGATCGGCCAATAGGAGATCAGCGCCAGCATTGCCGGAATGCGCGCATCCTTCAATCCGCGCAGCAGGCCCGCCGTCACGGCCTGAATGCCATCGACCAGCTGGAAGATGCCGGCAATCACCACGAGGCTGCTGGCATAAGCAAGCACTTCCGCAGCCTCCGGCAATTTCGGATCGAGGAACCATTTCGCCAGAAATTCAGGGACCGCCGCAAACAATATGCCGCCGCAAATGGCGATGCCGCAGGCGATGGCATAAATCATGATCGAGGCGCGGATGAGATTTTTGAAATCCCCCTGCCCCCGCGCCACGCCCACGCGAACCGTCGCGGCCTGGGAAAGACCTAACGGGATCATGAAGGCGATGGAGGCCAGTTGCAGGGCAATGCCGTGGGCGGCAAGCTGCACGGTGCCGATCTGCCCCATCAGGATCGAAGCGGCAGCAAACAACGTCACTTCGGCAAGAATGGTGATGCTGATCGGCAGACCGAGGCGCAGCACTTCGAAAAGCGCATGCCAGTCCGGCCGCCAGAAGCGCACGAACAATTCGTATTTCCTCGTTTCCTCCCGCGTCTGCACATAAGCGACGATGAAGATGAAGCTGAAGGCATTGACGATGACGGCGACGACCGCCGCACCGTTCATGCCCATCGCCGGCAATCCGAAATGGCCGAACACCAGCGCATAGGCAAGCACGCCATTCATCACCAGCATGATGATGGTGACATAAAGAATGATGCCCGCCCGCCCGATGGCGCTGACAAGCCCGCGCAGGACATAAAACAGCAGCGCCGGCAAAAGGCCGAACTTGGCGATGGCGAGATAATGGCCGGTCAGAGCCGCCACATTCGGGTTCTGCCCGAGGGAAACGAGAATACGTTCGGCATTAAAGAAGATCGGCAAGGCGAGCAGCCAATAGGCGATCGCCACCCACATGCCCATGCGCAGCGAACGACGGGCCGCCGTCGCATCGCCCTGGCCATAGGCCTGCGCCACCATCGGCACCACGGCCACGGAAAATCCAGAGCCGAAAATGAAGACGACAAAGAAGAACTGCCCGGCCAGCACCATGGCCGCCAGCTTTTCAGCCCCCAGCTGGCCGACGATGACCATGTCAGTGGTATGGATGCCAAGCTGTGCGAGCTGTGCGCCGATAAGCGGAATTCCCAGCACAAGCGTAGCCTTGAAATGCGAAAACCACGACCCCGATCCGGAAGGAACGGTTCCTGCAACAACCGACGAAGACATTGTAATTCACCTGAACCTTGGCCGTTGCCCGCGAATTGCGCAACGGCAGCACGGTGATGAATAAAATATTCCCTTCCTGCACGCAACCTTTGCAGAGGAATGATCAAAATTTACGCAGCCGCACAACCGGTCCGCGGCACGGCATGACATAAGACAAATTTAGTCGAACTTTACCATTTCTCTTTATTAATTAGAGCATTGAATAGTTCTTTTAAATCATAAGCTGCATGACGCAGAATATTCCCGCCTTTGAGGCATGTTTTCCCCACCATTGTCAAAGATGACCTGAACGGTACATCCGGCTCAAAGGATCTGTAGCTTGTCCAAGAAAACCAATCTCATGACCCGCATCCTGTTTGCGGCGTCATCACTTGTCGTCGCCGCCTTTGCGGGCTTTTCTTTCTACATCGACAGCCTTCAGCACCGTGTCACGACGGAAGCCGTGGCGGAAAATATCGATTCCTCAGGCAAACAGGCCTCCCAAAGCATCGCCAACTGGCTGAACGGCCGCATCATGCTGACCGACACGGTGGCGAAAACCCTCGCCAAGCTTTCAGACGACGATGCCAAGGTGCAGTTCTTGCAGAATGACGTGCTGACGGCGCAGTTCATGTCCACCTATTTCGGCAATGCCGACACCGGCAGCTTCACGACCTTCCCGAAACTGCCGCTGCCGGAGGGATATGACCCGCGCAAGCGCCCATGGTATCTGGACGCCGTCAAGGCCGGCAAGCCGGTTCTGACCGAACCCTACAGCGACGCATCGACTGGCGGTCTCATCATCACCGCCGCCATTCCGGTTTCCGTCGACGGCAAGCTGGCCGGTGTGACGGGAAGCGACTTCTCGCTCGATTCACTGGTCACCATGATCAAGTCCGTGGATGCCGGCCAGGACGGATATGCGTTCCTCGTCAGCAAGGATGGCAAGATCCTCATCCATCCCGATCCGAAATTCGTCGACAAGCCGCTGACCGATCTCTTCAAGGTCAACACACCGGCGATTTCCTCGGCAATTTCGCAAACCGAAATCGACGGCAAGGGCAAGATCACCAGCTTCATTCCGGTTGCCGGCCTGCCCTCGGTTGACTGGTATCTCGGTTTCGTCGTCGATTCCGATGTTGCCTATGGCGCGATCGGCCAATTCCGGCTGGCGGCAACCATCGCCACGGTGCTTGCCGCCGCAATCATGATCGGCCTGCTTGCGACCGTGCTTTCCCGCTTCATCGTGCGCCCCGTCACGCAGATGACCTCGGCCATGGAAGGCCTTGCGGCCGACAATCTCGATGTCGCCATTCCCGGTCAGGAACGTACCGACCAGATCGGCTCGATGGCGGCGGCGGTTGCCGTGTTCCGGTCGAATGCCATGGAACGCCTGCGCCTTGAAGGAGACGCCGAAGAAAACCGCACACTCTCCGAACAGGAGCGTAACGAGCGCGAAAAACTGGCGGCAAAGGACGCGGCGGATATCCAGTTCGCAGTCGATTCGCTTGCCAGGGGACTTGCACATCTTTCCAATGGCGATCTCAATTATCGTATCGATACGCCCTTCGTGACCCGCATCGATCGCCTGCGCGACGACTTCAACAATTCCGTTGCCAAGCTGAACGCAGCGCTCAGCACCGTCGGCCAGAACGCCCGCGCCATCGATGCCGGCGCCGGCGAAATCCGCCAGTCCGCCGACGATCTGGCGCGGCGTACCGAGCAGCAGGCGGCTTCCGTGGAAGAGACCGCGGCGGCGCTTGAGGAAATCACCACGACGGTGAAAGACTCCGCCCGCCGCGCCGAAGAAGTCGGACGTCTGGTCGACCGCGCCCGCAACAATGCCGAACAGTCCGGCGTCATCGTCGAAGATGCGGTTCGCGCCATGGAAGGCATCGAAAAATCGTCGTCCGAGATCAGCAACATCATCGGCGTGATCGACGAGATCGCCTTCCAGACCAACCTTCTGGCGCTGAACGCCGGTGTGGAAGCCGCGCGCGCCGGTGAGGCCGGCAAGGGCTTTGCCGTCGTCGCACAGGAGGTGCGCGAGCTTGCCCAGCGCTCAGCCAATGCGGCGAAGGAAATCAAGACGCTGATCAACGCCTCGACATCGCAGGTACAGTCCGGCGTCGATCTCGTTGGCAATGCCGGCAAGGCGCTGGAAACCATCGTCCGCGAAGTACAGGAGATCAATCGCCACATCGACGCCATCGTGACGTCGTCGCGCGAACAGTCGACCGGCCTTCAGGAAATCAACACCGCCATCAACACCATCGATCAGGGCACACAGCAGAATGCCGCCATGGTCGAGGAACAGACGGCGGCAAGCCACGGGCTGGCTTCGGAAGCGGCGGCGCTCAACGAGTTGCTGGCGCAGTTCCAGCTGGCGACGGCCACGCGGCGGCAGACGGAATATGGGCGGGTTGCTTGAGGAACCGCCTGAAGGCACAGCGCTCAACAGTCGTCACCCCGGACTAGATCCGGGGTCCAGCGCGATCAAGTCATTGATCGCAATAGACTCTTCCCACGGCGCAGACGCGCCGCGACTGGATGCCGGATCAAGTCCGGCATGACGGAGGAGAGGTCTTGCGCCTTTCTCACACTCATGGTCGGAGCAATCCGGCCATTTTTATTTGCCATGCCGACAATAGCCGGTTCCCGCCATCGACCCAATCCGCTAGAGCTTGATCGATCATGATCGTGCGGAGGGATTCATGCTGGAAGTGATTTGGCGCGGCATTGCCATGGGCATTGGCGGCACCGTATTTATGGATATATGGGCGATCGTGCTGCACCGGTTCTTCGGCCAGTCGGCGCCAAACTGGGCGCCGGTCGGACGCTGGTTCTGGCATGTGCCGAAGGGCCGGATATTCCACGACAGCATCGCCACGGCTGAACCCTATGAATATGAACTGGCGCTCGGCTGGATTTCGCATTACGCCGTCGGCATTCTTTATGGCGTCATTCTCGCGCTGGTGGTTCCGGCCGCATGGTTTGCCAATCCCTCCTTCATCGAACCGTGGATCGTCGGCATCATAACGGTCGGTGCGGGCTGGTTCCTGCTGCAGCCGGGGCTGGGCATCGGCTGGGCGGCATCGAAGACGCCGAACCCCACAAAGGTCCGCTTTCTAAACCTTGTGGCCCATACGGTCTTCGCACTCGGCATGTATGCCGTGGCGCTTTTGATACGCTAAATAAAAAGGGGGCTGAAAGCCCCCTCCCTGTCCGGTTCTCAGATATTCGCCGAGAATGTATCGCAATCCTCGACACGGCCGCTCTGGAAACCGCGCTTGAACCATTCCATGCGCTGTGCGGAGGTGCCGTGGTTGAAACTGTCAGGCACCACATAGCCCTGTGTCTGCTTCTGCAGCGTATCGTCGCCGATCTGGTGGGCGGCATTCAGCGCTTCCTCGAGGTCACCGGTTTCGAGAATGCCCTTCTGTTCGGTAAACTTGCCCCAGATACCGGCATAACAATCCGCCTGAAGCTCGACACGCACGGACATCTTGTTCGCATCCGTCTGGCTCATCGACTGGCGGCGGCGGTTGAACTCCGGCAGGACGCCGGTGAGGTTCTGGATGTGGTGGCCCACCTCATGCGCAATCACGTAAGCCTGCGCGAAATCGCCGGCCGCACCGAAACGCTGATCCAGTTCCTTGAAGAAGCTGGTGTCGAGATAGACCTTGCGGTCACCCGGGCAATAAAACGGGCCGCTGGCAGCCGAGGCATAACCGCAGGCGGAAGACACCTGGCCGGAGAACAGAACCAGCGTCGGCTTCTGATAGGTCTCGCCGGCGGACTGGAAAATGCCGCTCCACGTATCTTCCGTCTCAGCCAGCACGGTGCGCACGAAAGCCGTCGTCTCGTCCGACGACTGACCTTGCGGACGCGTGCCCGCCTGCTGGCCGCCGGATTGCTGCGTCGTGCCACCGCCGTCCAGTGAAATATCGCCGCCCGAAAGCAGCGTCAGCGGGTTGATGCCGAGCACCCAGCTTATCAGCAGGATGACCAGAATGCCGCCAATCCCGATGCCACCACCGCGCCGCCCGATCGGCACGCGCATTCCGCCACGGGAAAAAGGATCGCTACCGCCTGGTCCCGATCCCGCCGACATGCCACGCCGGTCCTCGATATTGTCCGACTGGCGGCGCCCTCTCCATTCCATGCTATTCTCCCGGCGGATATCGCCTTAACAAGCTGCCTTATAACGGCACTATAATACATCTTGTTCCGGAAGAAAGCAGAGGCGGCAAACGGAGAGCCTCATGCAGTTCTGCGTCTCTGTTTCAGCACGGTCAGAAACAGGAAGGCAAACACAAGAGCGCCGGCGGAAAGGGCCGCAAAACCGGCCTTGCCGTCTCCGAACGCAACCTCATGCATGATCCGTCCCGGAACGAAGGTGAAGCCGCCGGCAATCACGATACCGCCGAGATAAACGCTCTGCATGATGCGCATATGGCGTCTGATATCACCGCGGCGGGCGAAATAGACCGATTGCAGACACCCGTAAATGGTGGAGATGGAAAGCAGATGGATCGGGCTGAAACCATAAAACACCTTCAGTTCGTGGATGAAGAAGGTCGAAACTGATGTCGTGACCATCAGCAAAACCCAGATCTTGCCGAGCAGCCGGTGGATGGCGGTGCCCTTGGGACGCAGGAAAATGAAGGCGCCGAGAATGGCTGCGGGTATGACGGTGGCGACATGGAATTGCACGGCAAGCGGTGCATCTAACAAAGGCTGGAATGACATGGGCGCTGTTTCGGCTCGGTTGAAATCACCGGCAATTTCGGCAAAACATGCGGAGAAGAAAAACGGATTGGCGCCATTAGCAGGAAAACTTCGTGGATCACCCTTATCTGCAATCCACGCTTCGTGAAATGCACAGCATGCTGCAATCGCGCAGGCTGTGGCTGACATTTCTTGCCGTGCTGGCGATCTTCATCCTGACCGGGCCTTTCGGCACCAGCGAAACCATGAGCTTTGCCGACCGGCTGCTTTACTGGACGATCGTTCAGGGCGGCTCCTGGGGGATCGCGATATCCTTTGCCATCATCGCCAAAACGCTCCTCGCAGGCCACATCAACAGTATACTGGCGCGTATGATGGCCGGCTCGCTCGCCGCATCCCTGCCGATCGGGCTGCTGCTTACCGTCACCAACCATGTTTTTTACGGCAGGGAGATCGACCTCGTATCTTTCCTCAAAAGCGGCCTCACATCCCTGCCGCTCTGCGCGATCTTTTGCCTGCTGAGCTATCTTACCGCCCGCCAGACACTCGAAACTCCGGCGGAGGTTATCGTGGCTGCCGATGGAGGTGCCGGTCACGACATAAAAAGCACCGCGCCGCTGCTGGAGCGGTTGCCGCCGCAAAAGCGTGGCGATCTGCTGCGGCTGTCGGTGCAGGACCACTACACCGAAATCGTCACCACCCGCGGGCGTCAGCTCGTGCTGCTGCGCTTTGTCGATGCGCTGCGCGAAATCGGCGACACGCCCGGCCTGCAGGTACACCGCTCCCATTGGGTCGCCCACGCCAATGTGATCTCATTGCGAAAAGCGGCAGGCCGTTTTTATATCGTGACCCATGACGGCACGGAAATTCCCGTCAGCCGCTCGCGTAACGCCGCCGTTCAGGCCTGTTTCGCCACGCCTGCCCACACCCGTTAAGAGTTTCTGTCGATTCCGGAATTTATGGGGTTCCGTTCTCAAAAACATTTGCCTATAAGCCGCTTCTAGCCTGAAAACATTTGAATTGCGCTCCCCGGCCGGTGATCTTCCACCCTGGCCGGTGTTTTGCGCAACCAAAAAGCGGAACGAGAGAGCCATGCCGAAGCGCCAAGATATCAAGTCCATCCTCATCATCGGCGCGGGACCGATCGTTATCGGTCAGGCATGTGAATTCGACTATTCCGGCACGCAGGCCTGCAAGGCGCTGAAGGAAGAAGGTTACCGGGTCATTCTGGTCAACTCCAACCCGGCGACGATCATGACCGATCCGGGCCTTGCCGACGCCACTTACGTCGAGCCGATCACCCCTGAAGTCGTGGCCAAGATCATCGCCAAGGAGCGCCCGGACGCGCTTCTGCCGACCATGGGCGGCCAGACCGCGCTCAATACGGCGCTTTCTCTCAAGCGCATGGGCGTTCTCGACCGCTACAATGTCGAAATGATCGGCGCCAAGCCCGAAGCCATCGACATGGCGGAAGACCGCGCATTGTTCCGCGAGGCGATGGCCCGCATCGGCCTTGAAACCCCGAAGTCGATGCTCGCCAACGCAACCGAAATCAAGGATGCCGACCGCAAGAAGCACGAAATCGCCCGCACCGAACTGAAGGGCAAGCTTTCCGGTCCTGAACTCGACAAGGCGCTGGACGACCTCGAAAACCAGTGGAACCTCGGAGAGACCGACCGCAAGCAGCGTTACATGGCCCATGCCATGGCGATTGCCGCCCAGGCCATCGACCATGTCGGCCTGCCCGCCATCATCCGCCCGTCGTTTACGCTTGGCGGCACCGGCGGCGGCATTGCCTATAACCGCTCGGAATTTTTCGATATCGTCTCGGGTGGCCTCGACGCCTCACCGACCACCGAAGTGCTGGTCGAAGAATCGGTGCTCGGCTGGAAGGAATATGAGATGGAAGTGGTCCGCGACACGGCGGACAATTGCATCATCATCTGCTCCATCGAAAACATCGATCCGATGGGTGTCCACACGGGTGACTCGATCACTGTCGCGCCGGCGCTGACGCTGACGGACAAGGAATACCAGATCATGCGCAACGCCTCGATTGCGGTGCTGCGTGAGATCGGCGTGGAAACCGGCGGCTCGAACGTGCAGTTCGCCGTCAACCCGAAGGATGGCCGCCTCGTCGTCATCGAAATGAACCCGCGCGTATCGCGCTCCTCCGCTCTCGCCTCCAAGGCAACCGGCTTCCCGATCGCCAAGATCGCCGCCAAGCTCGCCATCGGTTACACGCTTGACGAGCTGGAAAACGATATCACCGGCGGTGCGACACCTGCGTCCTTTGAGCCCTCCATCGACTACGTCGTCACCAAGATCCCGCGTTTCGCCTTCGAGAAATTCCCGGGTGCCTCGCCGATCCTCACCACCGCCATGAAGTCGGTGGGTGAAGTCATGGCCATCGGTCGCACCTTCGCCGAATCGCTGCAGAAGGCGCTGCGCGGCATGGAAACCGGCCTCACCGGTCTCGATGAAATCGAAATCCCCGGTTACGAGGAAGGCGAAGGTTCCAAGAACGCCATCCGCGCCGCCATCGGCACGCCGACGCCGGACCGCCTGCGCATGGTCGCACAGGCGCTGCGCATGGGCATGACCGAAGAGGAAGTCCACGAAAACTCGAAGATCGATCCGTGGTTCATCGCCCAGTTCAAGGCCATCGTCGACATGGAAGCCCGCATCCGCGAGCACGGCCTGCCGCAGGATGCCGAAAACCTGCGCATGCTGAAAGCCATGGGCTTCTCCGACGCCCGCCTCGCCAGCCTGACGTCGAAGCGCCCGAAGGAAGTGGCCGAACTGCGCAACAGCCTGAACGTCCGCCCGGTCTTCAAGCGCATCGACACCTGCGCGGCCGAATTCGCCTCGCCGACCGCTTATATGTATTCGACCTATGAAATTCCCTTCGTGGGCGCCGCACGCTCCGAAGCCCAGGTTTCCGACCGCAAGAAGGTCGTCATCCTCGGCGGTGGTCCGAACCGTATCGGCCAGGGCATCGAGTTCGATTATTGCTGCTGCCATGCTGCCTTCGCGCTGAAGGATGCAGGCTTCGAAGCGATCATGATCAACTGCAACCCGGAAACTGTTTCCACCGACTACGACACCTCCGACCGCCTCTATTTCGAGCCGCTGACGGCCGAAGACGTGATCGAGATCATGCGCGCCGAGCAGGAAAAGGGCGAACTGGTCGGTGTCATCGTGCAGTTCGGTGGCCAGACGCCGCTGAAACTTGCTGAAGCGCTGGAAAAGAACGGCATCCCGATCCTCGGCACCGCACCCGACATGATCGACCTTGCCGAAGACCGCGACCGCTTCCAGAAGCTGCTGATGAAGCTCGATCTCGCCCAGCCGAACAACGGCATCGCCTATTCGGTCGAGCAGGCCCGCCTCGTCGCGTCTGAAATCGGCTTCCCGCTGGTCGTTCGCCCGTCCTACGTTCTGGGTGGCCGCGCCATGCAGATCATCCATTCGGAAGGCCAGCTGCAGACCTATCTGCTCGACACCGTTCCGGGCCTCGTACCCGAAGACATCAAGCAGCGTTACCCCAACGACAAGACCGGTCAGATCAACACCCTGCTCGGCAAGAACCCGCTTCTGTTCGACAGCTACCTGACCAACGCCGTCGAAGTCGACGTCGATGCGCTGTGCGATGGTGAAAATGTCTTCGTTTCCGGCATC
The DNA here is from genome assembly GCF_044769685.1 of Agrobacterium sp. NPDC090283. Taxonomy (NCBI): domain Bacteria; kingdom Pseudomonadati; phylum Pseudomonadota; class Alphaproteobacteria; order Hyphomicrobiales; family Rhizobiaceae; genus Agrobacterium; species Agrobacterium sp. NPDC090283. Next base: position 172,779 of record NZ_JBIVYG010000003.1, on the reverse strand, counting down.
ATGGAACATATCGAAGAAGCCGGCATCCACTCGGGCGATAGCGCCTGCTCGCTGCCGTCGCGTTCGCTGAGCAAGGAAACTCTCGACGAACTGGAACGCCAGACGACGGCTCTTGCCAAGGCGCTGAATGTCGGTGGCCTGATGAATGTTCAATATGCCATCAAGGACGGCACGATCTACGTTCTCGAAGTCAACCCGCGCGCCTCGCGTACCGTGCCTTTCGTCGCCAAGACCATCGGCGCGCCGATCGCCAAGATCGCCGCCCGCGTCATGGCCGGTGAAAAGCTTGGTTCGGCAATCGCCGCCTATGGCGAAAAGCCCGATCCGCGCAACCTGAAGCACATCGCCGTCAAGGAAGCCGTCTTCCCCTTCGCGCGCTTCCCCGGCGTCGACATCCTGCTCGGACCGGAAATGCGCTCGACCGGCGAAGTCATCGGCCTCGACACGGATTTCGCGCTCGCCTTCGCCAAGAGCCAGCTCGGCGCCGGCGTCGACCTGCCGCGTTCCGGCACGGTGTTCGTTTCGGTGCGTGACGAGGACAAGGAAGGCGTGCTTTCCGCCATCCGCATTCTCGTGGAAAGCGGCTTCAAGGTACTGGCGACCGGCGGCACCCAGCGTTTCCTCGCCGAACAGGGCATCAACGCCGAGAAGATCAACAAGGTGCAGGAAGGCCGTCCGCATATTGAGGACGCCATCCGCAACCGTCAGGTCCAGCTCGTCATCAACACCACCGATAGCAATAAGGCTATCTCGGACTCGAAATCGCTGCGCCGCGCCACGCTGATGCAGAAGGTGCCTTACTACACGACGATGGCCGGTGCGGAAGCAGCAGCCCTCGCCATCAAGGCCCTGAAGGCCGGTAATCTGGAAGTGAAGCCGCTGCAAAGCTACTTCAACTAAGCGTTCTGCGGGAAAGCCCGCAAGATTGAAAACAAGACGCCGCGGGTCGCCATGCCCGCGGCGTTTTGTTTTGCGCAATCCCGCTGCAATCCATTTCCCGTATCAAAACGGCATCATTCTCACACGAGGCTCACGATGTCCTTTTGCATTCCCGAAAAACCCTGCCCCACCGCCAGCCGCGCCGTTCCCCTGAATTCGAGGGTCAACTCATGATCGGACGTCCCCCGGGGCCGCAGCGAGTGGCATTTCCGCTTCGGATCGAACCCGCCATATTGAACGCAATCCGGCAGACCGCGAGCGGCGAGTTGCGCAGCATCAACGCCCAGATCGAAATTCTGCTGAAAGAGGCCTTACGACATCGCGCCGCTGCGGATGCAGCGAACGAGCCGACAGGCTGAGCAGAAGGCTGCCAGCTTGGGAAAACAAGGAGGTTTCAGGCTTTTGCCGCGCCTAGGCGGCCAGCGCCTCGCGAACGCAATTGCGCCCTTCTGTCTTTGCCCGGTAAAGCGCACGATCCGCCATTTCTGCAAGCATCAGAAGATCGCAGCCGACATCACCGCTCGCGGCAACGCCGATACTGATGGTCACACCGACACGCAGACCGCCGCAATCCACCTCCGTAACAGCGACCGCATCGCGAATGCGTTCGCCGATCATGCAGGCCTTGCGAGCCCCGGCGCCCGGCAGGTAAATGATGAATTCCTCACCACCGTAACGCGCCAGCACATCCCCGCCGCGGATACTGCCACCGATGCGCTTCGCTACTTCCTGCAGCACGCTATCGCCGACGGCGTGACCGAAACGATCGTTGATCGACTTGAAGTGATCGATATCCAGCAACATGGCCGCATCGGCGGGATCGGGCGTCGCAGGCATGGTCTGGAAGAAGAACCGCCGGTTCTTCACCCCGGTCAGCGGATCGGTATTTGCAAGAACCAGCAATTTCCGCTCCGACCGCTCAGCCACGAACATCATCACAAACAGGGCGATAGCGAAGTTCAGCATGATGATGAAGAAAAACGCGTTGACCAGATTGATGGTGGCGTAATCCGGGAAAAGCACGCTTTTCATCACCGACAGCGAAATGAGACCGGAGACGCCGGTAATCGCACCCAGCGCCAGACGCGAAAGCAGCGGCTCCCTGCGCCATCCGGTGAAAAGCACCGACGCTCCGGCGAGATAGGCCAGCGCCGCGCAGCCATTGAAGAGCGCCGCGCGAAACGCGTTATTGTCTGCCACCTGTAGCGCGACAACCATCGCCAGCATGGCAATAAGACAGACGAGGGATATGGTTCGCCGGCCGACGGAGCGTCCATCGCTCAACGTCTTCAAGCCGAGCCAGATCAACCCATAACCCACTATACCGAAAACAACACTGCCGAGCTGCCATAAGGCCGACGACACTATTCCCCATTCCCCGTAACCGGCAAGCGTGGAGCCGATCGTCATCGACGCAAAACCCGCGGCAAGCGGGACGGGACCCCGCAGGCCGCGATTGGTCATTTTCAGGTAGATGAAACTCAAAAGCCCAACGATGTAAGAACACTTTTGCATCAGTATGACTGTCGCGAGGTCGAGTTCGCCCAACATGATTTGTCCATACGGTCAATAAATTTGGAGACAACAATTATAATAGCAAGTATAAAATTTCAATAAAAATAACGGAAAACCAATCGTTAAACGATACTACTGCAAGTTATGATTCAAATTTCTCAATAAATCTCCGATACACACATCGAAATCTATTCGAATATTCTAATAAACTTCATATCCTCAACGAACCGCATCACTTCCGCCTCTTTCACCCGCTCATCGGCAAGGCGCAGGAGATAGGAGGGGTGCACGGTCACAAAAAGCGTTCGGCCCTCCTCCATCGGTATGGGACGACCCCTGACCTCCGAGAGCTTACCCTTCTCGCCGGTCAGCGCATAAAGTGCAGTTGCGCCCATGGCAACGATCAGTTTCGGCTGAACAAGCGCGATTTCCTGATTGAGCCACCAGCGGCATTGCTCCACCTCGCCTGCATTCGGCCGCTGATGAATGCGTCGTTTGCCGCGGGTTTCATATTTGAAATGCTTGACCGCATTGGTGACGTAAAGTCTTTTGCGTTCGATACCGATGTCGGCAAGAGTCCGGTCGAAAAGCTGGCCGGCCGGACCGACAAAAGGCTTTCCGGCGAGATCCTCGTGATCACCCGGCTGCTCACCGACGATCATGACATCCGCATCTTCCGGCCCGGAACCGAAAACCGTCTGCGTGGCGCTGCAATGCAAGGAACAGCGGGTGCAATGGCCAGCCTGCCGCGCCAGCGATGCGAGCGTGCCGTCCGCCGCCGGTTGCGGCATCTCCCGGGCAGCGGCCGCCGCCTGCAGACGATGGTGAAAGGGTTGCGGCTGGCTTGCCGCCCTCGCGGCCATTTCCAAGACCCGCGCCTCCGCGCCGAGAATGAGATCGGGAATGAGATCGGCTTCCGGCAGGTTCTTCCAGTATTTCTTCGGCATCTCGGCCGTCATGGCTTTGACCTTGAGGCGGGCCGGATTGAATATATTGGCGTAATAGGTCCGCCAGAGTTCATCTGTCTCATCCGTCAGATCAGGCTTCGCCGCCGCCTCGCGTGACGTCTGCAGCTCGCTTCCATCCCATCGGGCAGACCCTTTGGGCGTGGCGATCAGCCAGTCCATATCGGTAAACCGCCGCTGGAAAAACGCTGCTGTGCGCTCGACGATGAAATGATCCGGCTCGAACCATGCCACGAACCGCCGTCGGCCGCCCTGCCCCTGCGGCAGCGGCAATTCCTTGAAACGGACGAAGGCCGTCATCTTGTGACAGTCGCGGCGCACCGACTTCTCGAGCAGGCGGGCCTCCGCAACATCCGGATCGGACTTGAACTGCAGCAGGGCGCGGTCCCGCTTCAGCCGCCACAGCAACCGATAAAGCAATGCAAAACGGCCGGGATCGCTGTGGCAGATGATGGCCTGCGCCAGCACCACGAACGAGGCCGGAACGGAAATCTGCCCATTGCTTGCATCGACCCTCGGCAACGGCGCACCGGCGAAATCCAGCAGCCCTGCCCCGTCATCCCGCGACCGCCAGTCAATCATCTCCGGCCGAATATCGGCCGCAAGGGCCGCGCGCGCGGCATCGCGCCACTCGCCGAAATCGCCCCGCCCTTCCAGCACCGGGCCATACATCACAACAGCGACAATTGTTCGGGCTGCGGTGCAAACATCGCCCGCAGATCCGGCCGTTCGGTCAGCTTGCCCGGCGTCCAGCCCTCGGCGACGATGAAAGCCTTCACCTTTTTAAGGGACACACCAAAACGGGCAATATCCTCCAGCCGCAGCCGCCGGAACCGCCGCGACGATAGAACAGAGGCCACCGTCTTGGTGCCGAAACCGGGCACGCGCAACAGCATTTCCCGATCCGCCGCATTGACGTCCACCGGGAAACGCTCGCGATGTTTCAGCGCCCAGGCGAGCTTCGGGTCGATATCGAGATCGAGCATGCCGTCGCCGCCGATCGCGGTTATCTCGCCAATGTCGAAACCGTAAAAGCGATAAAGCCAGTCCGCCTGGTAAAGCCTGTGTTCCCGCATCAGCGGCGGCTTGATGAGCGGCAGGTTCTTCGACGAATCAGGAATGGGGCTGAAGGCCGAATAATAGACGCGCCGCAAACCGTAACTGCCATAAAGCCGGGCGCTGGTGGAGAGAATGGTGCTATCGTCAGCGCCGTCGGCGCCAACGATCATCTGCGTGCTCTGGCCGGCCGGCGCAAAGCGTCTGGTCTTTCTTGTCCTGACGGTCGGCTCCCCCGCCTCCTCGATCTTCAAACGGATATCGGCCATGGAACGGCGAATATTGGCGGGCTGCTTTTCCGGCGCAAAGCGACCAATGCCGCTATCGGTTGGCAATTCGATATTGATCGAAAGGCGATCCGCGTAAAGCCCCGCCTCCTCGATAAGCCTGGGCGATGCTTCGGGAATGGATTTCAGGTGGATATAACCGCGAAAACCATGGGTAACGCGCAACTCCCGCGCCACGCGCACCATCTCTTCCATCGTATGATCGGAGGAGCGGATGATGCCGGAGGACAGGAACAGCCCCTCGATATAGTTGCGCCGGTAAAATTCCAGCGTCAGCCAAACCACCTCTTCCGGCGTGAACCGCGCCCGCTCGACATTGCTGGAGGAGCGGTTGATGCAATAGGCGCAATCATAGATACAGAAATTGGTGAGCAGGATTTTCAACAGCGAAATACAGCGCCCGTCCGGCGCATAGGCATGGCAGATGCCCGACCCTTCCGTGGAACCCAGACCGCCTGACGCTGCGGAGTTGCGTTTTGTCGTGCCGCTCGATGCGCAGGAGGCGTCGTATTTCGCCGCGTCGGAGAGAATGGCCAGCCGTTGCCTGATTGACTTCTTCATAATTATGTTCACTATATGTTCCATTGAAAAATGTCAATCATATTGCTTAAGTCTCTGAATAGACGCGGGAATATGCCTTCCTCAAATTTGCTGGCATTTCACTGTCGTCTTCTGATATAGTCGGCTCAGTTATGATTTTGGCATGGTTCCGGAGTTCCCCTCCGGAACCTGTTTCTTTTTGTGTCTGCAAGTAAAGCGACCGGAATGCGAAGGATAAAAAAATGGTAGAAAAAGTACCGATGACTCAGGGTGGATTCGTCAAGCTGCAGGAGGAGCTGCGCTGGCGCCAGCAGGAGGAACGCCCCCGTATCATCGAGGCGATTGCCGAAGCGCGCGCCCATGGCGACCTTTCGGAAAACGCCGAGTACCATGCTGCCAAGGAAGCCCAGAGCCACAATGAAGGCCGCATCACCGAACTCGAAGACCTGACCGCGCGCGCCGAAGTCATCGATCTTTCCAAGATGTCGGGCTCGAAGATCAAGTTCGGCGCCACCGTCAAGCTGGTCGACGAAGACAGCGACGAGGAAAAGACCTATCAGATCGTCGGTGACCAGGAAGCCGATGTGAAGGCCGGCCGCATTTCCATCTCCTCGCCCATTGCCCGCGCCCTTATCGGCAAGGAAGTCGGCGACAGCATCGAAGTCAATGCGCCCGGCGGCGCCAAGGGCTACGAGATTCTCGCGGTTCAGTGGGGCTGATAAGCCCCAACGCGCAATGCGCCCCACGCGGGCGCATTGCTTCTTGACGTATTGCCCCCCAAATTAGCCGCAAAGACGGAAGCCCATCTTGTCCCACGTCAGTCTGAAAGATGTGCAGGTGCTTGCGCCGAACTTCAAACGCAGGCTCTCCGGCGTCACCTCCACCATCGTTCAGCTTATTCCGGTGCAGAACCGGCTGGGACAGAAGGTGGCCGTCATCGGCCCGGGCCTGCCGCCGCATCTGCCGCATGTGCGCTTTCGCCATCTGTGGCGGCTCTGGCAAAACGGCCCGCAGGGCGGCCCGCGCATCTGGCATGCCCGCCGCAACCTCGAAATGTTGCCGGGTCTTCTCCTCCGCGACGTGCTGCGCATGAAGGTGAAACTGCTCTTCACCTCGGCCGCGCAGAGGCGGCATTCCACCTATACCCGCTTCCTGATTTCGAAAATGGATGCGGTGGTTGCGACCAGCACCCGCTCCGGCTCGTTTCTGGAAGTACCCCATCGCGTTGTCATGCATGGCGTCGATACCGACCTGTTTCATCCGGCCACCGGACCCGAGGACACCATCGCCGCAACCGGTCTGCCGGGCCAATATCTGATCGGCTGCTTTGGACGGGTGCGACACCAGAAGGGCACCGACCTCTTCGTGCGCGCTATGATCGAGCTTTTGCCCGCCCATCCGCAATGGACAGCCGTGGTTTCCGGCCGGGTTACGGCGGAACACAAGGCTTTTGCCGAAGCACTCGAGGCCGACGTCAAGGCCGCCGGCCTTTCGGACCGAATCGTGTTTCAGGGCGAGGTGAACGACATCAAGCCGTGGTACCGGCGGCTGACGCTCTATGTCGCCCCATCCCGCAATGAAGGTTTCGGATTGACGCCGCTCGAGGCCATGGCGTCGGAAACCGCGGTCGTCGCCAGCACTGCCGGCGCCTATGAGGAAATGATCATCAAGGGTGAGACGGGCGCGCTCGTTGAAGCGGGTGACTATGAATCGCTCAGGGATGCGATAAAGACCTATCTGGCCGATCCGGCTCTGGCGTTAAACCATGCCCGTGCCGGACTTGCGCATGTGCGCACCACCTTCCCGCTCGAAAAAGAGGCCACGAGTCTCGGCGCTGTTTATGATGCGTTGCGGCGGGGGTGATCCGCCTTAGCAACCGCAAAGCCTGCCGTTCAGATTTCCACCAGGCCGACGCGCTTGACCTGACGGATGGTGAGCATGGTGCGCACCGTATCGACATTCTCATCCGCCGTCAGAACTTCGATGACGAAATCCTGAAACTCCGTCAGGTTTTTCGCCACGCAATGCAGCAGGAAATCGCTTTCGCCCGATACCATCCAGGCCTGACGCACCAGCGACCAGCCGGACGTCGCTGCGGCAAAGGCCTTCAGATTGCTGTCGGACTGCCGCTTCAAACCGACCATGCAGAAGGCGACGAGATCGAAACCGAGCTTCGGTGCGTTCAACATGGCGTGATAACCCTCGATCACGCCAGCTTCTTCCAGCTTGCGGACACGCCGGAGGCATGGCGGCGCGGAAATCCCGACCCTTTCGGCCAGCTCCACATTGGTCATGCGCCCGTCGCGCTGCAATTCGCGCAGGATTTTCAGATCGATGGCATCGAGTTCGACGCTGGTCACGGAGAAGTACCTCGTTAAGCTGGAGAACTTCCTTGTACTATTCGGCACGGGATTCGCAACATTATGCCACCGCCCGGTCACAAAATTGCGCGCGCATCCACAACTGCCTTGTTGGTAACGCAAGGCTGCCCTTGAATAAAGACACTAGACAACCTTAAATACCGGGCAACGAAGGGGTTGCGGCCTGTCCGCCGTGATGCGGCTGGAAGACGCTGGTGCCGAAAGGCACCGCTACTGAAAGACCCCGTTATTGAAAGGAACGTTTCCATGTCTGCCCGCCACACGAAGGTATTGATCATCGGCTCCGGTCCCGCCGGTTATACCGCGGCGATCTACGCGGCCCGCGCAATGCTGAAACCCGTGCTGATCGCCGGCATGGAACAGGGCGGCCAGCTGATGATCACCACCGATGTCGAAAACTATCCGGGCTTCGCCGATCCGATCCAGGGCCCTTGGCTGATGGACCAGATGCTGAAGCAGGCAACCCATGTGGGCGCGGAAATCGTCAGCGATCTCGTCACCGAAGTTGAAACCAATGTGCGGCCTTTCGTGGTCAGGACCGATTCCGGTCAGGTCTGGACCGCCGACACGCTGATCATTGCCACCGGCGCCAAGGCCAAGTGGCTAGGCATCGAGAGCGAGCAGCATTTCCAGGGCTTCGGCGTTTCCGCCTGCGCCACCTGCGACGGTTTCTTCTATCGCAACAAGGATGTGATCGTGGTCGGCGGCGGCAACTCCGCCGTGGAAGAGGCGCTTTATCTCGCCCATATCGCCAGGTCGGTCACCGTCGTGCACCGCCGCGACAGCTTCCGTTCGGAAAAAATCCTGCAGGAACGGTTGTTCGCCAAGGAAAACGTCAAGATCCTCTGGAACACCGAAGTCGCCGAAATCACCGGCGCGCCGGCAAAGCCGCCGATGCCGCCTTCCGTTTCCGGCGTGAAGCTGCGTGACACCAAGACCGGCGCGATCAGCGACATGCCGATCGATGGCGTCTTTGTCGCCATCGGCCACGCCCCGGCGGTCGAGCTGTTCAAGGGCAAGGTGAAGCTGAAGGATAACGGCTATATGTGGACCGCTCCCGATTCCACCGCCACCGACGTGGAAGGCATTTTCGCCGCCGGCGACGTCACCGACGATATCTACCGTCAGGCAATCACCGCCGCCGGCATGGGCTGCATGGCGGCGCTGGAAGCGGAACGTTATCTCACCGCGCATCAACCGCTTGCTGTCGCAGCGGAATAACCGAAAGGCAGGATAGGCATGGCAATGCCATTGGACTGGGATAAACTGCGCATTTTTCATGCCGCAGCCGAAGCGGGGTCTTTCACCCATGCTGCCGACAAGCTGCATTTGTCCCAGTCGGCCATCAGCCGTCAGGTCAGCGCGCTGGAGCAGGATGTCGGCGTCAAGCTGTTTCATCGCCATGCCCGGGGCCTGATCCTCACCGAACAGGGCGAGCTGCTTTATCGCACCGCCCATGACGTGCTGCTGAAGCTCGAAACCGTCAAGATGCAGCTCACCGAAACGACGGAGAAGCCAAGCGGCAAGCTGCGCGTGACGACGACGGTTGGCCTCGGCCAGGGGTGGCTGACGGACAAGGTGCAGGAGTTTCTGCAGCTCTATCCGGAAATGTCGATCCAGCTCATCCTCGACAATGAGGAACTGGACGTGAACATGCGCCATGCCGATTGCGCCATCCGCCTTCGCCAGCCGCAGCAGTCGGACCTCATCCAGCGCAAGCTGTTCACGGTGCATATGCATGTCTATGCCGCGCCGTCCTATATCAACCGCCATGGTGAGCCGCAGTCGGTCGAGGATCTCGACAATCACCGCATCATCTCCTTCGGTGAACCCGCGCCCAACTATCTGCTTGATGTCAACTGGCTGGAAAATGCCGGACGATCTTCCGACAATACGCGTACGCCGCATCTGCAGATCAACAGCCAGACCTCGATCAAGCGCGCCTGCCTGCTGGGAATAGGTATTGCCTGCCTGCCGGATTATATCGTCGGCCGCGATCCGGGCCTTATCCAGCTATCGCTCGCCGCAGACATTCCGTCCTTCGATACCTATTTCTGCTATCCGGACGAGATGAAAAACGCTGCAAAGCTGAAAGCCTTCCGCGACTTCATCGTCGCAAAGGCTCGAAACTGGAACTTCTGACTTTAAAATAATCGACGTCCAGATATAATATTTTAAATTCAAATACTTATGAATGGACGAGCAGGAGGGGCGCAAAGGCGCCCCTCTTCAGCATTGCACATAAAATATACCGGAAATATCGAGGCCTGCATCGCTTGCATGCCTGACCTGCACAAAAAAGAGTTGTTTCGTGCACAAAAAAACACCAAATAGCTCTCAGTTGATGCACACGGTGGCTTTTCCTCCCAGTTCCACCGCATCAGCTGTTCCCCTCTGGAGGTTTTTGACCTTCACACTTAAAGGGCCCTGGATCCATCCGGCGGCCCTCTTTTTTTACCCGCAAGAATTTTCTCCAAATTGGCGAAATATCGCATGATGCAACCTTGTTTTGCATTATTGCCGCTCCCATATTTTAGCTGGCTGTCACGCTCGCCCAAGGCACGCGACAGCTGTTCCCCTCTGGAGGTTTTGACCTTCAAACTTATCAGGCCGCGGAGATATCCAGCGGCCTTCTTTTTTGGAAATCCCTGCCCGCCCGCTCGATCCTCACAGAGACGTGACTTGTATATCGATAGCGATCGATATAAATATCGGACATGTCAGATATTGAAGAAACACCGATGAACCCGGAGGAAATCCTCAAAGCCCTTTCGCACCCCGCAAGGCTGAAATTCCTGGAATGGCTGAAGTCTCCGGAAAGTCACTTCTGCCAGGAGCATCCCCTCAGCATGGGTGTATGCGCCAACCAGTTTCAGATCAGCGGCCTGTCGCAATCCACCGTCTCGTCGCATCTGGCGGTGTTGCAGGCAGCTGGCCTGATAAGGTCGAAAAAGGTCGGGCAATGGGTGTTTTTCGAACGTAACGAGGAAACCATCGACGCCTTCCGCAATTATCTGCAAGCCAATCTCTGAGCCTCCCAAGCTTTGAGCCTCGGGGTGTCGGACCGGAAACCGAAACATGGTTTTCATTCCGGCACCCAGACAGAAAGACAGCGCGTCTCCCGCGCAATTTCGCCAACCGACCAGAAAGTGAAGTCGCATGACCAGTCTTTTCGAACCGGCACAGGCCGGCGATATCGCACTCGCCAACCGTATCGTCATGGCCCCCCTCACCCGCAACCGTTCGCCGGGTGCCATTCCCAACAATCTCAACGCCACCTATTACGAGCAGCGCGCCACCGCCGGGCTGATCGTCACCGAAGGCACGCCGATTTCCCAGCAGGGTCAGGGTTACGCCGATGTTCCCGGCCTCTACAAGCGGGAAGCGATCGCGGGCTGGAAACAGGTTACCGATGGCGTGCATTCGGCAGGCGGCAAGATCGTCGCGCAGATCTGGCATGTGGGCCGCATTTCCCACACCTCGCTGCAGCCGCATGGCGGTCAGCCGGTCGCGCCTTCCGCCATTCCCGCCAAGTCGAAGACCTATATCATCAATGATGACGGCACCGGCGCCTTTGCCGAAACCTCCGAGCCCCGCGCGCTCACCATCGACGATATCGGCCTCATCCTCGAAGATTATCGCAGCGGTGCACGCGCCGCACTGGAGGCCGGTTTCGACGGCGTCGAAATCCATGCCGCCAATGGCTACCTGATCGAGCAGTTCCTGAAATCCAGCACCAACCAGCGCACGGATGATTATGGCGGCTCGATCGAAAACCGCGCCCGCTTCCTGCTGGAAGTTGTCGATGCGGTGGCGGAAGAGATCGGCGCAGGCCGTACCGGCATCCGCCTCTCGCCGGTTACACCTGCCAACGATATCTTCGAGGCCGATCCGCAGCCGCTTTATAATTACGTGGCCGAACAACTCGGCAAGCGCAATCTCGCCTTCATCCATGTCGTTGAAGGCGCGACGGGCGGCCCGCGTGATTTCAAACAGGGCGACAAGCCCTTCGACTACGCGGCCTTCAAGGGCGCCTATCGCAATGCCGGCGGCAAGGGCCTGTGGATCGCCAATAATGGTTACGACCGTGAGAGCGCCATCGAAGCCGTGGAAAGCGGCAAGGTCGATGCCGTGGCCTTCGGCAAGGCCTTCATCGCCAATCCAGATCTGGTGCGCCGCCTGAAAAACGACGCGCCGCTCAACGAACCGAACCAGCCAACCTTCTATGGCGGCGGAGCCGAGGGTTACACCGACTATCCGGCGCTTGCCTGATAAAGGATAAAACAAATACGCCGCACCGGCTGAAAGCGGTGCGGCGTTTTCTTTCAGCGGAGGCTTCGCGCCTGCCGCGCGGCAAAATCGGAAAACGCGCCCATGACGAAGGCGTTGGGCACATGCAGCGCCTGCAGAAAGCCATTGCCCGTTTCCCGGCCGATGCTCATCAGCGCCACCTGAAGACAATAAAGACCAAGCAGGACCAGCGTGCGGACAAGGTTCGGCCGCAGGTCGTCATATAGAGAAGCGAGAACCACCAGCGACAGGATCGGAACGGCGATCAGGAAGCCGAGCCCCTTGTGCAGCGAAAGCAGCGATCCATCGTAATAGATCGACAGCCCGGCCAGCAGCACCTGCGCGAAGATCAGCACCGGCACGCTTGCCGAAATCACGGCAAACACGCGACGCCGAACCGACATCCCATTCGCAACCGCAGCCATCACACCCTGCCCCCGGCATCGGCCGGATGAGAAAGGCTCGAATGCTGCGGCCTCTGTTCGAGGCAGCCGAGGCTCGCCAGTGTCGTCGCCACCGCAATGTCGATCGGTGTTCTGGGTTCCGTCCCGAGGAAATCCACCAGCTTGCGATTGCTCATCCGGATCGGCATCTGCCAGAGATATTGCATTTCCAGCACTTCGCGGAACAGGGGAACGAAGGGGGCGGCCAATTTGATGCCCGACCAGGATAGCTGCCGCCTCTTGACGGGATGACCGACAACGCGCTCGATCGCTTCAACCAGTTGCAGCCCGTCGAAATCCCAGAAGCCTTCCATGTGATAGACGGCGAAAGCCGGAAGCTCGCCAGCGCGGTCAAGCAGCCGGCCAATGGTCTCCGCGACGTCAGGCAGATAGGCCCATTGGTGCCCCGCATAGGGTGCGGCGGGATTCTGGACGCCACGGACCGGCTTTCCAGGCTTCACCAGCATCTGCGAAAACCAGTTGTTTCTCGCATCCGGCCCAAAGAAATCCCCCGCGCGTACGATCAGCACCGGCACGCCGCGCATCGACACCATTTTCAGCCGTCGCTCCATCTCCACACGCAACGCGCCCTTGCGGGTAAAGGGCTTTTGCGGGCTGTCTTCCGTCAGCAGGGGAAAGGCGTCAGGGCCGAAATTATAAACGCTGCCCGGAAAGACGATCCTCGCCCCGCAGGCCTCGGCGGCAGCAATGGTATTGTCGAGCATCGGCAGTACCTGGCTTTCCCAGTTGCGATATCCGGGAGGATTGACGGCATGCACGATCAACGCTGCACCCTTTGCCGCGTCCAGAACGTCCTGCCGGTTCATGGCGTCACCGGTCACGAACTCGATATCACCAGTTGCCGTGGAAGCGGTTTTCTGGCGCGTCATCGCCCTCACCCGCCAGCCGCGCTGCTGCAACATCTGGGAGACCTGGCTGCCGACACCGCCATTCACGCCCAGAATCAGGGCCAGCGGCCGGTCATTCGCCGCTGTATTGGCGTTGTTTTCATATATCATCGTCGTACTCCTTATTGTGGGCTGGAGTATCGTCCCGTTCTGAGATATACGAAATTGTCGAAATGAGTGGAGCAGCTATACAAAATCTTATGACAAGAAGCCGTGACATCAGCTGGGATTTTTATCGCACCTTCCTCAGCGTGCTGAGCGACGGTTCGCTTTCCGCCGCCGCCCGCGAGCTTGGCATCACCCAGCCGACGGCGGGACGCCATATCGGCGCGCTGGAAGAGGCCGTCGGCTTTCCGCTGTTCATTCGTTCGCCGCATGGGCTGATGCCGACGGAAGCAGCGCTTGCGCTCCGCCCCTATGCGGAAAATCTGGCGGCGACAACCGCCGCCCTCATGCGCGCGGCCTCCGGCGAAGTCGGCAAGATCGAAGGCACGGTGCGCATCAGCGCATCCGATATCATCGGTGTGGAAATGCTGCCGCCGATCATCACGGCCATGCAGGAAGTTCACCCGCGGCTTGAAATAGAGCTTTCGCTTTCCGATACGCTGGAAGACCTTTTAAGGCGCGAAGCCGATATCGCCATTCGCATGACCGAACCGCTGCAGGACGCGATCGTCATGCGTTACATCGGCAATTTCCGTCTGGGATTCCATGCGACGCGCGACTATCTGGCAAGAGCCGGCGCCCCGAAGAGCATGGAAGATCTGAACCACCACCGGATGGTCGGTTTCGACCGCAAGACGCCTTTCATCCGGGCCGCCATCCAGCGGATGCGCTCGCTCGATCCGGACATACCCGATATTGAGGAAATTTCCTTCGAAATCCGCGCCGACAGCAATCTCGCCCAGCTTGCCATGATCCGCGCCAGCGCGGGCATCGGCGTCTGCCAGATCGGCCTGGCGCGCAAGGATCCCCGGCTTGTTCAGGTTCTTCCGAAAATCGACATCCCGCTCCACACCTGGGTCGCGATGCATGAAAATCTCAAGACCTCGCCACGATGTCGTGCCGTATTCAGCGCCCTCGTCGAAGGTCTCAAGGGTCACCTCAAGGAAACCGACCCGGGCGCTCCGCCGAAACGGCGCTAGAGTTTATCCATTCACAGCGGACGGGAGGTGCCGCGGCTTTACCCCCCTCTGCCCTGCCGGGCATCTCCCCCTCAAGGGGGGAGATCGGCAAGACGCCGGCCCGCCGCTTCTTTCTCAAACCTTGAGATGGGCGAGACCTTCCCTCAGATCGATCTCCTACCTTGAGGGGGAGATGCCCGGCAGGGCAGAGGGGGATAAAGCTGCACGCGCCTTCGGGGCCGCTGTGAATGGACAACCTCTTGAAAGCCAATATCCAGACCGACGGGCATCATAAGACCGCAGGATAGCTTCTCCGGAAATCCGCAGCCTGCCCGTCAAAACGGTCTGGCCGGCTGTGAGGTCTTGTCGACCACCTCGGCTTCCGGCCGGTCGCCGCCCTGGCTATATTCCTCATGCCAGTGGCCGGTCTCATCCTGATAGCTGATTTCCTCGTCATCGCCCCCAACCTGCTGTTCGGCCGCGACGATGCGCGCAGCTTCGACGGCATCGGCATAGGTAGGAAATGTTTCGGAATAAGCGCCGTTCATGCGGTAGGCGAAGCCTCCGTCATGTTCGACGATTTCATATACCACTTTGGTCATGCATGGTCCTCCTGTCTCGGTAGGCGACATGGCAACCACAACCGCGTTTCAAGCATTGCACCCGATGGGACACCGCGGCATGAGCAGCATGTCCTGCAACAACACTATCCTACCAAAAGCATTCAAGCGCAAATCCTGCTTGATCTCAGGGACGATACGTCACAGCCTAAGCCTGACTGGGGAAGGGAAATCAATGGCGGGTTCTATTCTGAAACAGGAGCGGATGCTGCTCCTGGCGATACCGGCGGCAATCCTCGCCTATCTGGCCGAACATGCAATATTCGAAGCCGGAAAAACGGCGGCGCTCATCGCCGCGGTCTTGCTCATCGGGCTCATCGTTCTCGTCTCGATGCGGGTTGCCCATCACGCCGAAATCCTCGCCGCCAAGGTCGGCGACCCTTACGGCACCATGATCCTGACGCTGTCGGCGGTCGCCGTGGAGGTGCTGATCCTCGCCATCATCATGAGCGAATCCAGTTCGCCCACGCTGGTGCGTGATACGATTTATTCCGCCGTGATGATCGACATCAACGGCATTCTCGGTCTCGCAGCACTTCTCGGCGGTCTTCGCCACGGCGAGCAGCCCTATAATGACGATTCCGGCAAGACCTATGGCGTGATGATCCTCACCGCCATGGGTATTTCGATGATCGTGCCGGAATTCATCCCCAATGAAAGCTGGCATGTCTATTCCGCCTTCACCATCGTCGCGATGATCGCGCTTTATGCGCTCTTCCTCAAAATGCAGGTCGGCCCGCACAGCTATTTCTTCAGCTACGCCCATCCCCGCAAGGCGCATCCGGCCGGCCAGGCATCGGACGGCCATGCGGAAGAGGAGGACGAAGGCAGCGTGCCACTCTCCATCGGCACCATCATCGCCGGCGTGGTGATGATCGGTGTGCTGGCGGAATTCATGTCGGCCTTCCTGAGCGAAAGCCTCGAGGGCACCAGCGCGCCGCCGGCGCTGATGGCGGTGGTGGTGGCGACGATCTCGGCATCGCCGGAAATCCTCACCGCGCTCAGGTCCGCCTTGCGCAACCGCATGCAGGCGGTGGTCAATATCGCCATGGGCGCATCGCTGTCGACGGTGATCCTGACCGTGCCTGTCATGGAAGGTATCGCGCTCTATACCGGCCAGCCCTTCATCATGGCCATGACCCCGGTTCAGACCGTCATGGTCTTCATCACCCTCATCGCCGCCGCCATCAATCTCAATGACGGCGAAACCAATGCGATCGAGGGAATGACGCATTTCATTCTCTTCGCCACCTTCATCATGCTGCTGTTTCTGGGGCTTTAAGGACATCGCCCCGGAATTCCAGGCATCTGACAAGGCGGTCAACCCTCTCCTCCGTCATCCTCGGGCTTGACCCGAGGATGACGTCGAGTGTGTGGAAAGCTGCAACGAAACAAAAAAGCCCGGCATCGCTGCCGGGCTTCTTCATTCAAGATCACAAACCGATCAGCGGCAATCCGCGCAGAAGCGCTGAATGCGCTTGCAGGCCTCTTCCAAGAGCGTTTCCGACGTGGCGTAGGAAATACGGAAGTTCGGGCCGAGGCCGAATGCCGATCCCTGCACGACGGCAACGCCTTCGGCT
The DNA here is from genome assembly GCF_044769685.1 of Agrobacterium sp. NPDC090283. Lineage (NCBI taxonomy): Bacteria > Pseudomonadati > Pseudomonadota > Alphaproteobacteria > Hyphomicrobiales > Rhizobiaceae > Agrobacterium > Agrobacterium sp. NPDC090283. The sequence goes on along the minus strand of NZ_JBIVYG010000003.1, from coordinate 156,131 downwards.
TCCAGAAGCTCGGAGACGAAATCCGTATCCGTCTCGATGACCTTGCCCGAAGGCGCGGTCTTGCCGATCAGGCCGGCGCAGGACGGGTAAACGTAGAATGCACCTTCCGGTGACGGGCAATTGATGCCCTTGGCCTGATTGAGCATGGAGACGACGAGGTCGCGGCGGCCTTCGAAGATTTTCTTGTTGGCCGGAATGAAATCCTGCGTGCCGTTCAGAGCTTCGACGGCTGCCCACTGTGCGATCGAGCTTGCACCCGAGGTCTGCTGACCCTGGATCATGTCCATGGCCTTGATCAGCGGCAGCGGGCCGGCGGCATAGCCGATACGCCAGCCGGTCATGGCATAGGCCTTGGAGACGCCGTTCATCGTCAGCGTGCGGTCATAGAGCGAAGGCTCGACTTCGACCGGCGTGACGAATTTGAAATCGCCATAGGTCAGGTGCTCATACATGTCGTCCGTCAGCACCCAGACATGCGGGTGCTTGACGAGCACATCGGTCAGCGCCTTCAGTTCGTCATGAGAATAGGCAGCACCCGAGGGGTTGGACGGCGAGTTGAACACGAACCACTTGGTCTTCGGCGTGATCGCCTTTTCCAGCGCTTCCGGCTTCAGCTTGAAATTGTCTTCCAGCGTGGCGTCGACGAATACAGGCGTGCCGCCGCAGATCGCCACCATTTCCGGATAGCTGACCCAGTAAGGCGCCGGAATGACGACTTCGTCGCCCGGATTCAGGGTGGCCATGAAGGCGTTGAAGAGGATCTGCTTGCCGCCCGTGCCGACAATCGTCTGCTCCGGCTTGTAGTCCAGGCCGTTTTCACGCTTGAACTTGTCGGCAATGGCCTTGCGCAGTTCCGGAATGCCCGAAACCGGCGTGTATTTCGTTTCGCCGCGCTTGATGGCGTCGATGGCCGCTTCCTTGATATTTTCGGGCGTATCGAAATCCGGCTCGCCGGCGCCAAGGCTGATCACATCGCGGCCCTTCGCTTTCAGTTCACGGGCTTTCTGGGTAACGGCGATGGTGGCGGATGGCTTTACGCGGGAGAGAATGTCGGCAAGGAAGGCCATTTTTAATCGGTCCTATTGGGGTTGACATCGGCAGAGGCTGGAAATCCTGTTTTCTGCGGCAACTGGTATGTCGAAAGACAGGCGCTCTTTCAAGGTCAAAAGCGGCATATGTGCTATAGCGAAGAATTTAAGCCTTCCTTAACCCGGAAGTAACGCTTGATACGCTATATTCGCGAGCCTAGAGGTCGTGTCTCTATAGCTGGTTGAAAAATGGCGCTCAAAAGCATCTTTTCCAGTCTTGTCCGCGAGGTCGATGGCACATGGTCCACGGCCTATCGCACCTTCAACCTGAAATCGGCCCTGCAGCCCATTTTCCGCCGCACGGCAAGCGGCATGCTCGACATCGATTCCTTCGAGGGTCTGGTGCGTCCCCATCGCAATGGCGAACCGGTGACGCCGGGTGAGTTCTTCTCGCTGGTCGCACCGGAAGACATCGAAAATATCGACAGCATCCTGCGCACGATCCACATTCTCAACACCGGCAGGCTCAACCGGTCCCGCGCCCGCATCTTCGTCAACTTCCATCCGGGCCTGTTCCAGACCCCGGCCAAGATGCGCCAGGAAGTGGAGCGCATGCGTCTCGCCGCCCACGAGGCCGGCATGACGGCGGACCGCATCGTCTGCGAAATCTCCGAGAAAAAAGCCTCCGACACGCAGATGGTAGCCGACTTCGCCTACCACATGCACGATATCGGCTTTCGCGTGGCGCTCGATGACTATGGCGCCGGCGATTCCGACATCGACCGGGTGAAGCTCATCAAGCCGGACTATGTGAAATTCGAAGCCGGCTGGGTGCGCGATTTCATGCAGAATTCGGCGGGCGCCGCCCTTCTGCGCGTCATTGTCAGCCAGTTTCGCGCCGACGGCATAGAGCCGGTCTTCGAAGGGCTGGAAGCCGCGTGGCAGGTCGACCTGTGCGAGGAACTCGGCGTCCTGCTGATGCAGGGCTACGTGCTGGCAAAACCCGAACTTGCCCCGACCAGTTTCGACACACGTTTTCCGGAACTCGGCAGCGAATATTTCGCTCCATCGAGGGCGGAGAGAGGCCCTGCGCCACCGGCATTTTTCCGGGAAGAACGCCCCGCCGATCCGCACCCTTTGCGCCAGACCCGAACCTTCGGAAAACGCGGCCTCTGAGGCCATATCCGGCCAAACGGGGGCCATATCAGGCTTTGCCACAATATTGCCGCAATAAATGCCGCGGAACGCCAGAATTCGGTCTCCAAGCCGTCCATTTCGAAGCCTCTTTTATCCTTTAAGAACAGGGACAAGAGGCGACAGCCATGTTTACCAATGATCGGACTTCCGTTGAAAGGTTAAGGGCGCAGAGAACGCTGTTTTCCCTCTGGATGGCCGTTGCGGCTTTTCTTGTCATCGTCACCATGGCCGCCGGCATCGCAACCTCGGCCAATGCCGCCACGCAGGCGGTCGATACCCTGCATACTTCCGCCATTCCGCAGGTGGCGGCAACGGCGAAAGCCGGCCCTCACCTCCTGCTCATCGTCCTTTCGGCCGCGGCCTTCATCGGCCTCGGCATTGGCGGCCTGACGCTCACCCGGCGCAGCCTGAAGGACGAGGCCCGCCGCTACAAATAAGCGGCCCTCCCCTCGACTTGCGGCATCGCCATGTTGCTGCTAAAGCACCCGGCAACAGTCATCCGCATCGCGGATCGATATTTCAAAAATCCCCTGTTTGCCACGGCCGCGACTGAATGATCTTCCGCTCCTGCCGTGCTGGTGCCAACAATGACGCGTATTCAGGCCAATATGCTGCTTCTGCTCGCCGCAGCAATCTGGGGAGGCGGCTTTGTCGCGCAATCCTCCGCCATGGCCTCCATCGGCCCGTTCTGGTTCGTCGGCCTGCGTTTCGCCATCGCCGCCATCGCCGTGCTGCCCTTCGCGCTCATGGAAACACGGTCGCTGAAATCGCCGCCGCGCCGGCGCGAAATCGGCAGCTTCATTCTGGTTGGTCTTGCCCTGTTCGGCGGCGCCACCACCCAGCAGGTCGGGCTCCTGACCACGACCGTCACCAATTCCAGCTTCCTGACCGGGCTTTACGTCATCTTCGTGCCCGTGATCGCCGTCGTGCTTTACCGCCGTCATCCCCACTGGATCGTCTGGCCATGCGCGCTGATGATGCTGGGCGGCATATTCCTGCTCTCCGGCGGCGCTTTCGAGGCGCTGACGAAGGGCGATATTCTCAGCATCATCTGCGCCTTCTTCTGGGCGATCCAGATCACGCTCGCCGGACGCTTCGTCTCCGAAAGCGGAAGACCGCTGGCGCTTTCCTGCACCCAGTTCGCCGTTTGCTCCCTTCTTAGTTGCATGATCGGTGTCGTGTTCGAACCGATCAGCATGGCCTCCATCGAGGCGTCGCTGGCGGAAATCCTCTATGTCGGCCTCGTCTCCTCCGGCCTCGCCTTCGTGCTGCAGGTCATCGGCCAGCGTTACACCACGGCGCCGCAGGCCGCGATATTCCTGTCCTCCGAGGCGCTTTTCGGCGCTTTGCTGGCCTCGATCTTCCTCAATGAAACCATTTCCCGCGCCGGCTATATCGGCTGCCTGATCATATTCGTGGCGATCCTGATCGTTGAACTGGTGCCGGAACTGACGCGCAAACGGCAAAAATCCATGGCTGGAGCGGCCTGACGCAAAAAGAACTTATTTTTCTTATTCCGTCATAAATGCGGATAGGCCATTTAAATTTTGCCGTGAAATCTCGTGGCAAACGGCAATTATTTCATCAATTGTCGCTTATGCGGAAAAAATATGCGATTGCACGATGTTATTCTACCGCAGGTTTTTTATCTGACAAAAAGCCCGTGAAAACTTTTGCTTGCCAATTTTCGATAAACGCATCACTCTACCGCGGTTCGGGCAATTTGCGAGCATGGGAAGGCCTATAATTTTGCGCACTGGGGACGCTATAAACCTCGGGCGGTGGGACGAAAAACGTTGGATGAGAACGCCATTACTTCCCGCTGCGAAGGTCCATTTTCTCAATAGTCAAAAACTGCCTGCCAACGCCCACGCGGGGCAAAACTGTAATGCTGCCTGTAGCTGAACGCGGGCAGAGCGAAAAGGACCTGATGCATGGCCGAAACTGGCACCGTAAAATTCTTCAATACAGACAAAGGCTTCGGCTTCATCAAGCCAGACAATGGTGGCGCTGATATCTTTGTTCACATCTCTGCCGTACAGGCTTCTGGCCTGTCCGGACTTTCAGAAAATCAGAAAGTGAGCTTCGACACGGAACCGGATCGTCGCGGCAAGGGGCCGAAGGCAGTCAATCTGCAGATTGCTGGCTGACCCTAAAACGGCTTTCTTTTCTAGTTGAAGCCCGGCAGGAATGCCGGGTTTTTTTGTGCGGTCCCGCAAGCCTTAGAGCATCTCCAGGAAAAGTGGAATCCGGTTTTCCGTCCGGAAATGCGCCAAAACAAAGAGTTAGAGTGTTTTCGCGTTTCGAAGAAAAGCGGAAAAACTCTAATGGGCCGACACTCAGAGCCCCTTGAGATAGGGGTTGGTGAGCCGTTCCTCACCCAGCCGTCCACCCGGGCCATGGCCGCAGATGAAACCGACATCGTCACCCAGCGGCAGGAGCTTGTCGCGAATGGACGCCATCAATTGCTCGTGGTTTCCGCCCGGCAGGTCCGTGCGTCCCACCGATCCCGAAAACAGCACATCGCCGACATGGGCGAAGTTCTGGTCGCGATTGTAATAGATGACGTGGCCGGGCGCATGGCCGGGGCAATGATAGACTTCGAAGACATGATCCCCGAATGATACCCTGTCGCCGTCCTTGAGCCATTTGTCGGGCGCAACGTTCCGAAGACCGCTAATGCCGTATTTTTCGGCCTGCGCCTCAACTCTTTCGAGCAAGGGACGGTCGTCCTCATGCGGCCCGATTACCGGCAGCGACAGCTTTTCACGCAGTTCATCCGCACCGCCGGCATGATCGAGATGTCCGTGCGTCAGCCAGATTTCCTTCAGCGTGATGCCGTTTTCAGAGACGACCTGAAGAATGACGTCCACATCCCCGCCGGGATCGACAACGACGCCCTCCTTGGTGTCCTGATCGAACAGGATGGTGCAATTCTGCTCGAATGGCGTGACCGGAATAATGCCCGCCTGCAACTTTCCCATATCCTGTGTCTCCTGTCTGAAAGCTCCTGCCTCCTATAGCCCGCGACCGGTGGCGGCACAATGGCGGCGGAAAAGACCCCGGCTTTCAGCGCCTGAACCATTCTAAAAATCACCGTGGAAACAGCGGGATAACGACAAATCTTCGGCTGGCGGCGGGAATTGCCGGCAAAAAATGTGGAACGCCCCGATGGTTGCGACGTTCTAGCTCCAGTCTTGAAAGGAGTGAGACACATGGACAAGACGCTTAAAATGCTGATCGCTGGCGGCGCCTTCGCCTTGATGGCGGGTTATGCAAACGCCGCCATGGTCGCCACGACAGCATCGGATATTTCCGTTCGCTCGGGCCCCAGTGAAGACTATCCCGAAGTGGGTCTGGCCACCCGCGGCAGCAATGCGGTTCTGGATGGCTGCATGGAAGGCAGCAGCTGGTGCCGCATCGAAGTCAACGGCCTGCGAGGCTGGGCCCATGCGGACTACCTGAATGTCATGTATGAGGGCTCGCCTGTCATTCTAGAGCAGCGCCGCTCGGAACTCAGCGTGCCTGTCGTGACATACGAAACGACCTCGAGCGTGCAGGCGGAACCCAATCCCGGCGACCCGAATCTCGGCCGCGTCGGTGAGGTCGATCCGCCGCAGTCGGTCATCACCTATATGGACGAGCACCCTGCCGATACCGTTACCTATGACGGCGACATCGCCGTGGGCAGCGTTCTGCCCGCAGATACCCGTATGGTTGAAGTCCCTGACTATCAGTATCGGTATGTCCGCGTGAATGACGTACCGGTTCTCGTAGAACCTTCGACCCGTCGTATCGTCTACGTTTACCAGTAACATCGCCGTCACAGCAAAAAATGAAGTAGAGCGCGGAGTTTCCGCGCTCTTTTCTATTTCCGGTAAAGGCCACTCAGGATTCCAGTTGCACGCGCACCCGCGCCATATTATCCACCGCAACAGAAAATGATCGCGGCATTCTCCCGAGCGGACGCATTTTCGGCTATGTTTACAGAATATTGGCGCATCGACGCCTGTCGGCCTATGATCAGACAGCCGCAGAATATGAAGGAACCGCAGTGCCACCGCAATCGCTCAAAACCGCCGCCGCCAGGCAGACACCGGCACTCCCGAAGGTTGACGACGGCAAGATCGACTTCGATACGATCGAGGCGCTGTTTTTCGCCTATCGCGATTTCGTCTCCGACCCCGATGTCATTCTGTCGAAACTGGAATATGGGCGGGCGCATCACCGGGTGGTCTATTTCGTCAGCCGGCAGCCCGGCATGACAGTGGCGGATCTGCTCGACACGTTGCAGATCACCAAGCAGAGCCTTGCCCGCGTTTTGAAACAATTGATCGACGACGGCTACATCCGCCAGATGGCAGGCCCGGAAGACCGCCGCCAGCGCAGGCTTTACCCCACGCTGACCGGCCGCGAACTGGCGCTGGCGCTGAGCGAGCCGCAATCGCGCCGTATCGACCGCGCCCTGGAAGGCCTCGGACCTGATGCCCGGGCCTGCGTGCGCAAATTCCTGGCGCAGATGCGCAGCCCGACAACGACGACGGCCGTGGAGGACGAGTGACGATGGCGACAGCACCGACAAAACGTCCACCGGCGGATGACGATGCGGCCCATCTCCTGATCGTCGACGACGACGCCCGCATTCGCGATCTCCTGCAGCGCTTTCTTGGCGACAAGGGTTATCGCATCTCCGTGGCGGCCGATGCGGCCGAAGCCCGGCGCAAAATGGTGGGCATCCGTTTCGACCTGCTCATCCTCGACGTGATGATGCCGGGCGAAAACGGGCTTTCGCTGACCCGCTCGCTGAACGAGGACAAATCCGTTCCGGTGATCCTTCTGACCGCCCGCTCGGAAGCGGATTCGCGCATCGCCGGGCTGGAAGCGGGAGCGGACGATTATCTCGCCAAACCCTTCGATCCACGCGAGCTTGTCCTGCGCATCAACAATATCCTGCGGCGCAATACCTCGCCCGATACGCCCAAGATCGAACAGATCATGTTCGGCCCCTACAGCTTCTCCATCCCCAAAAAGGAATTGCGGCGCGGCCCCGAAACGATCCGCCTGACGGATCGGGAACAGGAGATCATGCTGCTTTTTGCGCTGCGCGCCGGCGATACCATTCCGCGCCACGAACTGGTGGAAGCGGAATCGGAAGTGGGCGAAAGAACCATCGACGTGCAGATCAACCGTCTTCGCCGCAAGATCGAGGACGACCCTGCCAATCCTGTCTATCTGCAAACGGTGCGCGGCATCGGTTACCGCCTGAGCGTGGACTGACGAGCACTCAACGAAGGGCGAACGCACGGCCATGGCGAGCCTCGATTTTCTCAGCACGGTCAAAAAAAGCGGCGCGGCCAAAGCCTGGCGCATGTCGGGCAGATGGCTGCGCCACTGGCTGCCAACCGGCCTCTATACCCGGTCGCTGCTCATCATCATCCTGCCGATGATCCTGCTTCAGGCCGTGGTCGCGGCCGTCTTCATGGAACGCCACTGGCAGCTCGTGACGGAACGCCTCTCCGCCGCCGTAACACGCGATATCGCCGCGATCATCGAGCTGCTGCAGACGGACCCGGAGGAGGACGACTATCAGCGCGTCATCCGTATCGCCCGCGACAAGCTGGATCTCAGCGTCTATATCGAACCGAAGACGGACCTGCCGGCCCCGAGACCGGAGCCGCTGTTTTCGATCCTCGACCGGATCCTCGCCGATCAGCTGACACAGCAGATCGGCAGGCCGTTCTGGATCGACACCTATGGCAACGGCTCGCTGGTGGAAATCCGCATTCAGCTTGAAGACAAGACCCTGCGCGTCTTCACCCGCCGCAGTTCGGCCTATGCCTCCAACACCCATATCTTCCTTGTCTGGATGGTCGGGGCATCGCTGGTGCTGATCGCCATCTCCATTCTCTTCCTGCGCGGACAGATCAAACCCATCGAAGCGCTTGCCAAGGCGGCCGAAAACTTCGGCAAGGGCCAGAAGATCAGCGGCTATTCCCCGCGCGGCGCGGACGAGGTGCGGCGCGCCGGCCTCGCCTTCATCCTGATGCGCGAGCGCATCGAGCGGCAGATGGAGCAGCGCACCGCCATGCTGAATGGCGTCAGCCACGACCTGCGCACCATCCTCACCCGCTTCAAGCTGCAACTGGCGCTCGCGGGCGACAATCCGGACCTCGAAGGGCTCGACAAGGATGTCGACGACATGCAGTCGATGCTGGAGGCCTATCTGACCTTCGCCCGCACCGATGTCGAGGAGGATGTCGGCACGCTGGAGCTTCCGGCGCTTCTCGAAAAAATCGGCCATGATTTCGAGCTGCACGGCAAGAAATTCAGCTACGAACTCTACAACATCGAGAGGATCATCGCGCGGCCAAACGCACTGTCCCGGCTCGTCGCCAATCTGGCCGAAAATGCTCGGCGCTACGCCGGCAATCTCCACATCGATATCCGCAAGGCGCCACGCTCCATCATCATGACCTTTGACGATGACGGGCCGGGCATTCCGGAGAATTCACGCGAGGATGTGTTCAAGCCGTTTTTCCGGCTGGACGAGGCGCGCAACCTCAATGCTTCGGGCACCGGCCTTGGCCTTTCCATCGTCCGCGATATCGCCCGCAGCCACGGCGGCGATGTGACGCTCGATGAAAGCCCGATGGGTGGATTGCGGGTAATCGTCAAAATTCCGGCCTAACGGCAGACCGGCCTTCAGCACATTTTCTCGCCGTTCGGCACCGGGCGCTCGACGGCGGCAAGCACGATATCGCCATTGGCATCGGCAAAACCGAGCGTCAGCACCTCGGACCGGAAAGGGCCGATCTGGCGCGGCGGGAAATTCACCACGCCCAGAACCTGCCGGCCGACAAGGCTTTCCGGCGTATAATGCACCGTGATCTGCGCCGATGATTTCTTAACGCCGATCTCGGGCCCGAAATCGATCTTCACCTTGAAGGCCGGCTTGCGCGCTTCGGGAAAAGGCTCGGCCTCAATGATGGTGCCGACGCGGATATCGACCTTCTCAAAATCGGCATAGGAAATTTCACCGCTCATGGCATCAGCCCGCCAGCTCTTCAGCGCGCGTTTTCGCGGCAGCGACCGCCCGGTCGAACAGGGGCTGCATGCCGTCTTCGGCCATCAGCACGGACAGAGCCGCAGCCGTGGTGCCGCCCGGCGAGGTCACATTCTGGCGCAGGCGCGCCGCCTCGTCGGAAGACTGATGCAGCAGCTCGCCGGCACCGGCCACGGTTTCGCGCGCCAGACGCATGGCCACATCCGCGGGCAGACCGGCCTTGCGGCCGGCTTCGGCCATGCATTCCACCAGATAGAAGACATAGGCCGGGCCGCTTCCCGAAACCGCGGTCACCGCGTCGATATCGCTCTCGGCTTCCACCCATTCGACCGGGCCGCTGACTTTCAGCAGCCCGTCCACCACATTTTTAAGCTCCGGCGTCACCAGCTCGTTGGCATAGGCTCCCGTTACGCCACGCCCGACCATGGCCGGTGTGTTGGGCATGGCCCGCACGGCGGCAACCGCACCGAAATGCGAAACGAACGTGCCGATGGTGGTGCCCGCCGCAATCGAGACGACGACCGTATTCGGACCGAGCAGGGGTTTCAGCGAGGGCAGCACGGCTTCCATCATCTGCGGCTTCACCGCCACGAAAAGAATACCGGCCTTCACGCCCTCGGGCACGCTTTCACTGTGGGTGGCACCGGCTTCCGCAATCGTCGTCCGCATGGCGTCGGAAGGGCGCGGATCGAGGACAATGACCTGCGATCCCGGCACACCCTTTTTCAGCCAGCCTGAAAGCAGGGCACCGCCCATATTGCCGGCGCCCACCAGGACGAGCGGCCCGGAAGCCTTATACACCATCTTACGCTTCTCCGACGGTCTCGAACATGACCGCTTCGATTGCACTTTTCGCATCCAGCCCGGACCAGACGACGAACTGGAATGCCTGATAATATTGTTCGCAGGCCTCCAGAGCGCTGGAAAGCAGCACTTCCACCTGCTGGTTGTTCGGTTCGGCACCGCCGGCCAGAAGCAGGGACTGGCGGAAGATCACCACATCCTCCTGCCGCCAAAGATCGAAATGCCCCATCAGCACCTGACCATTGACCTGCGACAGCAGGCGAATGACTTCGTTGACGCGCTGGTCCGGCACCTTGATGTCGAAGGCGCAGGCCAGATGCAGTGCCTCGAATTCCTCCATCCATGAAAAGGAGACGTGATAGTCGGCCCAGTGACCGGCGACGGTCATGGCGATCTCGTCTTCGCCCGAACGCTCAAACGACCAGTCGTTCGAGGCGGCGACAATCTCGATCATGTCCACGGGATTGGACTGACGCTCAATTTCAAATTCTATCAGACTCATGCGGCACCTTCTCAGCCGGTAGGGATGTCCTGTTTTGAACGCCGGGCACAAAACGCACATACAAACCGGGATAAACATTTGAGACGATTGCCCGACACCACCAGAATTACGCATTCACCCTGTCTGGAGCTTACCAGGTCTTTTCGAATCATCATTTAAAATCAGTGTATAATGGCCGAGTCCTGCTGCCACCCCTTCCCCGCCATTTTTGCTTTTTGAACAGTGGATATCTCCTCCCCCATCACCTCAGGCGAGATACATAAGCGACTCTGCCGATTGCGTTTTTTGGAAGTGTCCACAGGCCTAAAAAATTCGTGTCGAAGACCCGTTTTTCGCAACCGGGAGTGATTTCGGGCAGAACGCGCCGAAAACAAAAAGTCCCGGAATCGCAAGCGATCCGGGACCCGTCAGAAAAAGTGCTGAAAAAATCAGTCCTTGGCGGCAGAAAGCTTCGCTTCCAGGGCCTCGATGCGGGCGCGCAGCGCGTCGTTTTCATCCCGCGCCTGAATGGCCATTTCACGCACCGCATCGAATTCCTCACGCCGGACGACATCGAGGCTGTTCAGCCAGCGATCCGCCTGAGCGTGAAAAGCGGCTTCGGCTTCCTTGCGCACACCCTGCGCCGCGCCGGCCGCATCGGTCATCAGCTTGGCGAATTCATCCAGAAAACGGTTGGTGCCTGTCGTGCTCATGGCGCTTGTCCTTCGTCGGTTCAGGGGCATCGTCTTGCCCGCTGTTGCTAGCCTTCAGGTAGGCACTCCACCGCCGGCTTGCAAGCAAAATCGAAAAATCGCAACCGCTTGCATCGACCCTGGCATCTTAAGTCGCAGCCTGAAGAATCACCTTGACCGTCGCCACCGCAATCGCCATTTTCCTTTGCGTCAGGGAGACCGGTGAGCATCATCGCCCGGCCCCTTGAGGCAATGGATCCTTCCGTTGTCCGCCCAGCAACGATGACGGAATATATACGGATTGTTAGCCGCCCCCACCCAACTCGCCATCATGCCCTTCCCGAATATCGATCCGGTGGCGTTGTCCATCGGTCCTCTGGCGATCCATTGGTACGGCATTGCCTATGTCGCGGGCATCATGCTCGGCTGGTTTTATGCCCGCCGCCTCGCCCGCACGGATCGTCTGTGGCCGAACGACACCTCGCCGATCTCGGCGCAGCATCTTGACGATTTCATCCTCTGGGCAGCCGGCGGCATCGTGCTCGGCGGGCGCATCGGCTACATCCTGTTTTACGATATGGCAGCCGTCGCCGCTAATCCCATCAGGGCGATCGAGATATGGAATGGCGGCATGTCGTTCCATGGCGGCCTGATCGGCACCACCATCGCCATGATCCTTTTCGCCCGCAAGAACGGCATCCCGGTCTGGAGCATGTTCGACGTCGTCGCCGCCGTCGCACCCATCGGCCTGTTGTTCGGGCGCATCGCCAATTTCATCAATGGCGAATTGTGGGGCCGCATCGCCGATGTGCCATGGGCAGTCGTTTTCCCGACCGGCGGTCCCTTTGCGCGGCACCCGAGCCAGCTTTATGAAGCCGGCCTTGAAGGCCTCGTGCTCGTCATCGTCCTGGCAATCGCCATTTATGCCTTCAGGGCGCTGAAGACACCCGGCGTCGTCACCGGCATCTTCGTCTGCGGTTACGCGCTGTCGCGCATCTTCGTGGAATTTTTCCGCGAGCCGGACGCCCAGATCGGTTATCTCGCCGGCAACTGGCTCACCATGGGCATGGTGCTATCCACACCCATGTTCGCTCTCGGCCTGTGGGCGGTTCTGCGGGCGCGCAGCGCGGCAAAAAGCGCCTGAGCGGTATGATTGCCCATGACGACACCGCTCGCGCAACGCATCAAATCACTTATCCGGCTCAACGGTCCGCTCAGCGTTACCGACTTCTTCTCGCTCTGCCTCGCTGATCCGGAACACGGTTACTACAGAAGCCGCGAGCCCTTCGGCCGTTCGGGCGATTTCATCACCGCGCCTGAAGTCAGCCAGCTTTTCGGCGAAATGCTCGGCGTTTTCGTGGTCCATGCCTGGCAAAGGCACGGCGCCCCCATGGAAACGCAGCTGGTGGAAATCGGCCCCGGCCGCGGCACGATGATGTCGGACATGCTGCGCGTCATCCGCCGCATCGCACCGCCGCTTTACGACACGATGCGGGTGCATATGGTCGAAACCAGCCCCCGCCTTTCCGCCATCCAGAAGGAAACGCTGGCCGCACATACGGACAGGCTGACTTGGCACGACAGTTTCGACGACGTGCCGGAAGGTTTCCTGCTGCTTGTCGCCAACGAGCTGTTCGACGCCATTCCGATCCGGCAATTCGTCAGGACACCGCAGGGTTTCCGCGAAAGGGTCGTCAGCCTTGACGCCAATGACGAACTTGTGTTCTCGACCGGGCTTGCCGGCATAGACCCGACCTTGCTGCCGCCGCAGCCGGAGCGGCAGCCGATTGGCGCCATATTCGAGATTTCGCCTGCCCGCGAAGCCGTGATGACCGCTATCTGCCAGCGCCTCTCTGCCCATGGCGGCACGGCGCTCGCCATCGACTACGGCCATCTGGTCGGCAGCTATGGCGATACTTTGCAGGCCATGCGCAACCACGCCTTCGACCCGGTGCTTGCGCATCCCGGCGAAGCCGATCTCACCAGCCATGTCGATTTCGAAAGCCTCGTCAAAACGGCCGAAGCGACCGGCGTGCATGTCAATGGCACCCTGAGACAGGGTGACTTTCTCTATGGCCTCGGCCTCAAGGAGCGCGCGGCCGCACTTGCCGCCAGGGCCACGCCCGACCAGACGCTGGAAATTGCCGAAGCGGTCAACCGCCTCGCCGGCGAAGGCGCCGGCAAGATGGGGGAACTTTTCAAGGTCATCGCCGTTTCCAGTCCCGCGCTTCATCTTTTGCCGTTTCGCGCGGTGGATTGACAGCGCAATAACCTCTGGGCCAACATCGCCGCGACACACGAAGCAGGCACACTGCATCACACACGCCGCGCAACGCCGCGACAACCGGAAACATCTCGCTAACCGTACCTCACTGGCCAACAGCGATATTCTCCAAGGAACTCCCGCACCATGCAGAACGCAACGCTGCCGCTCCCCATCCAGAGTCCCCTGCTCGCCGACTATAGCAAACAACGCATCCGCCACGGTTTCTTCACCCGGCAGGGCGGCGTCTCGGAGGGGCTTTATCAGGGCCTCAATGTCGGTCTTGGCTCGCATGACGAGCCCGAACGGGTACAGGAAAACCGCCGTCGCGTGACGCAATGGTTCGGCCTGTCGACGGAACGCCTCGCCACCGTCCATCAAATCCATTCCCCCGACGTCCTCGTCGTCGATGAAACCTATGACGGCAGCCGCCCGCAGGCCGATGCCATGGTAACGGCGACACCGGGTTTCGTGCTTGGCGTGCTGAGCGCCGATTGCGGCCCGATCCTGTTTGCCGATGCGGAAGCGGGCGTCGTGGGTGCGGCCCATGCCGGCTGGAAGGGCGCGCTCTTCGGCGTGCTCGAAAACACCATCGAGACCATGACGAAGCTCGGCGCCAGCCGCGAGCGCATCGCCGCCTCGCTCGGCCCCTCCATCAGCCAGAGCAATTATGAGGTCGGGCCGGAATATGTGGCACGCTTCACCGATATCGATCCGGCCTATGCGGATTATTTCGCCGAAACGGAAAAGCAAGGACACGCATTGTTCGACCTCAAGCAATTCACCATCGACCGGCTGACGAAAGCCGGCGTGAAGGCCGAAAATCTCGGCCTCTGCACCTATCCCGACGAACATCGCTTCTATTCTTACCGCCGCACCACCCACCGCGCCGAACCCGATTATGGCCGGCAGATTTCCGCAATCGCACTTCTGGAGGACTGACATGGCCCTGCATTTCGAGCTTACGGAATTCGATGCCCGCCGCGAGCGGCTGCTCGCGAAAATGGCTGAGGAGAAGCTGGACGCCCTTCTGCTTTTCGCGCAGGAAAGCATGTATTGGCTGACCGGCTATGACACGTTCGGCTACTGTTTCTTCCAGACGCTGGTGGTCAAGTCGGATGGCTCCATGACGCTGCTGACCCGCTCGGCGGATCTGCGCCAGGCCCGCAATACTTCCATCATCGAGAATATCCTGATCTGGGTCGACCGGCCCAATGCCGACCCGACGCTCGATCTCAAGAACCTGCTGAGCGATCTCGACCTGCTCGGCGCAAAGATCGGCGTCGAATACGACACGCACGGCATGACCGGCCGTGTCGCCCGCCTGCTGGACAACCAGCTCGCCAGTTTCTGCCAGATGAGCGACGCTTCCTATCTGGTCAGCGCGCTCAGGCTCGTCAAAAGTCCGGCCGAGATCGCCTGCGCCCGCAAGGCGGGCCAACTGGCCGATGCGGCGCTGGATGCGGCGCTGCCGCTCATCAGGCCCGGCGCGGACGAAGCCGCGATTCTCGCGGCGATGCAGGGAGCGGTTCTGGCCGGCGGCGGCGATTATCCCGCCAATGAATTCATCGTCGGTTCCGGCGCTGATGCGCTGCTGTGCCGTTACAAGGCCGGCCGCCGCAGGCTCGACGCCAAGGACCAGCTGACGCTGGAATGGGCCGGTGTCAGCGCCCATTACCATGCCGCCATGATGCGCACGGTGGTGATCGGCGAACAGGATTTTCGCCAGAAGGAGCTTTACAGCGCCTGCCTGCAAAACCTCACCGCCATCGAGGAGGTGCTACGGCCCGGCAAGACCTTCGGCGATGTCTTCGACGTCCATGCCCGCGTGATGGATGAACGCGGATTGACCCGTCATCGGCTGAACTCCTGCGGTTATTCGCTGGGCGCGCGCTTCTCCCCATCCTGGATGGAGCACCAGATGTTCCACGCCGGCAATCCGCAGGAGATCACCGCCGACATGACGCTCTTCGTGCATATGATCGTGATGGATTCCGATTCCGGCACGGCCATGACGCTCGGCCAGACCTATCTGACCACGGACGGCGCGCCGGAGCCGCTCTCACGCCACAACCTCGATCTTCTCACAGCTTAAATCGCCGCCGGGTTTGACAGAGCGGGAAAACCGCCCTTACATTGCGCCACCTTGGGCAAGAAGGAGCGGAACATGAGAGGGAAAATCGCATGAGCCGGACGGGGTTCACCCCCCTTTTTCCGGCCATCATCGTTCCAGCGCTGGTGCTGGCCCTGTCAGGCTGCAACACGACGGAAGCGCTGACACCGCAGGTGGATGTCGGCCATAACACCTCGCAATCGACACCCGTGACCCAGGGCGATCTCGACCAGATGGCCGCCGCCGCCGACCGCGCGCCAACGGGTGCTCCGGCAACCGCAACATCCGTTCCCGCCTATGCACCGCAAAACTCGTTGCAGGCGCAGGCACAGGCGCTATCCAACGGCAGCCAGTATGGCGAGCCGCTTCGCCAGAACCAGACCGCAGCCCAGCCCCCCGCTGCCGCTCAACCCGCACCTTCACAGCAGACGGCATCGCTTGCGCCCGCGGCCTCCGGTAACTCCATCCGCTTCCTGCCGATCATCGGAGCACCGGTTCAGGCGGTCACGCCGCTGTCGCGCCAGCTCGGGGCCGAAGCGCGGGCGAAGGGGCTGACCATCCGGGCCTCCAACGACAATTCCGCCGAAAATATCCTGAAGGGATATTTCTCCGCCTTCGCCGATGGCAGCAAGGTCAACGTCGTCTACGTCTGGGACATTCTGGACGCCAACGGCGTGCGGCTTCACCGCCTGCAGGGGCAGGAAACGGTGGCGGCAAGAGGCAGCGATCCATGGGCTGCGGTAACCGACAGGGTCATGCAGGATATCGCTGCAAAAACGCTCAATGATTATTCGTCATGGAAGCAATCTCAACGGGGATGAGGTGAAACGACGGGAGAAGTCACAGAGATTTCACGAAAATCATTGCGAAAGCGCGGAGTCCTCTTGCAATCGGAAGCAACAGCGCTATTAAGGCGCGCATGGCAACAAGGCGTATCCGGCAAAGGCTTTTCAGCCGGATGTTCCTCCCCTTGAACGACGCTTGGTTACGGTGGATTGAGCCCCGTGACGCAAGGCGATGGCATGGAAACAGGCGGCCGCAATGAAGGTTTTCGCAGGCAATTCGAACCGGCACCTTGCCGAAGCGATCTGCAAGTATCTTAACGTTCCTCTCGGAAATGCCACTGTAAAGCGGTTTGCTGACCAGGAAATATTCGTAGAAATCAGCGAGAACGTGCGCGGCGAAGACGTTTTCATCGTCCAGTCCACCTCCTTCCCGGCAAATGATCATCTGATGGAACTTCTCATCATGATCGACGCGATGCGCCGCTCCTCGGCCAAGCGCATTACCGCGGTGCTTCCCTATTTCGGTTACGCCCGCCAGGACCGCAAGGCCGGCCCCCGCACCCCGATTTCCGCCAAGCTTGTCGCCAATCTGATCACCGAAGCCGGCGCTGACCGCGTTCTCACCCTCGATCTCCATGCCGGCCAGATCCAGGGCTTCTTCGATATCCCCACCGACAATCTCTTCGCTGCGCCCATTCTCGCCCGCGACGTGAAGGACCATTACGACACCAACAATGTCATGGTCGTTTCGCCTGACGTCGGCGGCGTGGTCCGCGCCCGTGCACTTGCCAAGCGTCTCGACTGTCTTCTGGCCATCGTCGACAAGCGTCGTGACCGTCCGGGCGAATCCGAAGTCATGAACGTCATCGGCGATGTCTCCGGCAAGGACTGCATCCTCATCGACGATATCGTCGATTCCGGCGGCACGCTCTGCAACGCCGCTGAAGCGCTGCTGAAAAAGGGCGCCACCAGCGTCACCGCCTATATCACCCACGGCGTGCTTTCCGGCGGCGCGGTGGCCCGTGTTGCCTCCTCGAAGCTGCGCGAACTCGTCATCACCGACAGCATCCAGCCGACCACAGGTGTCCAGTCCGCGCATAATATCCGCGTGGTCAGCACCGCAGGCCTGCTCGGCGAAGCGATCAACCGCACCGCACAGGAACAGTCGGTTTCCGGCCTGTTCGACTGAGAAGCTGCGGAAACCCTCGGCAATCATTTTGGAGCCTGCCGAATTGCCGCCCGGTTTAGATTTCCGGGCAGGTGGCGGTTCGCCTTGAAATCGCTGATTCCCTCGGCATCCTCGGCCCTGTGTCGAGGATCTAGTCACGTAAAATCAATAGGTCCCAGATCCTCGGGATAAGCCCGAGGATGACGCAAGAGTGTCTGGCGCGCTTCGCCATTCACCTCATTGAAGCGAACTTCGAAGTTCCCCTTAAGACGATGCCGCACCCGCATCCGGCGGCCGTTGCAGACGTGAGGCTGCGGCCTTGATTTTCGGCCACCAGCGCCGAACCCGGGTCAGGACGGCATGGCGACCGTTACGCCAGATGCTGACCGCATCGGCTGTGACCGCATCGCCGGTAAACAGATGGCGATGACGTCCGATCACCAGCGCCCGGTAGAGAAACAGGGTCGTGAGGGCGGAAAACAGGATGGACATCACCACATCGCTTAGGAAATGCCCGCCGGCCGCGATGCGCAAACCGGACATGAGGACGATCATGCCGGCGGCGATGCTTCCCATCACCAACCGTCCAAGCCGTTGCAGCCGGGGCCAGACGAGCACACAGAGCGGCAGGAAGAAACTGGCGATCAGCGCGGTTTCGCCGGAGGAAAACGAACAGTTCGAATAACATTGCGCGCTATACTGGAAGGGCGGCGTGAAAAGCTGCTGCCCGCCGAATTCGGTGACGCTGAACGGGCGCGCGCGACCGATAGTCGCTTTCAGCACACCATTGACGAGAAGCCCGGCACAGAGGATCACCGGCCCGCACAGGAAGGCCCAGACCCGCCAGCCGGTTCGCTGCAGAGTGCCCAGCCGAAGATTGCCGACGAGGATCACGAAAGCCAGAAGAGTGGCAAGCTCCGTGCCTTCGCGCAGCGTATCCCGCAGCCATTCGGGAAACGGCTCACGACCGGACCATGGCTGCTCGACGGGCGAGAAAAACAGGGCGGAGAAGCCGAGATCGATGGACGGAAAGGTGGCGAACAGGATGACGAGCGCCAAAGTGGCGAGCGTCACCCAGATCGTGATCCGCATATGCGAAAGATCATTGTCCATTGCTGCCCTCCGGCATGCATCGCGGCAGCAGGCGCCAGAGGCCGATTTCCCGGCCTTCGAGAAAACCCGGCCCGGCGGTCCAGCGCACGACCGGTGCCTCGCCGGCAAGGCAGGCCGGCAGGCCATCCGCACTTGCCAGAAACAGCGGATTTTTCGCCTCGCCGGGTTTCAGCGGATAAAGAAGCGCATAGTGGCTGGACGGCACGCCGGTTTCGGGCAATGCGCGCGTCATTACCTGCTTCTCATCCCGGAGCTGATAAAAAAGCTCGGCGAGTATCGAACGATCGGTAGCGACGATGGCGTCCGCACCCGCCTCGCGCGCCCGTAACAGGCCGGTCGACACCAGCTCGGCACGCCCGAGATACCGCGCCATCGCCAATTCACCTTTCGGCAGACGCAATTGCGTTCCGGCAATGGTCATCAGCGGCAGCGCGACGGCCACGATGCCGCCGAGCACAAGAGTGGACACAATGAGCCAGCGCCGCGACGCCAGGACGGGCACCGCCAGAAGCACGCCGGCCGCATAGGCGCCGACCGCCCAGTTGGCGAGCGCCCGCGACATCAGGCCCTGCGCGGTGATCAGGAGAACGATGGGCACTGAAAGGGCGACCAGCGCCCGGGTTTCAGCAGTCTTCGCACGGATGGTTGCGACGATCATGCCGACAAAAACGAAGGGCCCGACCACGCCCGCCTGCGAGAAAAAGAACTCCAGCGCCGAACCGATCTTCAGCTGCACGCCATGCCAGTTGGCATTGTCAGCCGTATGGCGCGCGGTCATGAAGTCATGCGCAGCATTCCACCACAGATTGGGGGCGATGACGGCAGCGCAGACGAGTGCAGCAATCGCCGCATCACGCAGCCGGATGCGCCATGCCTCGCAAAGCCAGCCGGCGGCGATGAAGCAGGGCAGAAAATAGATCATCGCATATTTCGACATCAGCCCGAGGCCGAAGCACAGACCGAGAGCGATGCTCCAGCCATACGCCGCCCTGCCCTCGCTACGGGCCAGCGCAAGCTTCCGCACGGAGATCATCGACAGCACGATGAACAGCATCATCGGCGTATCGGTCGAGATCAGCAGGCTGCCGAGCGTCATGGCCGGCAAGGTCAGATAGATAAGAGCGGCCAGGGATGCCAGCCTGATATCATAGATCATGCGGCCGAGCGCAAGGATGGCCGCCGCCGCAACGCCATGCACCACGGGCGCGGCCAGCCGCACCTGAAACGTACCTTCGCCGCCGCCCAGAATGGTTGCCGCACGAATAAGCCAGCCGATCAGGGGCGGCTTGGAATAGGCGCCGAGCGCCATTTCCCTGCCCCATAGCCAATATTGCGCCTCATCGACGAAAAGGTCGGTGCGGTTGAAGGCGAGCCCAAGGACGCGCAGCGCCGTCACGAGGACGATCGCTGAAAACGCGAATGTCAGCCATCGGCGCTCATCGCTTGCCTGCGCATAAGGCAGGGCCGCCGCGTCATGCATGCTGGCGGCGTTCTGCATGGATCAACCAGAGATTTCGGGCATAGATGAACAGGCCGGAGGCCTGCCCCAGAATAAAGACCGGATCACGCCGCCAGATGGCATAGGACAGCAGCACCAGACCGCCGAGAACGGAAAAATACCAGAAGGCCACCGGAATGACCGAGCGGTTGGCCCGTTCCGAGGAAATCCATTGAACCAGAAAACGCATGGTAAACAGCATCTGGCCCATGAAGCCGGTGCAGACCCACAGAAATTCCTTCCAGCTGTTCACATGCAGCATGGACCATAAAGCCGGTGCATTCACGGCAATGTCTCCGTTTTGAAAGTTTCAGCCCAGCTTGACCGCTTGCGCCGGCGCAGCAGCCAGGCGACGCCGATCAGATCGTGGATGCCGACAAGCGCACGGCCGATATTGGTGTAGTGGGAATTTCCGTGCAGCCGCGCCCGGTGCGTGACGTCGACATGGGCGACCTGCCAGCCGTCGCGATTGAACAGCGCCGGGAAATAGCGGTGGTGGTGATCGAAATAGGGCAAGGCGAGATAGGCGTCGCGGCGGAAGGCCTTGAGGCCGCAGCCGGTATCGCGCGTGCCGTCCTTCAATATCCGCGCCCGAAGCCCGTTGGCGAAGCGGGAGGAAAGGCGTTTTCCAAGCGTATCACGCCGACCGACGCGCTGGCCGGCCACGAGGCCAAGCCGGCTCGGCGCATTGGCGGAGAGAAGCGGCGCAAGAAGGGCCGGCAGATTGTCCGGCGGGTTTTGCCCGTCTCCGTCAAGCATGCAGATGACCGGCGCACGCGCCGCCTGCACACCGCTGTGGATCGCCGCCGACTGGCCGCCCTGGCGGTCGTGCCGGACGAGCCGCAGCATCGGATAACGATCGCCAAGCGCAAGCACCGCATCGACCGTGCCGTCGGACGATGCATCGTCCACGACCACGATCTCAAAGGCGCCGACCGGCTGGCAGGCAGCAACGATCTCAGCCACGAGCGTTTCCACACTCGCTTGCTCATTGTGCATGGGCACGACAACGGCGAAATCCGGCCTCGGTTTCACGCTGGCTCCGTCATATCCGTCTGCATTCAGTCCGCAGACATCATTGATAGTGGCGAGAGAAGGAGCGCGAAAAGCTTGCATGAACATGAACAGCCGTTGAACTTCACCCGATATGCGCCCGTTCTGTTGCAGTTTTATTACGGGAAACGTGTCAGTGGCGGCCGGCAATTTTCTCACGGTATGCGGGAAATAATCGTACCATTCGCAGGGCTTTTAACGCGACCGTAAACAATTGTTGCGACGCTGCGGCAACGTTTTTTGGGGGGAGGAAACAGGATGCCGGGTGCAAATCCGACTGCTGTCAAAGCTAAATCATTGTCGATCAAGGCCAAATTCGCAGCGCTCGTCACGGGCGCGACGCTGGTTTCATGCCTGTCCGTGGGGTTGTTATCCTACGAGATGGGCAAATCGGGCCTGATCGATGCCAGCGAAATCAGGCTCGAAACGGTTGCAAGCAACCAGTCCAAACAGCTTGATGCCTATACTTTGCGTGTCGAACAGAGCATTTCCGAGCTGTCGCAAAATGCCGCGATCGCCCAGGCGCTGGAAACCATGACCAATGTGGTGCCGACGGAAAAGGACGCGATCATCCAGGCGTTTCGTCGCGAAGGCGTCTCCGAGGAGGAGCGCGCCTCCTTCAACGGCGAAGGGTTGCGGCTGCTTTATGCCATCCGCCACGCCACCATCAACTCCACCATCGCCAGCGTGTGGCGCAACACCCGGGTCAGCGACATCTATGTGATCGACAAGACCGGCCTCATTATCTACACCGTCACCAAGGGGAAGAACTTCCTGACCAGCGTGACGGAACCGCAGAACGCAGCGATCAAGGAACTGTTCGAGCGCATCGAAGCCGGCAAGGACGGCGTCGTCAGCACCACCGGCTTCAGCGGTGGCGCCGATGATTCGGCCATGATCGGCATGCCGCTCGCCGTCTCCAACTGGGGCCAGCTCCAGCGCAAGGGCGCCGTCATCATGCGCATCGCCGCCGATCGCGTCGGCGCCGTGGTGACGCCTGAGGAAACCGGCAAGACCATCGATGACGCCGTTCTTCTTAACGCCGACGGCAAACGCCGGGCCGGCGTTCTTTCGGGCGGCGCGGATGCCGCCGTTTCCGAAAGCCTCGCGGCTCTTTCCAGCGCAAATACCGCCGGAACGGTGATGGCGCAGACGCCCGCGGGCAACATCTTCTATGCCTATCGCCCCGTCTCGGTCTTCGGACAGAAACACCTTCTGGCCATCGGTCAGCAGGAGAGCAAGGTTCTCGCCGCCGCCAACGATCTCGCTTTTTGGGCGACGCTTGCGACACTGGCCGTCCTTGCGATCATGACGCTGATCGGCATTTTCGTTTCCGCGAGCCTCACCAAGCCGCTGACCGGCCTTGCCGGGCTGATGGAACGCCTGAACGGCGGCGAAAACAACATAGAGATCAAAGCGGTTTCCCGTGGCGACGAGATCGGCACCATGGCACGCGCACTGGAATCCTTCCGCCAGGGCATTCTGGACAAGCAGCGCATGGAAGCCGAATCCCATCGCAAGAGCGAAGAGCTGGACGAAGAACGCGCCCAGCGGGAGATGGAAAAGGCAAGAAGCGCGAAGGAACTGGAAGAAGCTGTCGACGCACTTGCCACCGGCCTTGCCAATCTGGCGGCCGGCAGGCTCGATCTCCGCATCGAAAAATCCTTCGTGCCGTCGCTCGATCATCTGCGCATCGACTTCAACAACTCCATGGCGGGGCTGGAAGCGACGATCTCCAACATCGGCGAAAGCGCCAATGCCATCCGTTCCGGCTCCGGTGAGCTGAAAAGCGCATCGGAAGACCTGTCGCGGCGCACCGAACGCCAGGCCGCAGCCCTTGAGGAGGCGGCAGCGGCGCTGGGAGACATGACACAGGCCGTCAA
Organism: Agrobacterium sp. NPDC090283; assembly: GCF_044769685.1. Taxonomy (NCBI): domain Bacteria; kingdom Pseudomonadati; phylum Pseudomonadota; class Alphaproteobacteria; order Hyphomicrobiales; family Rhizobiaceae; genus Agrobacterium; species Agrobacterium sp. NPDC090283. The sequence continues at coordinate 132,990 of NZ_JBIVYG010000003.1, read as the reverse complement.
TCTCTCTCTGTCGCGCTGCAATGTCGCCGTCGAGGCGACGGCGGGCACGATGCAGGACGCCCACAAGTCCACGGCTGTCGTGAAAGACGCGATCGTTGCGATGGAACGCATCGAGACCTCGTCGGCCAAGATCCGCCAGATCATCGACGTCATCGACCAGATCGCCTTCCAGACCAATCTTCTGGCGCTGAATGCCGGTGTGGAAGCCGCGCGCGCCGGCGAGGCCGGCAAGGGTTTTGCCGTGGTGGCACAGGAAGTGCGCGAACTCGCCCAGAAATCGGCCGCCGCCGCCCGGGACATCACGACGCTGATCGCCACTTCGGCGGGCGACGTGGAAAGCGGTGTGGCGCTGGTGCTGAAGACCGGTGAAAGCCTCGAGCAGATCCAGAAACGCATCCAGTCGGTCAACGACCAGATCGGCGAAATCGCCACCGCATCGCGCGAACAGTCCGGCCGCCTCAGCGAGATCAATGCCTCCGTCAACGAACTCGACCATGTAACGCAGCAGAATGCGGCCATGGTGGAGGAAACGACGGCGGCCGCCTTCTCGCTGTCCAGCGAGGCGGACGGCCTGACCGAACAGGTGGGGCAATTCTCCGTCGGCGGCGCCCGCCAACGGGAACAGCGTTACGCGGCATAAACCGCAACGAAAAAAGGCCGGAGGCAAAACCTCCGGCCTTTCTGTTTGAAGCCGGGCTCCCAGGGGCCGAAGCCCCTGGGAACACGCCGGCGATCTGGCACCACAGCCCCTCGCCGGCTTCCGGGGAGGACCTCAGAAGAAACCAACCTTGTTCGGGCTGTAGGAAACGAGCAGATTCTTGGTCTGCTGGTAATGATCGAGCATCATCTTGTGGGTCTCGCGACCGATGCCCGACTGCTTGTAGCCACCGAATGCCGCACCCGCCGGATAGACGTGGTAGCAATTGGTCCACACGCGGCCCGCCTCGATGCCCCGGCCGGCCCGGTAGGCAATGTTGGTATCGCGGCTCCAGACGCCGGCTCCCAGACCGTAGACCGTGTCATTGGCGATTTCGAGCGCCTCTTCCACCGTCTTGAAGGTCGTGACGGAGACGACAGGACCGAAGATTTCCTCCTGGAAAATCCGCATCTTGTTGTTGCCCTCAAAGACGGTCGGCTGGATGTAATAACCGTCCTTCAGATCGCCCGTCAGCGTCTTGCGGTCACCGCCGGTCAGAACCTTGGCGCCTTCCTTCTTGCCGATGTCGAGATAGCTCATGATCTTGTCGAACTGTTCCTGCGAGGCCTGCGCGCCCAGCATGGTCGACGGGTTGAGCGGATCGTCCTGGCTGATGGCCTGAACCCGCTTGATCGCCTTTTCCATGAAGCGGTCATAGATCGATTCATGCACCAGCGCACGCGAGGGGCATGTGCAGACCTCACCCTGGTTCAGCGCGAAGAAGGCGAAACCTTCAAGCGCCTTGTCGAGGAAGGCATCGTCTTCATTCATCACGTCGGCAAAGAAGATGTTCGGCGACTTGCCGCCCAGTTCGAGCGTGATGTTGGTGACGTTGTCGGCCGCATAACGCATGATTTCCTTGCCGACCGAGGTGGAACCGGTAAAGGCGATCTTGGCGATGCGGTTGCTCTGCGCCAGGGGCTTGCCGGCTTCAAGTCCCGTGCCGTTGACGATGTTGAGGACGCCGGGCGGCAGAAGATCTTCGATCAGCTCCATCACGATGAGAATCGAGGCCGGCGTCTGTTCGGCCGGCTTCAGCACCACGCAGTTGCCGGCGGCAAGCGCTGGCGCAAGCTTCCAGGCGGCCATCAGGATCGGGAAGTTCCACGGAATGATCTGGCCGACGACGCCGAGCGGCTCATGGAAATGATAGGCGACGGTATCGTTGTCGATTTCGCCGATCGTGCCTTCCTGGGCGCGGATGCAGCCCGCGAAATAACGGAAATGGTCGATGGCGAGCGGAATATCCGCATTGGTGGTCTCGCGCAGCGGCTTGCCATTGTCCCAGGTTTCGGCCCGGGCGATGAGATCGAGATTGTCCTCGATGCGCTGGGCGATCTTGAGCAGGATGTTGGAGCGCTCGGTAACGCTCGTCTTGCCCCATTTGTCGCGGGCCTTGTGGGCGGCATCCAGCGCGAACTCGATGTCGGATGCATCCGAGCGCGGCACTTCGCAAATCTTGTGGCCGGTGACCGGGGACAGATTGTCCATGTAGCGGCCGGATTTCGGTTCCACCCATTTGCCGCCGATGTAATTGCCGTATTTCAGCTTGAAGGGCGCTTCGCCCGCTTTCTGCTGAACCTGAATGTTCATGATTTCATCCTCCCTGATGAAAACGATCCGCAGCGGATCGCATGGGAGGAAGGTGGGCCTAGATGGCGCGGTCCGGTAGAGGGGCGGCGCGGTTCCGCAGCGCACATTGTCTCACATCTGCGACAAAGGCGCGTCGATCCGGCATGATTGGCCGGATCGCACCGCGTAAACCTCAATGCACGTCGAATTTCTTCATCTTGCGGTGAAGCGTGGCGCGGCTGATGCCGAGCAGCGAAGCTGCCTGCGTGACATTGCCGTTGGTGCGCGACAACACGCGCCGCAGGGCCGAACGTTCCGCTTCCGCAAGGTCGGAACCGCCATCGTGGCGCTGTTCCTGAAGAATATCGGCGGCGGGCAGGCCCTGCGCGATCCGGGCATCGTCCAGTTTCAGCGCAAGGCGTGCGGCGCGGGTCGCACCCAGCACCAGATCGTCCTGATCGACGGCCAGCAGCGCAAGCGCCGCACCAAAACCGCTCGGCACGACAACGATGCGCGCGCCCGGAAAGGCGCGGCGGAAAAGATTGCCCTCGATGCGCTGCGCCGCATCCTTCACCGCCTGGGTGACGAAGGAGAAAGTCATTTCGTTGATGTCGTTGCGGCAGGTGGAAATATCGAGCGCGCCCGTCACCCGGCCGGTATGGTCGCGGATGGGCGCAGTGGTGCAGCAGAGTTCGGTGTTCGACGTGAAGAAATGCTGGTCGCGATAGACCACCACCGAGCGCTCATCCACCAATGCTGTGCCGATGCCATTGGTGCCCACGCTCTCTTCGCTCCAGACCGCCCCGGACCAGAGCCCGAGCGCCCGGAAATCACGATCATCGCCCGAGGCGCCGCGCCGCTCCAGCGCAACGCCCTGCGCGTCGGTCAAGAGCAGGCAGCAGCCGGATTTACCGACACTTTGGAAAATACGGTCGAGTTCATCCGTGCTTTCGGCAATCAGGCCGGCCGCACTTTCACGGGCGCGGCGGAATTCATATTCGCTGAGAAAGATCGGCTTGCGATTTTCCTCCGGTGCAAGATGATGTTTGACCATGCAGCGACGCCAGGAGGCGACAATCGGAGAACTTGCTGCGGCGGAACGATGGCGCGCGGTTTCATACACGCGTTCCGCATGGGCGATGTCTGTCGGCATACGCTCCTCCCAAAGCTTTTCGGCGATGGTGCGCTGGAAGCGGTCATGTTTCAACAAAAAACTTCGCGACCGGCATTGCCGGGCGCAGCAGCGGGCAACAGCAGACTATCGGGCCGCTTTGAAATAACGCCGGCCGGCGGTCACATCCGTTTCATCCTCGGCCGAGAGGAACGTATCGTCCACGAGATTGGCGATGGAGGTCAGCGGGCCGGGCTTGCCGAAAAAGAAGCCCTGCACCTGCAGGCAGCCTTCACGCCGCAGGAATTCGACATGGGCCTTCGTCTCGACCCCTTCCGCCAGCACCGGAATATTGAGGCTGTGCGCCAGAATGAGCGTCGAACGCACGATCGCCTCCGACTGCACATTGGTCGACAGGCCATCGATGAAGGCGCGGTCGATCTTGATCTTGTCGAAGGGGAAACTCTGCAGTGTCGAAAGCGAGGAGTAACCCGTGCCGTAATCGTCCATGGCGATCTTGACGCCGAGTGCCTTGAGTTTGCGGATGGTGAGGAGCGCGTGGCGATGGTCGGCGATGATGCTGCCTTCGGTGATTTCCAGCTCGAGCCTTTCCGGCGCAAGCCCTGTCTCGGCGAGGATTTTCTCGACCTTTTCGGGGAAATCATTATCCGCAAGCTGCTGCGGCGCGACGTTTACGGCGATGGCGAGCGATTTTTTCCACTGAGCCGCCTGCGCGCAGGCTTCTCTCAGAACCCATTCGCCCAGTTCGACGATGAAGCCGGTCTGTTCGGCAATCGGAATGAATTCGGACGGGGAGACCATGCCGCGTTCCGGATGGTTCCAGCGCAAAAGCGCTTCGAAACCGACGATGCTGCCGCTTCTGGTATCGTTCTGCTGCTGGTAATAAAGCTCGAACTCGTTATTGGCGAGACCGCTGCGCATGGCGACGGCAAGCACATTGCGCTCACGCGCGGCTTCATCCATGGATTTGTCGTAAAAGCATATGGTGTCCGAAGTGCCGCTTTTTGCCCGGTACATGGCGACATCCGCCTGGGCCATCAGCGTATCGGCATCGATGGAGCCGGTATTGCGAACCGATATGCCGACACTTGCGCCAACCGAAAATGTCTGTCCGTTCCATTCCACCGGCTTGCTGATCTGCTCGATCAACCGCTGGGCGAACTCCGCACCGTCGGCGCGGGTGTAATAGGAATGGGTCATCGCCACGAATTCATCGCCACCCATGCGCGCCAGGAACTCCCCGGCCTTCAGCACGGAACTCGCCCGATCAGCGATGGCGCGCAGCACGGCGTCACCCGCCGCATGGCCATGCACGTCATTGATTTCCTTGAAGCGGTCGAGATCGATGGACAGAAGCGCCGTATGCGCGCCCAGCGAGACATGGCGCGTGCGGCGGTTGAGATGTTCGATGAATGCCGCCCGGTTGGGAATGCCCGTCAGCGGATCGTGCAGCGAAAGATGGCGATAGCGGGCAACCGCCTGCTGCGTGGACTGGGCATCGATGACATAGGTGGAAAGCCCGAGCGCCAGAAGCAGAAGCGTCACCGCAATGGCGCCTCCGCCCATGATGGCCGGCGGCAGCAGATTTTCGGGAATGACGACGCGTGGGTCGAAGGCGAAGGACATCGAGGCCATGCCGGTATAATGCATCGAGGCAATGGCCAGGATGAGGAACGCCACCGCGCTATATTGGCAGAAACGGTTGAGAGGTCGGGCAATGCGATTAATCGCAATGGCGCCCAGCACCGCCCCCAATATCAGTGAGGCGATGACATAGGCCTGATCCCAGAAAATCATGCCCTGAACATTATAGGCCGCCATGCCGGTGTAATGCATGGCCGCGATGCCGAGGCCGAGGATGATCCCGCCGGCTTCCACCAGCACGCTGCGCCCGCCATAGGCGGAAATGCCGAAACCGGCAGTCGTCGTGGTAATGGCGATCAGAAGCGACAGCCCGGTCAGATAGGGATCGTATCCCACATCACCCGCCGCCACATAGCCCAGCATCGCCACGAAATGGGTGGTCCATATCGCCGCCCCGCCATTGACGCCCGCCAGAAACAGCCAGTTGACCTTCTGCACCCCCGTCGCCAGACGTGCTTTCGAAAAAAGCCGCATCGAAACGAAACTACCCAGCATGCAGACAAAGACCGCTGCGGCGGTGTATCGATAATCGTGATCAATGGTGAGGCACTGGAGAACTTTGAGCATTGTCATCTACGCAATTGGAATTTTGCGTAGCCTTATCATTCGCCAAGTTTTCACCGGGTTTATGTGCATGGATAAGCATATATTAAAAGTTGCAACAAACGAGTGAATTAGTGAATACTAATTAAATTATAAAGCGGCACCCCTGAAAACAGGGCCGCTCTTGTCTTTGGCTTCCGTTTGTATTATAGCGCCCGCACCCGTGTAGACACCCTTGGAGGCAACGCGGGCGGGATGGCCTTTGGCCTCTCCGGTTCAGGCCGCTTCGTTCGGCATGAACTCTCCATATAACCTCGAAAGGAATTGCCATGAGCAAAGAATCGTATGAGCTCAAGGCCGAGGCGCGCGAACGAGTTGGTAAGGGGTCCTCTCGTGAACTTCGCCGCAACGGTTTGATTCCCGCTGTCATCTATGGTGACAAGCAGGCCCCCATTTCCATCGCCCTGTCGACCAACGAAGTCACCAAGCGTATCCACGCCGGCGGTTTCATGACGACGGTTGCGATCATCGACGTCGACGGCAAGAAGATCAAGGTTCTGCCGAAGGACTACCAGCTTGATCCGGTCCGCGACTTCACCATGCATGTCGACTTCCTGCGCGTTTCGGGCAACACGCTCGTCAACGTCGAAGTTCCGGTTCACTTCGTCAACGAAGAAAAGTCGGACATCAAGATCGGCGGCGTTCTGAACATCGTTCGCCACACGGTGGAATTCCACTGCCCGGCCAACGACATTCCGGAATTCATCACGGTTGATCTCGCTGGCCTGAAGATCGGCGACAACGTTCACATTTCGAATGTGAAGCTGCCGAAGAACATCACGCCTGTCATCGCCGACCGTGACTTCACGATCGCAACGATCGTCGCTCCGGCTGGCGGCGTTGCAGAAGAAACGGCTGAAGAAGCTTCCGAGGAATAATCGGCGGCCGCAAGGCCGGATAGCCTTGAAGAATGAGGCCCGTTCCGTTTTCGGAACGGGCCTTTTAGTTTTTATGAACTTTAAAACCAGAAAGCTTGCCATCCTCACCTGATACGGAACCCGTTTCAGTGTCGATTAACACTTCCATGAAACGATACCCTGGCGCTGTCATGGAACACCGTCGGCTGAGGCAATGCGTGGGAAAACAGGCTTTTGCCGAAAATCTTCGCAAAACCTCGCGGGACGGACGAAACGGCGGCGCAGCAAGTCTGGGGCAAAGGGTAGCTGCAATCGAACATGGCTCATTCCGTCGAAAGTCGCTTTATCGCGATTGTTTCCGGCGCACTTCTTACAGTGGTCGCCCCGCTCTTCACGCTTTTGCTGACGCTTTCCTATAACGAGGCTATCCGCGGCCAGCGTAACCATATCGAAATTCTGCTGTCGACGAATACGCAGGCGCTGGCCCGCCCCCTGTGGGACCTTGATGACGACACCATAAACCAGATTACCGGAACCCTTGTTTCCGATCCCATGATCCGCATGGTCGAGGTCAAGGATACATCCGGCCAGCTCGATGTCGTCCAGACCGCCGGCAGCGACATTATTCAGGATGCCGCCTCGACAACACGCGAGGTGGTCTACAAGACCACCAAGGGGCCGGTCACCGTCGGACAGCTCACTCTCTATTACGACAATGTCAGTCTTCTGACCTCTTTGAGCCGCACCGAACTGGCTTTCATCACGATTTTCATCCTCGCCGTCCTCACCATCGTTCTTGCCGCCATCGCCGGCAACCGCTTCATGGTCATCCGCCCGCTGATGCGGCTCGCGGCCGCTATCGAGGCAACACGGCGCCTCGGCTCGCGCCACCACGTCGACTGGCGCTCGAAAGACGAAATCGGCCGGCTGGCGAAAAGCTTCAACGAAATGCAGACCCAGCTCGAAAAGGAAGAGCTGGAGATCAAGAATGCGCATGAGCGAAAGACGGAAATCTACAACCGGACGCCCGCCATGCTGTTCTCGCTCGACCGGCACGACCGCATCGCCGCCGTCAGTGACTATTGGGTGCAGGCAACCGGTTACGACCGCACCCGGATACTCGGCCTGAATTTCGCCGACCTCATCCATCCCGATGACAGGCTGCTGTTCCAGCAGCGCAGGACGGCGCACCCCCTGCCCGATGTTCCACATAGCGGCATTACCGTGCGTTTCCATTGCAAGGATGGCAGCGTCATGGACGCCCTCATCCTCGAAAAGGCTCTTGATTCCGGCGATGCGGCACATCAGAGCACATGCCTCTGCGTCATGACCGATGTGACCGAACTGCGCCAGTCGGAAAAGCGCAACCGCCAGCAGGCCATTTCCGATCACCTGACCGGCCTTTTCAACCGTCAGGGCTTCGAGGCCATTCTCGACCTGCAGATCCGCGATGCGGACCGCAACGGCAGCGAACTGGCCTGCCTGTTCATCGACCTCGACCGGTTCAAGGCGATCAACGACAATCTCGGCCATGCGGCGGGCGACGCCGTTCTCAAACAATTCACGCTGAAACTCGAGCCGCTGCTGACGCCGCTGGACAGCGCATCGCGGCTCGGCGGCGATGAATTCGCCATTCTTCTGGCCGGCGACAAGGTGGAAGAGCGCGCCCTGCAGTTCTGTGAGCGCATCTGCACCATGCTGGACACGCCTTTCGAGATCGAAAGCAACAGCATCCGCTTGAGCGCCAGCATCGGCATGGCCGTTTATCCCCTGCACGCCTCCAGCGCCTCCGAGCTTTTGCAGAATGCCGATATGGCGATGTATTCCCGCAAAAGGACGGGCAAAAACGGCTCGCAGGTCTTCGACAGCTCGATCATGGACCGGGCGCGCGAGCATGCGGAACTGGAGCGGGATATCGCGCAGGCGCTTTCAGAGGATTGGTTCGAGGCTTATTTCCAGCCGATTCAAGACCTCTCCACCGGCCAGACGGCGGGTTTCGAGGCGCTGCTACGCCTCAACCACCCGGACAAGGGCCTGCTTTCCCCGGCCGCGATCGTCAGCCTTGCGGAGGAAAACGGCACCATCCACCGCATCGGCAATGTCATTCTCGATCAGTCGATTGCCAATCTAGCCAGACTGTCGCGCCTGCCCGGCATGGAGCAGACCTACGTGGCGGTGAATTTTTCGCCGCTGCAATTCGAACCGGGATTGCCGACGCGTATCGCCGGCGTTCTGCACCGCCACGGCATTCTTCCCAGACGGCTGGTCATCGAGATCACCGAAGCCGTTATCATGAAGGACGATCCGCAAATCCGGGCGATCCTCAATGCCATCCATCAGCTCGGCTGCCGCATCGCGCTGGATGATTTCGGCACGGGTTATTCCTCGCTCAGCTATCTCAGCCGTTTCCCGGTCGATATCGTCAAGATCGACCAGTCCTTCACCCGCTCGATCTGCGACGACCGGATGGACATCAGGCAGCGCAACCGCATGCTGGTCGAAGGCATCGCGGCCATCTCGCACAAGATGAACTGCGCCGTCATTGCCGAAGGCGTCGAGACGGAAGAACAGAAGGCGCTTCTGACTGACATAGGCGCGGATTTCGGGCAGGGTTATTTCTTCGCCCGGCCGCAGCCGGTCGAAAGGCTGATCACCTCACTCGACACGGCGTCCGGGCAAAACCACGCCGCTGCGCGGCAAGCGTAAACCGGCAGGAGGCAGCCATGGGATTGATCCGCTTTTGCCTGATCTTTCTTGCTCTTGCCGCTCCGGCCAGCGCCGCCAAGCTCTTCCTGACCACCGAGGTCTACCCGCCCTACAATCTGCAGGCCAGCGACGGCAGCGTGCGGGGTGTCTATTTCGACCAGCTCAAGACCGTGCTTGAGGATACCGGCACCAGTTACGAGGTCGCCGTCATGCCCTGGGCGCGGGCCATCGCACTGGCCAGAACACAGGCAATGCACTGCGTTTTCGCCGCGGCGAGAACGCCGGAGCGGGAAAAACAGTTCAAATGGGTCACGCCGATCCATATAGATCGCAACGTCCTCGTGGCCCGCCGCGAGGCAGATGTCGAAGCCCCCAGCCTGGAGGAGGCCAGGAAATATCGGGTGGGAACCCAGCGGGGAGATTACACCGAAGCGCTGCTGGAAAAGCTCGGCTTCCCGCAGGTGGATGTCGGCGCGGATTTCGAGATCACGCTTCACAAGCTGGAAGCCGGTCGCATCGACCTGATGCCCATGTCTGAAAGCACCTTCAAAAGCCTGCCCGCCCACACGTTCAGGGAAGTGATAACGCTCACGCGGCAACAGCTTGGCCTTGCCTGCAACAAAAGCGTTCCCGACGAGCTCATCGCGAAATTACAGGCCCGGCTGGACAGGCTGATCGCCGATGGAACGCAGCAGCGGATATTCGACCGCTACAACCTCGTCAGCCCCTGAGCGCCCATCCAGAACCCCATAAAAAGCCCTAAATCCATAAAAAGATTGACAGCCGGCGGATTTCGGGGTGGTGACAACAGCATCGTCAGGCAAAACGCGGACATGCCCCATGAAGATCATCGCAGGACTTGGTAATCCCGGCGCGCAATATGCGGGAAACCGCCACAATATCGGTTTCATGGCCGTCGACGCGCTGCAGCGCCTGCCTTCCTTTGCGCCCTGGTCGCGGAAATTCAAGGCGGAGATTTCCGAAGGCGAGATCGGCGGCGAAAAGGTCCTGCTGATGAAGCCGCTGACCTACATGAACCTCTCGGGCGAATCCGTCGGCGAAGCCATGCGCTTCTTCAAGCTTGCACCGGCGGATGTCATTGCCATTCATGACGAACTGGACCTTCCGGCCGGCCGGGCGCGTATCAAGACCGGCGGCGGCCATGGCGGCCATAACGGCCTGAAATCGCTCGACGCCCATTGCGGCAAGGACTACCGCCGCCTGCGCCTCGGCATCGGTCATCCCGGTGACAAGGAGCGGGTGCACGGCCACGTGCTCGGCGATTTCGCCAAGGCCGACCGGGTCTGGCTCGATCCGCTTCTGGACGCCATTGCCGACAATGCCGCCATGCTGGTGAAATCAGAGGATTCGCAGCTGATGAACAAGCTGGCGCTCGCGACGGGCAGCAAGCCGGAAGCCGAGAAGCCGGCCAAGGCAACCAAACCCGCCGCGCAATCCCACATTCATCAGGCACGCAACAGCGCCCAGCCCAAAAAGCTGCCGGAAACCGGCCCGATGGCCGAAATGCTGAAGCGTATGTTCGCCAAGAAGGACTAGTCGCGAGTGTCTTCTGAAACCATCGTCCTGCGCGAGGCGGAAGCCGGCGACCTGCCCGATTTGCTCGAACTCTACCAGGCACTCAATCCGTCCGATCCCGTGTTGTCGGCGCAAGAGGCAGGCGCGGCCTTCGCCGCCATGCTCGCCCAGCCGGGCCTGACCGTGTTTGTCGCAACGGATAACGGGGAAGCCGTCGCGACCGCCACGCTTCTGATTGCTCCGAACCTGACCCGCGCCGCCCGCCCCTATGCCTTCATTGAAAACGTGGTGACACTGGAGGCCCGTCGGGGTCGAGGATACGGCCGCGCGGTCGTTCGCCACGCCATTGAGGTCGCCTTTGCCGCGAACTGTTACAAGGTGATGCTACTCACCGGCCGCCAGCGCCCGGAAGTTCATGCCTTCTACGAAAGCTGCGGTTTTGTTCAGAACAAGACCGGCTTTCAGATCCGGCAAGACTAGGGAGCAAAGCGTCCCTCATCCCTGTGCTTGTCACAGGGATGAGGGTCGAACTCCGCACAATGACCGGACGGCATCCCGCTCGGCACCCGTTACACTGCATAACGCTCACTCTTCCGGCTCGGTCGTAAACATCAGCGGAAATCCCGCTTCCTTGCCGAGATCGGTCGCCTCCTTGGCCTTGGTCTCGGCAATATCGCGCTCACAGACAACGACAACCGCACTGCCGAAGCGATGCGCCGTCATCATCACCCGATGGCCGGTTTCCTCGCTCATGCGGAAGACGGCTTTCAGGACGACGGTAACGAACTCGCGCGGCGTATAGTCGTCATTCAGCAGAATAACCTTGTAGAGCTTCGGCCGCTCCAGCTTTGGTTTGACTTTCGGTTTTGGCTTGAGATCGACAGGACTGTCACTCATCATGGTCGCTCGTGCCTGTCGCTCATCGCGGTTGTTCATGGGAAAACCCCGTTGATGACGAAAGATCGATCGCTTGACCCACTTATATTGCGCCGCAACCGCACCATCGGCAACCCTGCCCGCAATTCCGCACCATTAAAGGGGCTTTGCCCGCACAAATCGGCCCGCGGGCTTGACCTTGCCCTGCCGTTTCCGCAAAAGGCTCCTCAACGAATTCTTTCAAACGGACAGGTTTCAAGCCATGGGCTTCAAATGCGGTATCGTTGGACTGCCAAATGTCGGCAAGTCCACTCTCTTCAACGCGCTGACGAAAACGGCCGCCGCGCAGGCCGCCAACTACCCGTTCTGCACCATCGAGCCGAATACCGGCGAAGTGGCGGTTCCGGATGCACGCATGAAAATCCTCGCCGACATTGCCGGCTCGAAGGAAATCATCCCCACCCGCATCTCCTTCGTCGATATCGCCGGTCTGGTGCGCGGCGCATCGAAGGGCGAAGGCCTCGGCAACCAGTTCCTCGCCAATATCCGCGAAGTCGACGCCGTGGTTCACGTTCTGCGCTGCTTCGAGGATGACGACATCACCCACGTCGAAGGCCGCATCAACCCCGTGGCCGATGCCGAAACCATCGAGACCGAGCTGATGCTTTCCGATCTCGAAAGCCTGGAGCGCCGCACGGAACAGACCCGCAAGCGCGCCACCGGCAAGGACAAGGAATCACTGGCGCAGCTGCCGCTGATGGAAGCTTCGCTGAAGCTTCTCAATGAAGGCAAGCCGGTCCGCACCCTGCTCTCCACGCTCGATGCCGAAGAACTGCGCATCCTTCAGGGTCTCAACCTCCTGACCGCGCATCCGGTCCTCTACGTCTGCAACGTCGCGGAAAGCGACGCCGTCGACGGCAACGAACATACCAAGGCCGTTGCCGAAATGGCCAAGGCCCAGGGCGCAGAATCCGTCGTCATCTCTGCGGCGATCGAATCCGAAGTCGCGCAGCTTCCCGATGAAGAGGCCAAGGAATTCCTCTCCGCCCTCGGCCTCGAAGAGGCAGGCCTCGACCGCCTGATCCGAGCCGGCTACAAGCTGCTCGATCTCATCACCTATTTCACCGTCGGCCCGAAGGAATGCCGCGCCTGGACCATCGAGCGTGGCACCAAGGCCCCGCAGGCCGCCGGCGTCATTCATTCCGATTTCGAACGCGGCTTCATTCGCGCCAACACCATCGCTTACAACGACTATGTCGCCTTCAAGGGCGAAGTCGGCGCGAAGGAAGCCGGCAAGGCCCGTGACGAAGGCAAGGAATATGTCGTGCAGGATGGCGACGTCATCCACTTCCGCTTTAACACCTGATCTGGCCCTTGCGGCCTCGAGAAGGTCGCCAGCAAGGGTAGCCGAACATTGCGGCACGGTTTCTTCTCCCCGCCGGGGAGAAGGTGGCCCGAAGGGTCGGATGAGGGGGCCAGCTCTCCTGATATCTCTACCCTCGCCCCTCATCCCGCTGCCGCGACCTTCTCCCCGGCGGGGAGAAGGCGAAATGCGCGCCCGCTCGCTCCAAACTACCTCTCCAAAAGAAAGACCTCCCCGATTTGACCTTTACGTAAAGGGAAAAATCATTTTAGATGCCGGCGATATTGACTGTGCGAAGGGAGGAAACCATGACGCCGGTCGCAACATATGCCTATGAGGATTTTTCCGTCGGTCGGGAATTTCCCCTCGGACCGCAATCGCTTTCCGCAGCACAAATCATCGAATTCGCCAGCGAATTCGATCCCCAGCCGATGCATCTTTCCGAAGAGGCTGGCCGCCAGAGCATTCTCGGCGGGCTGGCGGCTTCCGGCTGGCACACCTGCAGCCTGCTGATGCGGATGATGGCGGACAGCTATATTTCCAACTCGACCTCGCAGGGCAGCCCCGGCATCGATTATGTCGACTGGAAGAAACCGGTTCTGGCAGGGGATACGCTTTCGGGAAAATCCATCGTGCTGGAACAGCGGCCCTCCGCGTCGCGCCCCGGCATCGGCCTCGTGAAATTTCGCCACGAGCTTTATAACCAGCGCGGCATTCTGGTATCGCACGGGGAAAATACCGTCATGTTCCTGATGCGCGCAAATGGAGGCATTGCGGCATGAGGCTGGCAGAACTTTCTCCCGTCGGCGAACGCGTCACCCTCGATACGCTGCATTTTTCCGCCGAAGATATCGTCCGTTTTGCCCGCGATTTCGATCCGCAGCCCTTTCACCTCGATGCAGAAGCCGCGAAGAACAGCGTTTTCGGCGCGCTTTGCGCTTCCGGCTGGCACACCGGTGCAGGCTGGATGAAATGTTTTCTCTCTCACTGGGCCAAGGAGGTGAAGAGGTTGAAGCAGCAGGGCCTTGAGCCACCCAAACTCGGCCCCTCCCCCGGCTTTCGCGAACTCAAATGGAAAAAACCGGTCTTCGCCGGAGACGATGTCACCTACTTCGTCACCCTGCTGGAGACCCGCCCGCTGGAATCCCGGTCCGGCGTCTGGCTGAACACCACCTTCAATGAAGGTGTGAACCAGTCTGGAGAAACGGTGTTGACCTTCCGCAGCGGTGTTCTGGAGTTCGAATAGAGGCTGGCACATATCCCTCCACCGCGATACCTTCGAAGCGGGATCGCGGCGGGCTGTTAAATATGGATGATATTCTCAAGGGATATGCCGAGGCGGCAACGCCGGACCTGATTTCCAGATTCGATAATCTCGACTGCCCGGAGATTTACGCGCCCGTCATCGACCTGTTGCCGTCGACACCATGCCGCATCGCAGATATCGGCAGCGGCACCGGCCGCGACGCCGCCTGGTTTGCCGCGCAGGGCCACGATGTTCTTGCAGTCGAGCCGGTGCGGGAACTTCGCGAACCCGGCATGCGATTACATCCATCGCAGAGGATAAGCTGGCTGGATGACAGCTTGCCCGGCCTCGTGAAGGCCCGCCAGCAGGGCGTCTTCGATCTCGTCATCCTGTGCGGCGTCTGGCACCACGTCGATCACGGGCTAAGGCAAACCGCCATGGAGAGCCTTTCGGAAATGACGGCGGCGGGCGGCCTGCTGATCATGTCGCTGCGTCACGGCCCCGCGCCTGAAGGACGGCGTGCCTTTGCCATTTCCCCATCGGAAACGACGAGCGAGGCCGCGCGCCTCGGCTTCACGCTGATCCGGCAGGCGGACGTCGCCTCCATTCAGGCGGCAAACCGCGCTCTGGGCGTCCGCTGGACATGGCTTGCCTTGCAGAAAGAGGAGCTGCCGCAGCGGCCCCGATCGGTCTTTCAGCCTTAATGGCCGGAAAATTCCACCAGCGTCCGCACCTCGACACCGAGGTCTTCGAGCTTCTTGCGGCCACCCAGATCGGGCAGATCGATAACGAAACAGGCGGAAACGATCTCCGCACCCATTTGCCGCAGCAGCTTGACCGCGCCTTCGGCGGTGCCGCCCGTGGCAATCAGGTCGTCGACCAGAATGACCTTTTCGCCCGGCTGGACCGCATCCACATGCATTTCCATTTCATCGACGCCGTATTCAAGGCTGTAGGCGACGCGCACGGTAGTGTGCGGCAACTTGCCCTTTTTGCGGATCGGCACGAAACCGGCCGATAGCTGGTGCGCCACCGCGCCACCCAGAATGAAGCCGCGCGCTTCCATGCCGGCAATCTTGTCGATCTTCGTTCCCGCATAGGGCTGCACCAGTTCGTCGACAGCACGACGAAAGGCGCGGGGATTGCCGAGCAGCGTCGTGATGTCCCGGAAGATGATGCCCGGCTTCGGATAGTCGGGAATGGAACGGATGGCGGCAGAAAGCTCCGAAGCAATAACGGTCATGGTATTTCCAGTTGAGACAAGGGAAATGGATGAGATGGTTCGGGCCACCCTATCAATTTGACGGCGGCTGACCAACAAAAAAGGACCGGCACCCTTGCCCGCGCCTCTCCTGTCCTGCGGTAGACCGCTAGCGCGGCCACAGGACTACATGAAAAAGCCCCCACGGAGACCGTGGGGGCCAATGACTGCCGGCAAAAGGATGCCGATCAATGTTCCTTGTTGGCGTAGACCGATTTCTTGGTGAGATAGATCAGCGCCGTGAAGATGAACAGGAACACCATGACCATGAAGCCGGTGCGTTTGCGCTGTTCCAGATGCGGTTCTGCGGCCCACATCAGGAACGCAGCCACGTCCTTGGAATATTGGTCCACGGTCTGCGGTGCGCCGTCGTCGTAAGTCACCTGATCGGCACTGATCGGCGGTGCCATCTTCAGCGCGACCGCGCTGACGAAATACGGGTTGAAATGTGTGCCTTCGGCCACTTCAACACCGGCCGGCGCGTCCTGATAACCGGTCAGCAGCGCATGGATGTAATCCGGACCGCCTTCCTGGTAACCGCCGACGATCGGGATCATGTCGATGAGGAATTGCGGGAAACCACGCTCCACACCGCGCGCCTTGGCCAGCAGCGACATGTCAGGCGGCGCGGCGCCACCATTGGCGGCAGCGGCCGCCTCATGGTTCGGGAATGGCGAGGGGAAATGATCTGATGGTACCGCCTTGCGATTATACATTTCGCCGTCGGCATTCGGGCCGTCCTGCACTTCGTATTCGGCAGCGAAAGCCTTTACCTGCTCGTCCGAATAACCAAGGTCCCCGAGCGTGCGGAAGGAAACGAGGCTCATGGAATGGCAGGCGGAGCAGACTTCCTTATAGACCTTCAGACCGCGCTGCAGCTGGCCCTTGTCGTATTTGCCGAAGGGTCCGGCAAAGGACCAGCTCTGCTCCTCGGGCTTGATGACCGGGAAGTGTCCCCCGGCAACCGCGTGCTCCGTCTGGGCGGCGAGATCATGGCTCTCCTCCGCCGCCGAGGCGACGGTGAAGGAACAGCCGATGGCGGCGATAAACGCGATGCTCGTTACAAGCTTCTTCATTGTCGTCATCCTTCCTTCGCGCTCAGACTTCGGCAGCCGCAGATGCGGCACCCGTCTTGGCGGCGTTCTTTTCGAGAACGGCCTCGGTAATCGAATTCGGAATACGCCGGGGCGTTTCGACCAGACCGAGGATCGGCATGATGACGAGGAAGAAACCGAAGTAATAAAGCGTGCCGAGCTGAGAATAGCCGACATAATTGCCTTTCAGATCGCCGGTGAGCAGGCCGATCAGGCCGGTCCCTTCCGCCGGGCGCGAACCCAGCCAGCCGAGCAGGATGGCATTCACCACGAACAGCCAGAAGAACATCTTGTACCAGGGACGATAGACGGCGGAACGAACCTTCGACGTATCGAGCCAGGGCAGGAAGAACAGCACCACGATCGCGCCGAACATCACGAGAACGCCACCGAGCTTGGAATCGATGATCCAGATATTGAAGGTGATGGCGCGCAGCATGGCGTAGAACGGCAGGAAGTACCATTCCGGGACGATATGCGCCGGCGTCTTCAGCGGATCGGCCATGATGTAGTTGTCGGGATGGCCGAGGAAGTTCGGCATGTAGAACACGAACCAGGCATAACCGATCAGGAACACGGAAACACCGAGCGCATCCTTCAGGGTCGCATAGGGCGTAAACGGCACGGTGTCGGTCTTGCTCTTCACTTCAACGCCGGTCGGATTGGTCTGGCCGGTCACATGCAGTGCCCAGATGTGCAGGATCACGACGCCCGCGATCATGAAGGGCAGAAGATAGTGAAGCGCAAAGAAGCGGTTCAGGGTCGGCTGATCCACGGCAAAGCCGCCAAGCAGGAACTGCTGGATCCATTCGCCGACGGCGGGGAACGCCGTGAAGAAACCGGTGATGACGGTTGCACCCCAGAAGGACATCTGGCCCCAGGGCAGAACGTAGCCCATGAAGCCCGTCGCCATCATCAGCAGGAAGATCACACAGCCGAGAATCCAGAGGATTTCGCGCGGTGCTTTGTAGGAGCCGTAATAAAGGCCACGGGCGATGTGCAGATAAACCGCGATGAAGAAGAACGACGCGCCGTTGGCATGCATGTAGCGCAGCAGCCAACCGTGATTGACGTCGCGCATGATCTTTTCGACGGAATTGAAGGCGACCGTCGTTTCGGCCGCATAATGCATGGCCAGCACGACGCCGGTGAGGATCTGCACCAGCAGCATGACGGAAAGCATCGCACCGAAGGTGTAGGCGTAGTTCAGGTTACGCGGGACAGGATAGGCAACGAAGCTGTCATAGATCATGCGCGGCAAGGGAAGCCGCGAATCGATCCACCTCTCGATGCCGGTGGACGGCTGATAACTGGAATGGCCACTCATGAATATCTGTCCCCTTATCCGATCTTGATCACGGTATCGGATGTGAATGCAAATGTCGGGATGGCGAGGTTCTGCGGCGCCGGACCCTTACGTATGCGGCCCGCCGTATCGTAGTGCGAGCCATGGCAGGGACAGAACCAGCCGCCGAAATCGCCGGCCTGGCCGAGCGGAATGCAACCGAGATGGGTACAGGAACCGACCATGACGATCCAGTTTTCCTTGCCCTCGCCGGCGGAGCGGTCGATATCCGTCGCCTGCGCGTCGGCGGCGATGTTGGCATTGCGTGCCACGGGATCTTTCAGATCGCCGAGAGCGACAGCCTTGGCTTCCTCGATTTCCTTTTCCGTGCGGTTGCGGATGAAAATCGGCTTGCCGCGCCACTTGACGGTGAGCGACATGCCCGGCTCGACGGCCGCGACATCCACCTCGATGGAGGCGAGCGCCAGCGTCGATGCATCGGGACGCATCTGGTCAATAAAAGGCCATGCAACGGCTGCGGCACCGACGGCGCCCGCCATTCCCGTCACTAGATAAAGAAAATCGCGACGGGTCGGTTCACCCGAAGCGTCGTGATTGGTTACGTGCTCGCTCACCGCTACACCATCCTCTGCGCTGTTTTTGCCGTAAATCGCATGAGTCCTCCCGCTATGATTTGATCCAGGACAAACTCCGTCCCATCGTCCTGGACACAACTGCGGCATTAAGAAACCGCGTCACTCTGTTTGATCGCAAAATATTGACTGACTTGGCAAGAGCAAAGCACACAAAGCTGCCGTAATTCTGCCTGAGGGGGCCGATTTGGCTCGCATTTTTTCGCCGTCCTTGGCAGGCGGGCAACATTGTGCGCATCCATGCCCCATGTTAGGAGACTTCAAGGGAGAGCTTGGAAAGCAGGGATTCGGATGACGGCGAAGCTCTCTTGCATGGTCTCCACGGCGGTGGCTGCCGTTCTTGTCATCGCCAGCCTGCGCTACCTCACCGATTTCTGGCTTCTCGCCTTCGTCACCAGCTTCCAGCTGCACATCGCCATCGCCTGTATCCTGCTGTCCTGCCTCGTCTTCTGGCTGACGCGTGATGCGGTTTCAGCCGCACTCCTCATCTGGTCGTTCGCGCTCGCCATCCATGCCGTTGCGATGCTGATGGAATTTTCCACATCCGCCACCGCTGCGCCGGGCGCAAAGCCATTTCGGCTGCTGTCTTTCAACATATTGATGGACAATGCCGCCAATGCGGATGCGATTGCCGACGCCATTGTCGAATCGGGCGCGGATGCCGTCTATCTCTTCGAGGCGGCGGCGTTGCAATCGGCCCTGCCGCGCCTTCAGGAAACCTATCCGCACAGGCTCGGCTGTTATACCGGGACACCGACCTGCGATCTCGTAATCCTGTCGAAGCGGCCATTGCTGGAAGGCCGTTTCCACAGCCTCAGCGATCTTCGGCGGGATCGGTTTGCCATAGCCCATATCGACCTCGACGGCACGGAACTGACGCTCGCCGCAGGCCATATTACCAAGCCCTATTTCGACGATTATCATCGCGATGAGCTGGATGAAGTGAGCGAAATTCTCTTTCGCGTCACCGGCCCGCTCATTCTCGCCGGAGATTTCAATTCGGCCAGTATCGCCCCCGACATGCGCGCTTTTCTCTCCGCCAACGATCTGAAGAAAGCGACCTTCGAACCCGCCACATGGCCAACGGAGGCCGGCCGCTTCGGCATCGCCATCGACCACATCTTCGCCCGCGCACCGGCGACGCTGATAAAAACCACCAGACTGCCCGACAGCCTCGGCTCCAATCATTATGGCCTGATGGCGGATTTCATGATCGGCCGCTAGCGTATTTCCAGCAAAGCAAAAACACGCCAGGGGCTCATGCCCGGCGCCGACGGGGCGGGCCTGCGGAAACGGCGACCCGAAGGCCGCCGCTGCCAGTGTATTTTTTGGAAAGCAACTCCGATGTGCCATCCGGCAACGTGATGAAACACGTCAACGTCCGGGCGGCGAAGCGCCCCTCAGGCCTCGGACCATTCCTTTATCGCCGCGGCCTGTCGGCTGCCCCCGAAGGCGGCGGCAATTTTCTGGCCCATGGCGCGCGCCGGTGAGACCCGCGGAATGGCCGCCGGATCGGCGATGGCGACGGCACCGGACTTTTCCTGCAGGATGAATTGCGAAAGAAGCACGTTGAGAGCGCTTGCCTGCGAGGCCAGACTGTCGCTGGCCGCCGTGGTCTGTTCCACCATGGCCGCGTTTTTCTGGGTGCCCTGGTCCATCAGATTCACCGCCGAGCTGATTTCCGAAAGCCCGGTCGACTGTTCCCGCGTGGAGACGACGATGGACGAGACATGCCGGTTGATTTCCCGCACCTCGTCGACGATTCCCGCAAGCGCCTCCCCGGTCTTGCCAACCAGCGTGACACCCTCGCGCACCTGCTCGCCGGAGCGATGGATGAGAACCTTGATCTCCTTGGCGGCATTGGCGGAGCGCTGCGCCAGTTCGCGCACCTCCTGCGCCACCACCGCAAAACCCTTGCCGGCGGCGCCCGCACGGGCGGCTTCCACTCCGGCATTCAGCGCAAGAAGATTGGTCTGGAAGGCGATTTCATCGATGACGCTGATGATATTGCTGATTTCATTGGCGGATTTCTCGATATCCTGCACCGCCAATACCGTTTGCGAGACGATGTGACCGGACGTTTCCGCACTTTCGCGCGCCCGCTCCACGATCCGGCCGGCCTCGGCGGCACGATGGGCCGAATCCTTCACCGCCGTCGTTACCTGTTCGAGCGCGGCTGCGGTTTCCTCGACCGACGAAGCCTGCTGCTCGGTGCGGCGGGAAAGATCGCCCGCCGCCATCAGGATTTCGCCCGCGCCGGCATCGATCGCCCGGGCGTTTTCACCCACCGAGCGCAGCGCCGCCTGCAGCGTGGCGAGCGATTCGTTGAAATCGCCGCGAAGACCGTCGAGCCGGGGCGCGAAGGCCGCGTCGAGACGAAAGGTCATGTCACCCTGCGAAAGCCTCCGCAGCCCCGCGCCGAGGTTTTCGACCACAAAACGAACCTCCTCGGCCTCACGCGCCTTTTCGGCCTCATGCACCAGCCGCTCCCGCTCGCCAAGGCTGCGATTGGCCTCGGTTTCCCGTTCCAGTCGCTCGCGTTCGATGGCATTGTCACGGAAGACGGCAACGGCGGCGGCCATGTCGCCGATCTCGTCCCGGCGGCCGGAATGCGGAATGGCGCTGCCATTGTCGCCTGCGGCCAGACCATTCATGGCGCGGGTAATATCGTCGATCGGACGCGAAATCCGCAGGAAGCTGAAGAGCGCCGCGGCAAGCGCGACCACGGTGGCGACTAACATTGCGCCAAGCGAGATGAAAAAGGCAAATTGCCCGGCGGCTTCCGCCGCCTGATTGTCCGCAAGGCCCCGCTGGCGATTGTCTTCAATCATCTCCTTCATCAGCGCGCCGGCGGCGTTGCCCACCGGCGTCATGCGGGCGGCCAGCGCCCGCACCGTGTCCGCATCGGCGGCTACGATGGCTTTTTTCAGCTCCGCGCCCATGGTCTCGTAATTCGTGACCATACCAGTCAGACGCTGGAATTTTTCAATTGTGGCAGGTAGCCGTATCTGCGCGGCATAGGCGTCAAAGGCTTCTATGCGCTCCTGCTGTGCTTTGAGGATACGCTGGAACAGGGCGTTCCTGGCCTCCGGTGTTTCGGTGTTCATGACCGCCAGATAATTGCGGCGGATGTCATTGAGCCTGTCGCCGAGATCGGCGACGATGAGCGACCGTTCCATGCGACGAACGATATTGCTGGCCTGCTGCTCCATTTCCCCGACCGATCGCATGCTCGCAATACCCTGGGCGACGGAAAAGAGAATGGTGACGCCGAACAAAGCCGGCAAAAGAAAACGAATTCTGACAATATGCATTGTTTTCGACCCAGAGATTGAGCGGCATGTCCACCGCGGTCCTTGCACGCGTTCACGACCAGGTAACTACCGGGAAATAATGAATTTAAGGTTGAATAATATGACATATAACCGTCATATTCGGCAATATTACAACTTTTGATTTTACTTATATAGCCAGCTCGGGAGTTTTCGCCTGTCGCCGCCGCGCGCTCAGACGGCCTCGTCCGCCGCGAGAAAACCGCCCGATTGCCGCGCCCAGAGCTCGGAATAAAGGCCGCCCCGCGAAACCAGCTCGGAATGGCTGCCCTGTTCGACGATGCGGCCCTGATCCATCACGATCAGCCGGTCGAGAGCCGCGATGGTCGACAGGCGGTGGGCGATCGCCAGAACCGTCTTGCCGTGCATCAGCTCGTCCAGATTGCTCTGGATCGCCGCCTCTACCTCCGAATCGAGCGCCGACGTCGCCTCGTCAAGCACGAGGATGGGTGCATCCTTCAACATCACACGGGCAATGGCGATGCGCTGGCGCTGGCCGCCGGAAAGTTTCACACCGCGTTCCCCCACATGCGCATCGAACCCCTTGCGGCCGCGCTGATCTTCGAGCCTGGCGATGAAATCATCCGCCTTGGCGCGGCGCGTCGCCTCCTGCAATTGCGCTTCGGTGGCGTCGGTGCGACCGAACAGGATGTTGTCTCTGATAGAGCGGTGCAGCAGCGACGTATCCTGCGTGACCATGCCGATATGGGCGCGCAGCGATTCTTGGCGGACAAGGGCGATATCCTGCCCATCGATCAGAATGCGGCCTTTTTCGACATCGTAAAACCGCAGGAGCAGATTGACGAGGGTGGATTTCCCCGCCCCGGAGCGTCCGACGATACCCACCTTTTCACCCGCTCTGATATCGAGATTGAGATGGTCGATGACACCATTCGTCCGCCCGTAATGGAAGCTGACATTTTCGAAACGAATGCTCGGCTTTTTGACCTCCAGCACCGTCGCCGTCGGCGCATCCACGAGACCGATCGGCTGCGAGATCAGCTCGGCGGCATTCTGCACCGTGCCGAAATTGCGCATGATGCCGTTGAACTGCGTCATCAACCGACCGAGCAGGAAGTTGAGCCGCAGCACCAGCGCCAGCGTGAAAGCCACCGCACCCGAACTGATCTTGCCGGATAGCCACAGATCGATGCAGAGCGCCGCCATGGAGGTGATCATCACGCCTGATAGCAGCGCCATGGAGGCGCGCACGCCGGTGATGAACCGGGTGAATGTCATGGTCGCATGCTGGAAAATGTCAAAGCCCTGCCGCATGTAGCGGTCATTGGCATCATCGCGCCCGAACAACCGCAGCGTCTGGATATTGCTATAGGCATCCACCATGCGGCCGGAGAGCATTGAGGCGGCTTCCGCCGTCTCCTTGGAATGGTAGCGGATGCGCGGCACGAAATACCGCGCCAGCAACGAAAAGATCGCCACCCAGAGGACAACGACGACCGCAAGCCGCCAGTCCAGCCCGCCGATCAGGAACAGCATGGAAACCGAGTAGATACCGACGAACCAGACACTTTCCATCAGCGAGGTGACGAGATCGCCCGCCGCCTGCCCGCCGGACCAGACCTTGGTGACGATGCGGCCGGAAAAATCATTCTGGAAGAAGGTCAGCGATTGCCGCGCCACATGCATATAGGATTGCCAGCGCACCAGATTGTAGAAACCCGGCGTAATGATCTGCTGATCCACCAGCGCCGTGATCATGGTGACGATAAACCGCACGATGCCGATCAGCACCAGCATGCCGACGAGTTCACCGCCATGGGCGGCAAGCAGGCCCGCCCAGCCCTCTTCCGGTTTCACGGTGGAGAGAATATCCACCAGCCGCCCGACGAACCAGAACAGTGCCGCCTCGATGGCCGCCGTCAGCCCGCCAAGAACCAGCATGGCGAAAAACGGCGCCTTGGCCTGCGCGATATAAAACCAGATGAAAGCGAATGTGCTTTCAGGCGGCCGCAAATCGTCCTTGCGGGCGAAGGGCTTTATCCAGTTCTCGAAATACTCGAAGATGCGGGTAATGACCATGATCCGGATATAGGCGGATTCCCGGAGCGGGAACAGCCGCGGAGGCTTCGGGAAGAGATTATATTTCGGTAACATTCGGGGAATGCAGGAGGGCGGGGAATGTTCCCCGGACTAAGCCGAGGGCAAATCATCCTTTACGCCAAACGTCATCCTCGGGCTTGACCCGAGGATCTAACCACCTGCCCTCATATCTACCGCAGGCAGATGCCGGGGACATGCCCGAGCATGACGGAGAAGGAGTCTAGCCCAGCGGCCACAAGCAAAAAGGGCGGGATCACCCCCGCCCTCTCGCTTTCCTCACTCAGCCGCCACTTCCGCCTCGTGGTCGGCGATGAAGCCGCCGGACTGGCGCCGCCACAGATCGGCATAGATGCCGCCCATCGCCACCAGTTCCGCATGGCTGCCCGCTTCCACGATCCGGCCCTTGTCGAGAATGATGAGCCGGTCCATTTCGGTCAGCGTCGAAAGGCGGTGGGCGATCGCAATCACCGTCTTGCCTTCCATCAGCGCGAACAGATTCTCCTGGATCGCTGCCTCGACTTCGCTATCAAGCGCCGAGGTCGCCTCATCAAGCACAAGGATCGGCGCGTTCTTGAGGAAGACGCGGGCAATCGCAATGCGCTGGCGCTGACCGCCCGAAAGCTTGACACCACGCTCACCCACCTGGGCATCGAGGCCCTGGCGACCATGCATGTCGACAAGCGCTTCGATGAAGTCCCAGGCATTCGCCCGCTTCGCCGCCGCGATCACCTGCTCGTCGGTCGCCTCGGGATGACCATAGGCGATGTTGTCGCGGATCGAACGGTGCAGCAGCGAGGTATCCTGCGTCACCACGCCGATCAGCTCGCGCAGGCTATCCTGCGACACCCTGGAAATGTCCTGCCCGTCGATGGTGATCCTGCCGCCTTCCAGATCATAGAAGCGCAAAAGCAGGTTCATCAGCGTCGTCTTGCCCGCACCGGAGCGGCCGACAAGGCCGACCTTCTCGCCCGGCTTGATGTCGAGCGTCAGCCCGTCGATCACACCCTTGTTCTTGCCATAGTGGAAGCGGACGTTGTCATAGTGGATGGCGCCCTGCGGGGCGGCAAGCTCAGGTGCCTTCGGAACGTCGACGATATCGTGCGGCTTCGTCATCATCGACATGCCGTCATAGACCGTGCCGATATTTTCGAACAGCGACGTGACTTCCCACATGATCCACTGCGACATGCCGTTGACGCGCATGGCAAGGCTTATGGCGATGGCAACCGAACCGGCCGTCACCGAACCCTGCATCCAGAAATAAAGCCCAAGCGCCGCCGTGGAAAACAGCACCACGGCATTGTTGAGGTCGATCAGGATGTTGAAGCCGGAAATCTTGCGCATCTGGCGGTGAACCGTGCCGAGAAACACGTTCATGCCCTCACGCGCATATCTTTCCTCGCGTCCCGCATGGGAAAACAGCTTGATCGTCGAGATATTGGTATAGCTGTCGACGATCCGGCCCGTCATCATCGAGCGCGCATCGGCCTGCTCCTGCGCCAGCCGGCCGAGCTTCGGCACGAAATAAGCGAGGATACCCATATAGATACCGAGCCAGGCCAGCAGCGGAATGACCAGCCGCCAATCCGCCGCCGCGACCATGAACAGCATCGAAACGACGAAGCTGATCGCGTAGACGAAGACGTCGATCACCTTCAGCGCCACTTCACGGATCGCCAGCGCCGTCTGCATCACCTTGGTGGAAACCCGGCCGGCAAACTCGTTGGCGAAGAAGTTCATGGAATGGCGCAGCAGGAAGCGGTGCATTTTCCAGCGCGCGATCATGCCGAAATTGCCGGCAAGCGTCTGGTGCATCGTCATGGTATGGATCGCACCCATCAACGGCAGCAGGAACAGCACCAGCCCCGCCATGACGATCAGATGCCAGCCCTCATCGGCAAAAAACGTCTCGCGATTGGCCGTGGAGAGCCAGTCGACGATATTGCCGAGGAATTTGTAGAGCATGGCTTCCGCAATCGCGATGCCCATCGACATCAGGCCGAGCAGCAGCAGCCACGGCCAGGCGGGCTTCACATAATGCCACAGGAACGGCAGCAATTTCTTCGGCGGCACGGAAGGCGCCGAAGAGGGAAAAGGATCGAGGCGTTTTTCAAACCAGCCAAACATAGTCCAAGCTCCGGCAATCGATCGCTCCATCGTGACATGGTGAGCGGACACAAATATGGCTCACGACGGAACGGAAAAGTCTTTGAACGTGGCCGCAACAGCCACATGGTGAATCAAACTATGGGAAACGCGGCCAGGCCGCGGAGGTATCACCTAAGCCAGCAGACGAACCGCTGGGGCCGGGAGGCGAATACGAATGTCATTTGGCATGAGAACCTCCCTTGGCTGGTGTTGAAGATATGGCCTTGTAGCGCAAAAATTAAGCAATGACCAGCCGGAAAGACACCGACGTTCGCGAAAACTCAAGATTGTGGCGAGTAGCGCAAAAAGGGCGGATTTACCCGCAAAGGTTTCCGCCCGCCTCTGACCGTGAGGTATCGCCTTATTCGGCTGCGTCCTGCGCCCCGGCGCTCTCATATTCCGTGATCAGCTCGGCCATGCCAGCCTGCGTATGACGCTTCAATTCCCGGCGATCGCTGGGCTGCGGCGCGAAGGTGACGGTGAGGCCCGTATCCCTTATCGTGCCGATGGCGAAGGATGCACCGGACAACATGCGCACGCCTTCATGCAGCCACAGCGGATCGGTGGCGAAATGCTGGCCGATGCCGACCACCACGGGAATGCCCTGCCAGTGCGACATGCGGTCATAATGGATATGGCCCGCCAGAATGCCGATGACATCATGTTCGAACAACAGTTCGTCCAGCGCTTCGGTATCGTCAAAGGACAGGGATTCCCACTCCGCCTCGGGACGGTCGAAATCCAGCGCCGGCGCATGGTGCATCACCAGCAGCTTCGGCAGTTCAGGGTGGTTTTCGAGTTCATCCTCGAGCCACTCGATCTGACCGGGTTCGAAAGCGCCGCCGACCTTGCCCGGAACGCTGGTGTCCATGACGATGACATGGATGCCGGCAACGACCTCGGCATGGTCATAAGGCTCGTCCATATCCTCATGACGGTCGAGCATGACAGGGTAGAACCCGTCGCGGCGGTCATGATTGCCGAGCGCGAAAAGCACCGGCACATCCAGTTCCGCCTCGGCCATCAGCCGCTTGAGTTCTTCATAGCTGCCGGCATCGCCCCGGTTGGTCAGGTCGCCACTGACGACGATGAATTCGGGCGGCGGCACCAGCGCCTTGATCTGCGCGAGCGTTTCGGACAGCGTGGCCGAAGTCTCGGAATAGAGATCGTCATCCTGCACCTGCGGATTGCCGATATGCAGATCGGTCAGATGGACGAAATTGACCCGTTCGGACATGGTTTGCTTCCTGTTTAGCTGCACACAGAAATCCCGCCCGAAACCGCCCCGTCGGCGCTTCCGGACCTTTTGATTTATCTGACGATAGGTTGGTTATTGGGTAGCCTGCCTATGTGTCATGCGAATGAAGATCCCGCGGCCGACCGTCTTAAAAAGGGACTTTTCCCAGCCGTATCTGTCACAGGTCATTCACCCGTGATAATCGGTCCGGCATTGCCGAATGCGAAAAGAAGACCATGCCCGATATTTTGCCTGAAACAGGGTCCAACATCCGGATCGCTCTCTACCAGCCGGATATTCCCGGCAATACTGGCACGATCCTGCGGCTAGCGGCGTGCCTTGGCCTTGGCGTCGACATCATCGAGCCGGCCGGTTTCGATATTTCCGACCGCAATCTCAAACGGGCGGGCATGGATTATATCGCGGCGGCGGCGCTGACGCGCCATGTCAGCTGGGACCGTTTCGAGGAATGGCGGGCAACCACCGGCCGCCGCCTCGTTCTCGCCTCCACCAAGGCCGCCCTGTCCTATACGACCGTCACCTATCGCGCCGATGACATCCTGCTTTTCGGCCGTGAAAGCGCCGGCGTGCCTGATCATGTGCATGACAAGGCTGATGCGCGAATCATCATCCCGATGGTGGCCGGACAGCGCTCCATCAACGTCGCCATGTCAGCCGCGATGGTCACCGGCGAGGCCTTGCGCCAGACGGCGTGGTCTTGACCCGCCATCTTTGTAGCCAATTTTTCAGGCAAACATGAAAATTGACCGTTTTTACCGCGAAACTGTCGCAACCTGGCCTGTACCGAAGGCGCTCACGCTCCTATACTGATTAGCCGGACAATAAAAAATCGCTCTCGCCGGGACCATCCGCCGGCGGGTGTGAGGAGACGTCGCATGCAATCCACCATTGTCATCGTCAACCTTCTCGGCGCTGTTGCGCTGCTGCTCTTCGGCCTTGCCCAGGTGAAGGACGGCGTCACCCGCGCCTTCGGCATGAAACTCCGAAGCGTGCTGGCCACCGGCACCCAGAACGGCCCGCGCTCCTTCTTTTCCGGCTTCTTCGCCACCGTCGCCCTGCAAAGTTCGACGGCGACGGCGCTGACGGTCGCCTCCTTCGCCGAACGGGACCTCATCAAGCCGCGCATGGCGCAGGTGGTGCTGCTCGGCGCCAATGTCGGTACCGCCGTTACCGCCTGGATCGTCGCGGCCGGCGTCGAATGGTTGTCGCCGCTATTGATACTGGCGGGCATCATCCTCAAAAAAGGCAGTTCCAATGCCAGACAGGGCGGCGGAACCGCCGTCATCGGCATCGGTCTGATGCTTCTGTCGCTGCATCTTCTGAGTGGCGCGACCGAACCCATGCGCGCCTCGCCGGCACTCGGCGTCTTCATCGGCCTGCTGGACGGCGCATGGCCCGTCGCGCTGATCTTTTCCGCCGTGCTGGCTTTCGTCTCTTCTTCCAGCCTCGCCGTCGTGGTGCTCATTCTGTCGCTGGCCGCCACCGGCACGCTGTCCACCGGACTCATCATCGTCCTTATTCTCGGCGCCAATCTCGGCGGTGCCATTCCGCCCGTCATCGCCACGCTCTCCGGTCCCGCCTCTGCACGGCGCATCACCATCGGCAATCTTGTCGTTCGCACCATCGGCTGCCTGATTGCCATGCCACTTGCCTCCTATGGCGCAACGTATTTACAGCAATTGCCGCTTTCGCCCGCCAAACTGCCTGTTGATGCGCATCTCATCTTCAACGTCATTCTGGCGACACTCGCCTGGCCCTTCTCCGGCCTGATATCCGATTTGATGGCGAAGCTGGTTCCCGGCGATCCGAAGGCAGAAGACGGCCCGAATTTCCTCGACCAGCAGGCGCTGGACATGCCGGTCGTGGCGCTTGCCAACGCCACCCGCGAAGTCCTGAGCGTCGGCGACAGCATCGAGCGGATGCTGATCCGCGCCGAAAACGCCTTCAAGCACAATGATCTGGCGCCGCTTCAGGAAGTGTCCCTGCTCGAAAAGAAGGTCGACCGCCGCCAGCAGGAGGTGAAGGTCTATCTTTCCCAGCTGGGCCGCAAGGGACTGACCGACGAGGAAGCGCGCCGTTCGATCGCCATCATCGATTATGCGATCAATCTCGAGCATATCGGCGATATCATCGAAAAGGGCATCTGCGAGCAGATCCGCAAGAAGGTGCTGAACAGCTTCAAATTTTCCGATGACGGTTATGAGGAGCTGAAAACCCTGTTCGACATGACCATCGAGAACCTGCGCGCCGCCCAGAGCATTCTGGTGACCGGCGATTTCGAGCTCGCCCGCCGGCTGATGGAGAGCAAGGTGGATATACGCCGCCTCGAAAAACAATCCTCCAACCGCCATCTGGAGCGGCTGCGCGACGGGCTGGCGGAAAGCATGCAGACCAGTTCGCTGCATCTCGACATGCTGCGGGATTTGAAGCGCATCAACGCCCATATCGTGACGGTGGCGCATCCCATTCTGGATGAAAGCGGCGTGCTGATCGAAAGCCGCCTGCGTTACGCGGAGCCGCGCGCCTGATTCTATTTCAATCGGCAGAGGGCAGACGCCGCATGGTGAATTCGATGCGGTCGCCTTCCAGCTGCCGCCAGCTTTCCACTTCCGTCCAATAGGCGGCCTTGGGAAAGCTGTCGAACCATTCGCGCGCCTTGGCGCGGGCCTCTTCGCGGCCGAGACAGAAGGTCTGGCGCACGAACATGCCGTCGCGCTTTTGTTCACCGCCGGCGCTTTCGCGTTCCCTGCGGTGATTGGCGATCCTGCGCTTCAGCCCGTCAAGGGGCGGCGGTCCGGCAAATTTCGTCATGATATTCACCTCTGGCACCTACATCGATAAAGATAGTGTCGGCACGCCGCCTTGGCGAGTCGAATTTGTGCGCGGCGCAAACACCTGCTAGACGCGGCAGGAAACAGACTTCACCGCAGGAGAAAGACGATATGGAACGGCCAATCTTGCCGAAGGGCTTGCCCGAGGACATCGAAGACAAGAAGGCCGCAGCTGAAGCCTGGTTCCAGCATCTGCGCGACACCATCGTCACCTCCTTCGAAACCCTTGAAAATGAGCTCAGCGGCCCTCTTTCCGATCAGGAGCCCGGCCGTTTCGTGCAGAAAGACTGGCTGCGCGACAATGGTGAAGGCGGCGGCGGCAAGATGTCGATGATGGAAGGTCGCGTCTTCGAGAAGGTCGGCGTCCACACCTCCACCGTCTATGGCGAATTCTCGCCCGAGTTCCGCAAGCAGATACCGGGTGCGGAAGAAGACCCGCGTTTCTGGGCCTCGGGCATTTCGCTCATCGCCCATCCCGTTAACCCCAATGTGCCGGCGGTGCACATGAACACCCGCATGGTCGTCACCACCAGCCACTGGTTCGGCGGCGGTGCCGATCTGACGCCGGTGCTCGGCCGCAGGCGGACGCAGCAGGACCCGGATACCCAGCTGTTCCATCGCGCTTTCGAGATCACCTGCAACCGCCACCCCGTCGCTGACTATCCGCGATACAAGACGTGGTGCGACGAGTATTTTTTCCTGAAGCACCGCAACGAACCGCGCGGCACCGGCGGAATCTTCTTCGACTGGCTGCACCCGCAAGAGGAAAAAGGCGGCTGGGAGGCCAATTTCACCTTCGTGCAGGATGTCGGCCGCGCCTTCAATCTCGTTTATCCGAAGATCGTCCGCGCCAATTTCAACCAGAACTGGACGGAAGAGGACCGTGACGAGCAGCTCATCCGCCGTGGCCGCTATGTGGAATTCAACCTGCTTTACGATCGCGGCACGATCTTCGGCCTGAAGACCGGCGGCAATGTCGAATCGATTCTCTCCTCCCTGCCGCCGGTGGTGCGCTGGCCTTAAAAAACCTCACGCAAATTTGACGCTCATCAGCCATTTCGTCGCAAATAGCGCAAATTAGGACTTATGGAAAAACCAAGGCAGTGGTAGTCTCCTCCCGCAGACGTACTGGAGGAGCTATCGTCATGATTACTTCGAACAGCATGCCTATTTCTGCTTCCCCCGAGGCAGCACCGCAATCCATCGATACCCCCGAATTGATCGACCGCCTGGCAGCTGAAATGCGCGCCACGGGCGATCGCGAACTGCCGCATTCCTTTTATGTCGAACAGGTAAAACGCACGCTGGCCGGAAAGACGGTAAAGCGTGCCGACAATGACGAAATGCCTCGTACAAAAATCCCGGCAGCCGGCACATCCTCTGTTTTCCAGTGCTGGGCAATGCCCGAATAGGGGCCCGAATAAGGGCCCGAATAGGGACCTGAACAGGCTCGGCGGACGCCGCTCCGGAACATAAGCGGCGAACGTTCGTTTCCAGTCGGAGGGACAGCATTCACATCAATGCTGTCCCCCGCTTGAACAGGGAGGCAAGACCATGAGACTGTTTGAATGTGGAACGCTTGTGCCCGGCTGCGCCTGGCACACCCGCGCAGACGACGATGCAGAAGTCGTGCGCCGAACCGTCGAACATATGCGCTCGGCCCATGGCGAAACCGTCATCCGCGAAAACATGATCGAAAACATCAAGGCCCGCATCCGCGACGAGGCGAATGCGGCTTAGCGCATGTCTCCCAAAATCGCCATCGGCTTTGGAAAAAGACATTCGTAAAACAAAGAGTTACAAGGATTTTGACGATTCGAGGCGACCCAAAGATTCGGGCCGATGCCTCGGTTGCGGAGTTTGCGGTTTCCGGTTGCGCTCACCGTCCCTCATCCCTGTGCTCGTCACAGGGATCCAGCCAGCCCAAGTCCTTGGGCTGAAAGGGACTCTCCCGCCGCGCAGACGCGCGCCGGCTGGATTCCTGTGACAAGCACAGGAATGAGGTGGAGGGGGAGGCACTGTCCTGCGAATGCCAAAACGACGAAAACCGAAACGCCGCCACTATTGCGGCTTCAATTACCCAGCAAATCCTTCAGCCGGGCGGTCAGCGCTGCCCGGTCCAGCGAAAAATTGACGTCGATCCACTTTTCCTCGAGGCTTTTCAGCACCTCGCCGACCCTCGGACCGGCTTCGATCCCCGCGGCCATCACATCGGCGCCGCTCAGCGGGAAGCCGGGCTTCTGGAATTTCTCCGCTCTCGCCAGCAGTGTCGAAAAACGCGCAACCTTCTGCATAGCCACATCACCGGCCGAAAGATCGGCACGGGCGGCGGCAAGCGCGAGTTTCAGCCGCGCCTTCACGCCTTCAACGCCCTGACGGTAAAGCAACCGGTCAAGCGCCGTTTCCTTCATGTCGGGGTCGGCGGCGGGCGCGGAGGCCCAATGGGTCAGATACCCCGCTTCGGCCTTCGACAGCCTCAGCCTTGAAGCAAGGGTAGCCAGCCTGTCCCGGTCCGGCGGCACGACGGCGGCAAGCCGCAGCATCGGGTCCACCGCCCAGCCGAGTGCCTGTTCCGTCGCCACCAGCCCGTGAATGGCGTCGATGCCCCATTTTTCCGTTTCGGGAAGAATTTCGGCGAGCACACCCGATTGCCGCATCCAGAGAAGAGCGCGCGAGGGATCACGCGCGGAAAGCAGCTTCTTTACCTCGCTCCACACCCGTTCGGCCGAAAGCGTCGCCAGCTTGTCCTTGGCGCGGGCGCTTGCTCTCAGGCCATCGGCATCCGGACGGCCGGAACCGTAATGGGCAAAGAAACGGAAAAAGCGGAGAATCCGCAGGTAATCTTCCGAAATCCGCGTCGCGGCATCACCGATGAAGCGCACGGTTCCGGTTTTAATATCGGGCAACCCATTGATGAGATCGATGATCTCGCCCGTCTCATCGGCATAAAGAGCATTGATGGTGAGGTCGCGCCGCTCGGCATCGGTCTGCCAGTCGGTGCCGAAAGCCACCTGCGCGTGGCGGCCATTGGTCTCCACATCACGGCGAAGCGTGGTGACTTCAAAACCTTCGCCGTCGATCACCAGCGTCACCGTGCCATGCTCGATGCCGGTCGGCACCACCTTGATACCCGCCGCTTTCGCCCGCTCCACCACCACGTCAGGCGTCAGCGTGGTCGCCATGTCGACATCGACCACCGGCAGATCCATCAGCGCATTGCGCACCGCGCCGCCGACGATCCGCACCTCGCCGCCATCGGCATTCAGAAGCGTAAAGATGCGCCTCAGCGCCGGTTTTTCAAACCAGTCCCGCCCGGCAAGGCTATTCATGTATAAAACCTCTCGTAAATCGTTCGCACGATGCCCGCCGTAATGCCCCAAATATAGCGTTCGCCATAGGGCATTTCGTAGAAAAACCGCTCCTTCCCCTGAAAGATGCGGCTGCCGCGACCGTGATTGGCCGGGTCCATCAGGAAGGACAACGGCACCTCGAAAACCTCGTCCACCTCCGTCGGATTGAGCGTCAGGTCAAAGCCCGGACGGACAACCGACAGCACCGGCTTGATGCGAAAACCCGTCCCGGAAATATAATCCGGCAGGCGGCCGACCGTTTCAACGAAAGACCGCGAAAGCCCGATTTCCTCTTCCGTCTCGCGCAGAGCCGCTTCCTCCGGCGTGCGGTCTTCCGCATCGATGCCCCCGCCGGGAAAGGAAATCTGGCCGGAATGCTTGCGCAGGGTTGCGGTACGCTGCGTAAAGATCACCCGCGCATCATTGCCGTCATCGATAACGGGCACCAGCACGGCGGCATCCTTCAGCTTAATGCCGTTTCCAGACAGCACCACGCCCGGATTGAGCACATGGTCCCCATGCTCCCGCTCGGCCACGCCCTCGCCTTCCTGCAACACCCGGCGGCGGAAGTCGGCGGCAGTAAAAGTCTTGAACCCTGTTGTCGTCACATTCCCCATTGTCGTCATCGTCATTGCGAAAGCCGTTCCAATTCATTGGCGGGCATGACCGGAAAAGTCACCCCGCCCGAGCGCACGGCAAACATGTCGACGCCCTCCACGTCGATCACCTCGCCCAGCGCGACAAGATCATACATCACGGCCCGCGAGATGAGCGCCTCCAGCCTGCCGCGCACCAGAAGATAGGGTTTCAATTCGCGGTTCTCACCGAAAATCTCAAAGCGCAGCGGATGCTCCGGCCCCGCCTCCACCACATCGCCGACATTGGTGCGGAAGGTCAGCAGCGGCTCACCACCCTCCTCCCCCGCCGTCACCTTCATTTCCACCGCGACGAAAGGCGCATCCACCACGCGGATGCCGACTTTTTCCACAGGAGTTACGAGATAGGTCCTGCCGTCCTCATCCTTGCGCAGAACGGTGGAAAACAGCCGCACCAAAGGTGCCCTTCCGATGGGGGTGCCGAGGTAGAACCATGTGCCATCGGCGCGGATTTCCATGTCGAGATCACCGCAAAAAGGCGGATTCCAGCGCTCCACCGGGGCCGGCCCGCGCTTGGCATCGCCGCTCTGTTCGGCGGCGCGGGAAATCATCGCCGCAAGCCCCGCCGCATCATCAGCCGAATTTATCGTCTCCGCTGCCATATTCGAGTCTCGCTTTGCCGATAAGGAAATACTAAGTCACGACATAGTCATTCGAATGGCGCTTGTCAGCGGCCAAGAGAGCAATAAGCTAGATGCAGCGCAAAATCCGCCCCGGTTGGCAACCAGCAAAACCGGGATGCGACTGTGACAGCGGCGAAGGTATGAGGAGAGCGACATGGGCGTGATGAATACCGGCGAAACCCTCGATGAAAAGGCCATCGTCGCCTCGGCCGAAAAGGCGCTTTCCGACATAGCGGCCATCCGCACGGAGGTCTCCAAGGTCATTTTCGGCCAGGAAAAAGTGGTGCAGAACACGCTTCTCGCCATCCTCTCCGGCGGCCATGCGCTGCTGGTCGGCGTTCCCGGCCTCGCCAAGACCAAGCTCGTCACCACGCTCGGCACCGTGCTTGGCCTCGATGCCAACCGCATCCAGTTCACACCGGACCTGATGCCTTCGGACATCCTCGGTTCCGAAGTCATGGATCAGGACGAGAACGGCCGCCGTTCCTTCCGCTTCATCAAGGGTCCGATTTTCGGCCAGCTGCTGATGGCCGACGAAATCAACCGCGCCAGCCCGCGCACGCAGTCCGCACTTTTGCAGGCCATGCAGGAATATCACATCACCATGGCCGGCCAGACCTATGAGCTGCCGAAGCCGTTCCACGTTCTCGCCACCCAGAATCCGCTGGAGCAGGAAGGCACCTATCCGCTGCCCGAAGCCCAGCTCGACCGTTTCCTGCTGCAGGTCGATGTCGGTTATCCCGAGCTTGCCGCCGAACGCCAAATCCTGCTCGACACGACGGGCACCGCCTCCGGCGAAGCACGCGGCGTGATCGGTGCTGAGCGCCTGATGGAAATCCAGGCCCTCATCCGCCAGATGCCGGTCAGCGACAAGGTCGTGGATGCGATCCTTTCGCTCGTCCGTTCCGCCCGCCCCGGCCATGGCAACAAATTGACCGACAAACACGTTGTCTGGGGTCCGGGTCCGCGCGCCGGCCAGTCGCTGATGCTGACGGCCCGCGCCCGTGCGCTCTATGAAGGCAGGCTCGCCCCCTCGCTGGACGATGTCCATGCACTGGCCGAACCGGTGCTGGAACACCGCATGGCGCTGACCTTTGCGGCCCGCGCCGAAGGCATGTCGGTGCGCGATGTGATTGCGGCCCTCGTGGAGCAGGCGAAGAATTAAAAGACGCGTGCCTAACCTTTCGCGAAAGGAGTGCCTGTGGCATCCATCGGCCAGATCGTAGACAAGACGCCGGGTAGCGAAGTTCTGGCGCGCGCGCGCCAGCGTGCCGCACTGGTGCCGGACTGCATGGTCGAGGCAAAACGCATCGCCAACACCGTCACCGCCGGCTGGCACGGCCGCCGCAAACGCGGCATCGGCGAAAATTTCTGGCAGTTCCGCCCCTATGCCGAAGGCGAAAGCCTGTCGCGCATCGACTGGCGGCGCTCGGCCCGCGACGACCATACCTATGTACGCGACCGGGAGTGGGAGGCAGCCCACACCATCTGGCTCTGGGCGGACATGTCGCCGTCGATGATGTTCAAATCCACCCTCGGCTCCGTCTCCAAGGAAAGCCGGGCGCTGGTGCTGATGCTGGCGCTGGCGGAAATCCTGGCGCGCTCAGGCGAACGCATCGGTTGCCCCGGCATCATGGAGCCGGTCTCGGCCAGAAACGCCGCCGAACGGCTGGCCGCCGCCATCATGCACGCGCCGCTGACCACGGGCATGCCGGAAACGGGCATGATCCGTGGCGCGAGCGACATCGTCCTCATCGGCGATTTTCTCGATGATGCGAAAAATGTGATGGAGAAGATTTCGCCGCTCGCCCGGCGCGGCCTGCGCGGCCATGTGGTGGAAATCGCCGATCCGGCTGAAGAAACCTTCCCATATTCCGGCCGTACCGAATTTACCGATCCGGAAACAGGCGAAAAACTGGTTTCCGGCCGCGCCGAGACCATTCGCGAGGATTACACCCGCGCCTATCTCGCAAGACGCGAGGCGCTGTCCTCGTCGCTGCGCCGTCTCGGCTGGAACTTCGTCTTCCACCGCACCGATCATCTGGCTTCCGAGGCGCTTGTGGCCGTTCACATGTATCTTTCCGGCGCGCCGGCACAGGGCGGTGGGCACCGATGAGCGCATTGCCTTTCGTCTTCACCAGCCCCTACATCCTCTTCGGCCTGCTGGCGCTGCCCGCCATCTGGTGGCTGCTGCGGCTCACCCCGCCGCGCCCCAAGGCGGAAGTGTTTCCGCCGCTGAAGATATTGGCGACGGTGCTGAAACGCGAGGAAACACCGTCGAAAAGCCCGTGGTGGCTGACCCTTTTGCGCATGGCGCTTGCCGCCGCCGTAATTTTTGCGCTGGCCGATCCGGTGGTGAACCCGCGCAACAACAGCATCGCCGGCAGCGGCCCGCTGGTGCTGGTGGTCGACAATAGCTGGGCCTCCACGCCCGACTGGGAAAGACGCGTGGCCACCGCACAGGCCCTGATCGGCGATGCGGAGCGGGCCGACCGCCCCGTCTCCATCAGCTTCACCGCCGATGCCGAACATGATGCCGTATCGGGAACGACAGCCGTGGCGCTGGAAAAGCTCGCCGCCGCCAAGCCGAAACCGCTGATGCCGGACCGCGTGCGCACGGCCGAAGCCATCACCGAGGCGCTGAACGGCACGACCCCCGGCACGCTCGCTTATATTGCTGATGGTGTTCAGACCGCGCAGGATGAAAACGCGATGAGAACGCTTGCCAGCCTCTCGCCCGCCGAATTCCGCATCGTGAAGGGCGACGGCAAGGCCATCGCCGCCATTACCGGCGCCACCAACAATGCCGATGCCATGAGCGTCACACTTTCGCGGCTCGACACGGCCGAAGCCGCCCGGCTGACCGTCAATGCGCAGGACAGCCAGGGCCGCATTCTCGCCAATGGCACGGCCAGCTTCGCCCCCGGCGAGGCCGAAACAACGGCAACGGTGGAAGCCCCCTTCGAACTGCGCAACGATTTCGCCCGCCTCTCCCTCGAAGGCGTTTCGACGGCGGGCGCCGTGCATCTTCTGGATGACGGTTTCCGCCGCCGCCGCGTGGCCCTGCTCGCCGGCGAAACCGGCAATGATTTCCAGCCGCTGCTGCAGCCGCTTTATTATATCAGCCGCGCGCTTCAGCCTTTTGTCGATCTCATTCCGCAGCGGCAGGCCGATCTGGCGCAGGCAATCCCGGAAATCCTGCAATCCAACCCGTCGGTCATCGTCATGGCCGATATTGGCCGACTGCCACAGGAAACCTATGAGCCGATGCAGCGCTGGCTTGCAGCCGGCGGCACGCTGATCCGTTTCGCCGGACCACGCCTTGCCGCAGCGCCCGCTGACGATCCGCTGGTGCCGGTGACGCTCCGGCAGGGTGAACGCGCGCTCGGCGGCGCGCTCTCCTGGGCCGAGCCGCAGCCACTTGCCGATTTCCCGAATTTCGGCGCCTTTGCCGGCATGCCGAAGGCCGATGGCATTCTCGTCAAACGCCAGGTTCTGGCCGAACCGACACCCGATCTGGCTGAACGCACCTGGGCCAGCCTTGCCGACGGCACGCCGCTCGTCACAACCCGCACTGTCGAGGCAGGCCGCATCGTGCTGTTCCATGTCAGCGCCGAAGCGAGTTGGTCCGACCTGCCGATATCGGGCCATTTCGTCGACATGCTGCGCCGTATCGTGCAGTTGTCCAAGGCGGGCGGCGCTTCGGCCTCCGCCAATGCCCCGGCCGCAGCCCTGCCCCCGTTCCGCCTTTTGACAGCCGAAGGCGCTCTGTCTGCCGAAATCGGCACTGCTCGGCCGCTGGAAATGCGCGCCGGCCAGCCACCGCGCACCGGTTTCGACAATCCACCCGGCCTTTATGGCACAGAGGATGGTTTCGTGGCTCTCAACCTCCTGCCCGCAGGCGCGACGCTGCGCCCGCTCGACACATCCGTCGCCGGCGTCAGCACCACCAGCGAAGCGCTGATCGGCGAAACCGCGAAATCGCTGCGCCCTGCTTTGTTCATCGCCGCTTTCCTGATGCTGATTGCCGACAGCCTGATCGTGCTCTTCATGAACGGCGCCTTCGCGCGCCTGCCAAAAGCCCGCAGCGCGACAGTTGCCACCCTGTTGCTGGCGCTTGGCGCCTTTGCCGCCATGTCGCCAACCGACGCCCGCGCCGACGATCCAAAACCCGGCGACGAGCAGATTTTCGAGCGGTTGGACGCTACCCATCTCGCTTATGTCCGCACCGGCGAGGATGATGTCGACCGCATTTCCGAGCAGGGTCTCCGGGGTCTCAGCGAATTCCTGACCTGGCGCACTACGCTGGAACCCGGCCAGCCAGTCGGCCTCGATATTTCCAAGGATGAATTGTCCTTCTATCCGATCATCTACTGGCCAGTATCGGCGACGGCCCCCATGCCGTCGAGCGCCGCGATTTCGCGCATCGATGCCTATATGCGCGCCGGCGGCACCGTGCTGTTCGATACGCGCGACCAGTTCTCTTCGCTCGACACCGGTGCGACCAGCCCCAATGGCGAACGCCTGCAGGCGATCCTCGCCAATATCGATATTCCGCCGCTGGAGCCTGTCCCGGAAGACCATGTTCTGACACGGTCCTTCTATCTGCTCACCAATTTCCCCGGCCGTTACAATGGTTCGCCGCTCTGGGTGGAATCGCGACAGGGCGCCGCCAAGACCACCTCGGGCCTCTCCTCTTCCGGTGATGGCGTGACGCCGATCATGATAACGGGCAATGATTTCGCCGGCGCCTGGGCCGTCGATCCGCAGGGGGCGCCGGTTCTGCCCACCGTGCCGCCGGATGAGATGCAGCGCGAACACGCCTTCCGCTCCGGCGTCAACATCATGATGTATATGCTGACTGGCAACTACAAGGCCGATCAGGTCCACGTTCCCGCACTTCTCGAA
Source organism: Agrobacterium sp. NPDC090283 (assembly GCF_044769685.1). Taxonomy (NCBI): domain Bacteria; kingdom Pseudomonadati; phylum Pseudomonadota; class Alphaproteobacteria; order Hyphomicrobiales; family Rhizobiaceae; genus Agrobacterium; species Agrobacterium sp. NPDC090283. Next base: position 93,298 of record NZ_JBIVYG010000003.1, on the reverse strand, counting down.
CGGTTGGGGCAGTGACATGACATTGACCTTCGCCCCCTTCCTGCCGTGGATCGTGATCGCCGTTCTGGCCGTCGCCGCCCTCGCGCTTTCCTTCATCGGCCTGTGGCGCGGCGTGCGCGGCGCATGGCTGCGCGGGCTGGCACTTGCCGCCTTGCTGGCTGCCATCGCCAATCCGCTTCTGACGCAGGAGGAGCGCGAGCCGCTCTCCACCATCGTCCCCGTCATCGTCGACCGCTCGCAGAGCCAGGACGTGCAGGACCGGCCGCAAATGACCGATACGGCGCTGGAGACGCTGAAAGACCGGCTCTCCCGCTTCCCGCGTATCGAACCGCGCATCGTCGAAGTGCGCGATAATGGCGAGAGCGATTCGCCCTCGACCCAGCTTTTCTCGGCGCTATCCTCCGCCGTTTCCGATGTCTCGCCATCCCGCGTCGGCGGCGCGATCTTCCTCAGCGACGGCCAGATTCACGACATCCCGAATGCCCTGCCCAATGCCGAACAGGCGCTCGGCTTCCGCGCCCCCGTGCATGGGCTGATCACCGGCAAGGCCGATGAATTCGACCGCCGCATCGAGATCGTCCGTGCCCCGCGCTTCGGCATCGTCAACGAGGAACAGCAGCTGACGCTGCGTGTGTTTGACGACGGCCGCCCCGCAGGCGGTGGCTCGGCGGAAGTGACGGTGAAGATGAACGGCGAAGAAATCGCCACGCTTCAGGCCACACCCGGCCAGCCGACGCCGTTCAGTTTCAAGGTTCCGCGTGGCGGCAACAATGTCATGGAATTTTCCGTCGCCGAGCTTCCCGGCGAAGTGACGGCTGCGAATAACCGCGCCGTTCACCTGATCGAAGGCATCCGCCAGAACCTGCGTGTGCTGCTCGTCTCCGGCGAGCCGCATGCCGGTGAACGCGCCTGGCGTAACCTGCTGAAATCCGACGCCTCGGTCGATCTGGTACATTTCACCATTCTGCGCCCGCCGGAAAAACAGGACGGCACGCCGATCAACGAGCTCTCGCTGATCGCCTTCCCGACCCGCGAATTGTTTGTCGAAAAGATCGAGGATTTCGACCTCATCATTTTCGACCGCTACCAGCATCGCGGCGTGCTGCCGATCCTTTATTACGATTACATCGCCCAATATGTCGAAAAGGGCGGCGCGCTCCTGATCGCAGCCGGGCCGGAACATGCCGGTCAGGATTCGATCGCCATGACGCCGCTCGCCTCCGTGCTACCGGCCCAACCGACGGGTCAGGTGCATCAGGCGGCATTCTATCCCCGCCTTTCGGAAGCGGGCAAGAAGCACCCTGTCACCCGCGGGCTGGATGGATCGGCCAACGAGCCACCGCAATGGGGCCGCTGGTTCCGCACCATCAGCGTCGACCCGCCGCAGGGCCAGACGGTGATGCTGGGCGACGGACAGGACCCGCTGCTGGTGCTGAACCGTCAGGGCGAAGGCCGTGTCGCCATGCTCCTGTCGGATCAGGGCTGGCTCTGGGCGCGTGGTTTTGAAGGCGGTGGCCCGCATGTGGCGCTTTATCGCCGCATCGCCCACTGGCTGATGAAGGAGCCCGAGCTTGAAGAAGAGGCGCTGACGGCGCGGGCCAATGGCCGCACATTGGAAATCACCCGCCAGACCATCGGCGACGATCCCGGTCAGGCCACCGTGCGTTTCCCCTCCGGCAAGACCGAAAACATGGCCTTCACCAGCACCGAGCCCGGTCTTTACAAGATCGAGCGCCGCATGGATGAAACCGGACTGTTCGAGATCAAGAATGGTGATTTCACTACTCTCGTCCATGTCGGCGCGGTGGATGCGCCGGAATTCAAGGCGATGATTTCAACGACCGAAACGCTGAAACCGTTGGCCGACGCCACCAAGGGCAGTGTGCACCGGGTGGCCGATAATTCCGGCCGGATCGCCCTTCCCGATATATTGCCGGTGCGAGGGGACATCAGGGTTGCGGACGAGGACCGCATGCTGATACGCCTGACCGACGAGACGGTGCTGAAAGGCGTCAATACCCTGCCGCTGTTTGCCGGTTTTGCCGGGCTTGGCGCGCTGCTGCTTGCCTTCTCCGCGCTCTGGTGGCGTGAGGGCCGGTAAAGGCGCTTCGACCCGGCGGCAGCGCCGGAATTCTCCGTCTCCGATTGAAACTCAAATCGGTCGCCGCCCGGCGTCTGGAGAAGAACAGCATGAATTTCGTTTTGAGTGATGTCGCGGATGCAGAAGCCGAAAAGGCCATCCGCGATCCGCTGATAGCCTATAATCTCGCCCGTTTCGGCGAAAGCGACAAACGCGACCTCAACATCACCATTCGTGACGAGGACAATGCCGTCACCGGTGGTCTGGTGGGATATACCGCGCGCGGCTGGCTTTACGTGCAGCTTCTTTTCGTGCCCGAAGCCATGCGCGGCCAGGGCGCCGGCCCGAAGCTGCTGGCAATGGCGGAGGCGGAAGCAAAAAAACGCGGCTGCATGGGCGCCTATATCGACACGATGAACCCGGACGCCTTGAGGACCTACGAACGCTTCGGTTTCACGAAGATCGGTTCGCTTGCGCCGCTTTCCACCGGCCAGTCGATCACGTGGCTGGAGAAACGTTACTGATAGCGTACGGTCAGGTCAGCGCCACCTGCCGCGTTTCCGCATTGATCATGGTCGCCGCAACGGCGGCCAGCACCAGCAACCCGGCAAAGATGCCGATCGCGACCCCAAAACCCTGCGCAATGGCATAACCGAGCAGTGACGGCGCCAGCAGGCCGCCGAGTCTCGCCATGGCGCCCGCAGCGCCCATGCCGGTCGCGCGTGATTCCGTCGGGTAAAGCTCCGGCGTAAAGGCATAAAGCGCTCCCCAGGTGCCGAGCAGCGCAAAACTCATGATGAGAAGCGAGGCGGCAATCATCCCGCCACCGGTGGCAAGGGTGAAGAGCAGGCAGCCGAGTGCGGAGAGCAGGCAGAAACCGATCAGCGTCGGCTTGCGGCCCCATTTTTCAACACCATAGGCGGCAAGCGCATAACCGGGGATTTGCGCCAGCGCCACCAGCACCAGAAACCCGTAACCGCGCACGAAGCCGAAACCGTCTCCCGCCAATTTCGCCGGCATCCAGGTGAAGACACCGTAATAGGAGACGGAAACGAGAAACCAGATGGCGAGGATCATGATGCTGCGCTGCCGCAGCGCCGGTGAAAATATCCCCTGCCCCTTGGTCACGTCAGGCTGGAAGAGCCCGGTTCCGACATCGAGCGGCGCACGACCATTCACCACCAGCATGCGGTTGACGACGGCCTTGGCTTCTTCGGACCGGCCGCTGCGCAGCAGGTAAAGCGGCGATTCCGGCACCAGAAAGCGAAGCCCGAGACCAAGAACGGCCGGGAAAGCCGTTACGGCGAAAATATAACGCCAGGCATCGGCCACGCCCGCAAGGCTTGCACCCCACGCCGCCAGCGCCACGATCAGCGTCCCGACAGCCCAGAAACCTTCGAGAAAGACCAGCCAACGCCCGCGATTTTTGGCAGGCAGGAATTCGGCCATCATCGCATAATCCACCGGCAAAGTGCCGCCAACCGCAGCTCCGGTAAGAAAACGCAGGACAAGCAGAATGGTGAAATCAGGCGAAAATATCGAAAGCACGCCGAACAGGGCATCGCAGGCCACGGTGATGATCAGCACCCGGCGACGCCCATAACGATCCGCCAGCCGTCCGAAACCGGCAGCGCCTAAAAGCATGCCGAAAAAGAACGCCGTGCCGGTCTGCAGCGCCTGCGGCACCGTCAGGCCGAAGGTTGCGGCAATCGAGGCTGCGGTGAAACCAACGGCCAGAACCTGCATGGCATCCGCCGCCCAGACGAGGCCGAATATGCCCATCAGCCGCCGCTGATAAGCGCCTGCGCCCGCGCGCTCCAGCGCATCGTTCATGGTGATTGCCGTCATGCCCCGCCCCTTTGCAGTAATCGACTTTCACTTGCTATCGTATAGGGGGAGGAAACGGAATTGAATTCTGTGAAGCGCGAAGCGTTGTTTCGAGATAGAAACCCGGCAGAGAGTTTTACCCTACAAGAAGATTGGCACGGCAGTCTTGATGATTGCCACAACGCGCAACGCTCCTTCCGTCATCCCGGCCTCGAGCCGGGATCCTTCCAGCCCAAGTCCTTGGGCTGGAAGGACTCTTCCCGCCGCGCGGACGCGCGTCGGCTGGATTCCGGCTCAAGGCCGGAATGACGGGGTTTAGGTTGCGCTAAAAAGCACAAAGCTCCTCTGATAGCCGCCTCAGCCGTAAACCCTGAGCGGCTCCTCAAAACCCTCATCTTCCGCCGTAGCGGCCGGCATCACGGCCTCGCATTTGCGCCAGCCGATCTTGCCCTTCAGCCGCTGGTGCACGTCGTCGCCAATGGGCACCACCAGCACCCGGTTCGGGTCGACCGGACCCGGAAAATCGAGCGCCGCATAAGCGACCTTTTCGAAGCCGAGCGGCATGTAATAGGGCGGATCGCCGATCAGGATGACGGCCTCGGAGCCCTTCCGCCGAGCCGCCGCAATGGCGATCCGGACGAGTTCCCGGCCGATGCCCATATTCTTGTGCGAGGGCCGCACCGCGAGCGGGCCAAGCATATGGCCCTTCACCCCACCGGCCAGAACCGGCGTCATCCGCACCGAAGCAATCGTTTCGCCATCATCGGCGCAGACGAAGGACAGCGAGCGGTCATGCGGCCCCTGCTCGCGAATGCGCGCCGCCGCACGGGTGTGCCGGCCGGGACCAAATGCTTCTTCGTTGATGACGTCGATGATGGCGTCGTGGGACGCGTCCTCGGTGAGGTAGACAAGATCGTGCTTGGACATGAAGAGACCGAAACTTCCAGAATGCGGATGCGACAATAAATGACGTCTGCGCCGGTAAGGGCGTTCAGGAGCGTCAGCGTCGTCGGAGCATCCGTGGTTCGATCATAATCAAAAATTTCCTCAGATTTGTGAAAATCGCAATTATCAGGAAAATCACCACCCGTCCAGAACAAATCTCGGCGCTTCTTCATTCAGCCTGTGCGTGGCCGGAAACGCATTGTTCAATGCCTTGCGGGTTCGCGGCATGGAGCGAAACGGGTAATATCGCCGCCAGGGAAACAATCAAGGAGATCATCATGGGCATGCTGGTGGAAGGCGTATGGAAAGACATCTGGTACGACACCAAGGAAACCAAGGGCCATTTCAAGCGCAGCGCCTCGCAGTTCCGCAACTGGGTGACGGCCGATGGCGGACCCGGCCCTTCCGGCGAAGGCGGTTTCGAAGCGGAAAAGGGTCGTTACCACCTCTATGTCTCCTTCGCCTGCCCCTGGGCGCACCGCACGCTGATCTTCCGCAAGCTGAAAAAGCTGGAAGATCTGATCTCCGTCTCCGTGGTCGATCCGCTGATGCTGGAAAACGGCTGGGAATTCAAGCCTGAGGGAGAACGCACACCGGGCGCGACGGAAGATCACCTGTTCGGCTCCTCCACGCTCTGGCAGGTCTACACGAAAGCGGACCCCAACTATTCCGGGCGCGTCACCGTGCCGGTTTTGTGGGATAAAAAGCGCGGCACCATCGTCTCCAATGAATCGGCGGAAATCATCCGCATGTTCAACGTGGCCTTCAACGATCTCACCGGATCGGACGCGGATTATTACCCTGAAGCGCTGCGCGCCGAGATCGATGCGCTGAACGACGTCATCTACGACACCGTCAATAACGGCGTCTACAAGGCCGGTTTCGCCACCACGCAGGATGCCTACCAGCAGAATGCCGTGAAAGTGTTCGAAACGCTGGATATGCTGGAAGACCGCCTGAAGGGCCGGCGCTTCCTGTTCGGCTCAGAGCAGACGGAAGCGGACTGGCGCCTCTTCACCACGCTGGTGCGGTTCGATCCGGTCTATGTCGGCCATTTCAAATGCAACATCCGCCGTATCCACGATTATCCGCATCTGACGGGTTACCTGCGCGATCTCTACCAGACGCCGGGCGTGCCTGACACGGTCGACATGCGCCACATCAAGGAGCATTATTACCGCAGCCACCGCACCATCAACCCGACCGGCATCGTGCCCGTCGGCCCGGAGCTGGATCTGACCATGGCCCATGGCCGCGAGACGCTCTGCTGACGGAAAACCTTCCGCCGCTACCAGTGGTCGGCAACCGCCGTTTCGCCGGCAAGTTCGGCAAGCCGGCGGCGGGTGGCGGCCGTCACCCCTTCCGGCAGGCCTGAAAGCTCGAAAAAGCCGCTCTCGGCAATTTCATGGTCAGGCTTTTTCGGCCGGGTCTGGGTGACATCAAGCCGGTAAAGCGCGACATGATCGCGATTGCTGCCCTCCAGATTGAGGTAGACGTGGAAAAGCTCCGGCCTGGAGGCCGCTTCGAGATTGCCTTCCTCGCGGATTTCCTTGTGCAGCGCCTCAAGCAGGGTTTCGCCGCGCTCCACGCCGCCGCCCGGCAGGTACCAGCCGGACAGATAGGTGTGCCGCACCAGAAAAATCCTGCCTTTTTCATCGAAACAGGCAGCACGCACACCAAGAGTTGCGCCGCGCGTGAACAGGAAAACAAAATGCAGGAAGCGGATGAAGACACGCATATGGAACGGACGGGCCTGCCGCCCGGTTGTTTCGTCATTCACCCTGGTTTCTCCCCGCCTGCCGGCTTTTGTTGGACGCGCGGCATATCATAGGTTATCTCTGCCGCCATGTTCAAACTTGCCCATATTTCAGACGTCCATTTAGGGCCACTGCCAAAACTCACTTTCCGGGAACTCGCATCGAAACGGATCACCGGTTTCGTCAACTGGCACCGCAACCGCCGCAAGCATCTCTTCACCGATACGCTGGAAAAGCTGCTCGACGATCTCGAGACAAAATCGCCCGATCATCTGGCTATTACCGGCGATCTCGTCAATCTTGCGACCGGCATCGAAATCCGCGCCGCCGCCGACTGGCTGGAGGAAGTGGGCGACCCTGAAAGAACCTCCGTCGTTCCCGGCAATCACGACGCCTATGTTTCCGGCGCGCATGACAAGGCCATGCAGGCCTGGTACCCCTATGTGCGCGGCGATGGCGATCCGCCGGAATGGGACGACGACCGCAAGATTTTTCCCTATATGCGCGTGCGCGGCCCCGTGGCGCTGATCGGCTGCTCCACCTCTATTGCCACACCGCCCTTTTCGGCCACCGGTTATTTCGGCAACCGGCAGGCGCGCGCCACGGCGGAACTTTTGAAAAAAGCCGGCGAACAGGGGCTATTTCGGGTGGTGATGATCCACCATCCGCCGATCCGCGGTGCGGCCGCCACCCACAAGCGCATGATCGGTATCCGCCGTTTTGCAGCCGCGCTCGGCGTCGGGGGGGCGGAACTCGTGCTGCATGGTCATACGCATTTGAACACGGTCTATTGGCTGAATACGCATCACGGGCTGGACCACATCCCGGTCGTCGGCATCGCTTCGGCCAGCCAGGGGCCGGGTGGGGAAAAACCGCGCGCGGCTTACAATCTTTTCAACATTTCCGGCGGGCCGGGCACGTGGAACGTAACCTGCGAACGGCATAGCCTCGATGAGACGGGGACGGGCGTGGCGCTTGAGGATATCAGGGTGTTTTATGACAACGGGCGGCCGCTAGGGTTTTCGCGGTTGGGGGAATAGAAGCCGGAGTGGTTAGGTTAGTGGGTGGGGTTCACCCCCCCCTCTGCCCTGCCGGGCATCTCCCCCTCAAGGGGGGAGATCGGCAAGAGGCGCTACCGCCACTTCATTCGTAAACGTTGAGATGGGCGAGACCTATCCGCGCGTCGATCTCCCCCCTGAGGGGGAGATGCCCGGCAGGGCAGAGGGGGGTAAAACCCCACCCTCAAGGCCCACTTACTTCGCCCGCTCTTCCAGCACCCGATTGGCCGCCGAAACAATCGCCTCCAGCGACGCCGCCACAATATTCGTATTGACCCCCGCCCCGAACAGCTTCCCGCCCGGATGCTCCATCTCGACATAAGCAATGGCCGAAGCATTCGACCCATGCTGCAGCGAATGCTCCGAATAATCATTCACCGACAGATCAACCCCGAGATAGACCGACAGCGCATTGATGAACCCGTCGATCGGACCCGTCCCCTTGCCCTCGATGCGCTTCACCTCGCCATTATCGGTGATCTCGGCGGCAACGATGCGCACGCCCTTGAAATCGCCGGCCGGATAGGTGTGGTGATCCACGAACTTGATGCGTGCGTTCGGCTGCGTCACATAACGCTCGATAAAGCGCTCGTAGATTCGCTTGGCCGGCAGTTCCACACCCTCTTCATCGGTGATGCGCTGGATGTCTTCGCGGAATTCCACCTGCAGGTTGCGCGGCAGGTTGATGCCGTAATCCTGTTGCAGAATATAGGCGATGCCACCCTTGCCGGATTGCGAGTTGATGCGGATGATCGCCTCGTAGGAACGGCCGACATCCTTCGGATCGATCGGCAGATAGGGCACTTCCCAGACGGGATGATTGGCGACCTTGATCGCCTTCATACCCTTGTTGATCGCATCCTGATGCGAGCCGGAAAACGCCGTATAGACCAGTTCGCCGACATAGGGGTGGCGCTCGGGGATCGTCATCTCATTGGAATATTCATAAACCGACTTGATGCGCTCGATATCGCGGCAATCCAGCTCGGGATCCACGCCCTGCGTATACATGTTCAGCGCCAGCGTCACGACGTCGACATTGCCGGTGCGCTCGCCATTGCCGAACAGCGTGCCTTCGACGCGGTCCGCACCGGCCATCAGGCCCAGCTCGGTCGCGGCGATGCCCGTCCCACGGTCATTATGCGGATGCAGCGAGATGATGACATTTTCGCGATTGTCGATATTACGGCACATCCATTCGATCTGGTCGGCATAGATGTTCGGCGTCGCCATTTCCACCGTCGACGGCAGGTTCAGGATCAGCTTGTTGTCGGCCGTCGGCTTCACCACCTCGACCACGGCGTTGCAGATTTCCAGCGCCACTTCCAGCTCCGTGCCGGTAAAGCTCTCAGGCGAATATTCGAAGCGGTAACCGCCGCCGGCCTTGGCTGCCATGTCGGTGATCATCTTGGCGGCATCGACGGCGATCTGCTTGATGCCGTGCACATCCTTGCCGAACACCACGCGGCGCTGCAGTTCCGAGGTGGAATTGTAAAAATGGATGATCGGCTTGTTGGCGCCTTCCAGCGCTTCAAACGTGCGGGTGATCAGCTCCGGGCGGCACTGCACCAGCACCTGCAGGGACACATCATCAGGCACATTGCCTTCTTCCACACACCAGCGGGCGAAATCGAAGTCCGTCTGCGAGGCGGAAGGGAAACCGATCTCGATTTCCTTGAATCCCATTTCGAGCAGCAGCTTGAACATGCGGGCCTTGCGGTCGTGGCCCATGGGGTTGACCAGCGACTGGTTGCCGTCACGCAGATCCACCGAACACCAGATCGGCGCCTTGTCGATGGTCTTGCCCGGCCAGGTGCGGTCAGGGATGTTGATGGTCGGGTAAGGGCGATACTTCACGCTCGCGTCGGTCATGCCCTTGGAAATATTGGTGATCTTGCCGTCCATTTCGCTTCCTCCTTGCGCAGTCCACGGGCTTCTTCAAGCCATCGACGGATGCGCGGCCCTTGAGGGCCTAAATCCAGTATAAAATGAGATTTCGAGATGAGGAGCGTTTGCACCAGCGGGCTTTCGGCCGCCGGGCGCTCCTCACTGGACCCGGCAACCGCGTGTAAGGTCGAGGCTAAGAAGCGAGAGTGCACCGCACGGCGAGGCCTTCGCAGAAATCTGCGCGCTCATGCCGGAAATGGTTGCGATGCGGTTGCTCATGGCGATGTGTATAAACAGCGGCTGGCGGTCTGACAAGTGATCTTGTGAGGCGCAGACTTATTTTCCGACCCTGCCGGCCTCCAGCCTTTCGGCGATCCATTTAGCCATCAGGGACTGACGCGTCATGCCGAGGCGCGCTGCCTCCGCATCCACTCTGCGCAAAACCTTTTCAGGAAGATCGATATCGACATGCACCATGTCCAACCCGGGACGGCCAGCCTTCGACCAGTCGACATAATCGTCCAAATCTTCGCCATCGTCGAATTTCTTGTCGAAATCTTCAGCGCTGATCGTCTTCATAACGCTGCTTCTCCTTGTCCCTGGAACGCCTGACGGAAATGATTCTCAACCGGTCATTTCTGTAGGTGTAAACCGCGCTCCAGCACTTTCCTCGCAATTGCGCAATCACAATATACCGCTCTTCCGAAGTGGTTTCGAGAGGAACGACAAGTCTTTTCTCGTCCAGCCAAAGCGCTCTTGCCTCGACGAAATCTATTCCATGTTTGTCTTTGTTACTTTCACTTTTGGCAGGATCGAATTCGAAATCCATAAATAATATTTCTTTAAAACAATAAGCATCCTATCTAACCACGCTTCACCACCCGCTGCAACGCCATCATCAACCCGCCGCCAATTAACCCCCAGAAGGCCCCGGAAACGCCGCCGAAGGAAAGGCCGGAAGCCGTGATGAGAAAGGTGATCGCTGCAGCCTCACGGGTCTCGGGTTCCCTGAACGCTGAAACGGCGGAGCCGGAAAAGGCGCCAACCAGCGCCAGCCCCGCCACCGCCTGAATGAGGATGGGCGGCGCCAGCGCCACGAAGGCCGTGACCACGCCGGCCAAAAGCCCGAAGATGATGTAACCGACACCACAGATGATCGCCGCCCAGTAACGCCGCCTGGGGTCCGCATGGGCGTCCTCGCCCGCGCACATGGCCGCCGTGATGGCGGCGAGGTTGACGGCATGGCCGCCAAAGGGAGCGGACAGCAGCGAGAAAAAGCCGGTCGTGGCGAAAAGCGGTCCGGGCTGCGGATCGTAATGATTGACCTTCAAGACCGCGATGCCGGGAATGTTCTGCGAGGCCATGGTGACGATGAAGAGCGGCAGGGCGATGGAGACGACGGCGTGCAGGCTGAAGGTGGGCGTCACCCATTCCATCGGCGGTGTCAGCGATTGCGCCACGCTGTCCAGCGCGCCGGCGGGAATATCGACGCCGAAAATCATCACCAGCACGAAAGCGGCAAGCGCTGCAGGCACGGCAAACAGCCGCTTGAAGGCCCCCACCACGATCCAGGCAAGAATGATCGGCAGGCCGAGTGCCGGGTTGAAACCGATCGCCTTGATGGGGGCGAAACACAGGCCGATGATGACGCCTGACAGCATGGCATTGGCAAGCGGCGCGGGAATGGAGGCGACCGCCTTTCCGAGTGGCCTGAACAGACCCGCAATGATGATTAGGATGGCGCAGATGATGAAACCGCCGACGGCTGCCGGAAAGCCACCCTCGATGACGCCGGTGGTGGCAAGCAGCGCCGCGCCGGGCGTCGACCATGCGATGCTGATGGGAAGCCGGGTGGTGGCGGAAAGAACGATGGCGCAAAGCCCCATCGCCACCGAAAGCGCCATCAGCCCCGACGCCGCCTCGAAATCCGTCGCGCCGACGGCCTTCAAGCCCTGCAGCACGACGGCAAACGAGCTGGCGAAGCCGACAAAGGCGGTGAGGCAGCCCATGAACAGGCTCTGGACGGAAAAATCTTTCAGCATGAAGCACTCTGCGGCCTGCGGCCTGTCGCAAACAACCACAGCGATCCGGATTGGCGACAGGCAGAAACAAAACGGAAGCGTGAGGCGCGAATCCGGGGATGGCGACACGCTTTGGATGAAGCATGATCATATTCAGGATCAAAAAAGACGCCGCTTGGCAAGATGAGCCGCCAGACTTCAGGTACGGCAGCATGGAAAACGTCATCAAAGTTTAGCGGCAGGGCGCTAATCCTCCCTGCATCACAACAGGTCATCCGCCACAAGAGGGACCCTCGCCATGCTCCGCACCGTCACCATCGTCGCCTGCTGTTTTGCGGCTCTGCCAGCCGCCGCCCAGACCCCGCCGCCGCCGGCCTTCCTCGGCCAGATCGTCGTTCCGTCTGGCCTCTCCATCAATGGCGTCACCTTCGGCGGCATTTCCGATCTCGCCTTTGACAGCGAAACCGGTCGTTATCTCGCAATCTCCGATGACCGCGTGGAAAAAGGCCCGGCCCGTTATTACGAGCTGGAACTGGCCGTGACGGAAGGCGCCGCCACGCTTGATATCGCCGCCACCCGCGAGTTGAAAGACGAGACCGGCGCGGCTTTTGCACCCAAGAGCATCGATGCGGAAGGCATCGCGCTCGACCGCAAGGGCGGCAAGCTCTACTGGTCTTCCGAACGCGACCTGAAGAACCAGCCCGCGCTTTATGTGTCAAACCTCGACGGAAGCGATGTCAAACGGCTGGAACTGCCCGCTGCCTATCTCGTCGATGACGCGAAGACCAAGGGCGTGCAGAACAATCTCGGCTTCGAAGGCCTGACGATGACGCCCGGCAGACTGATCGCCGCCACGGAAAATGCACTGACCCAGGATGGCCAGAAGGCGACGCCGCAGGCCGGCAGCCCGGCGCGCATCCTGGTGATCGACACGGCGACGCTGAAGCCGGTCGCCGAACACGTCTATGTTACGGAGGCGATCTCCAAGACACCGGCGGCCGCTGCCGAGCCGAAATATAATGATAACGGCCTCTCCGCCCTCTCCGCCATGCCGGATGGCCGCTTCGTGGCCGTGGAACGCAATTTCGCGTCCGGCGTCGGCAATCATATCCGCTTTTTCATCGTCGACTTCACCGGCGCGGAAAATATCCTCGGCAAGGACAAAATCGACGCGGCAAATGTGCGCGCCGTATCAAAAACGCCGTGGTTCGAAATCAATGAGGGCGATTTCGGCCTCGATATCGATAATATCGAGAGCTTCGCCTTCGGCCCTGTGGTGGATGGCAAGCAGCTCTTCATCATCGCCTCCGACGACAATTTCAATACTGGCAAGCAGTTCACCCAGTTCGCGGCATTCGCAGTTCCCGCCAATCTGGGTCAGTGAAATCCGCCAAAACAGATGCCGGCTCTGGACCATGTCCGGGCCGGCACCGGCAGCCGAGCCGATTTACATCACTCACCAGCGCAGCAGACGCGAACCGACAAAAGCGCCGATGATGCCGGTCAAGAGAATGCCCAGCGAATACCAGATCAATACGAAAGCCATGCCGTTTTCGGTGCAGAACCAGGAATAGACCCACGCCCCGGCCGCACCCGCGGCGATGCCTGCGGCAAAACCCGCAAGCATGGGATCAGCGGGGGCCGAACGCCTGAGAACCGCGAAATTCGCCAGAAACAGCGGCAGCGCGAAAGCAACGATCAAAAATGGGCAATGCAGCGCCGACGATCCGAGAATGAGGGTGTGATAGGTGCCCGGCACGGCAAATCCAAGCTGGACGAGCGCGATCACCGCCATGGCGACAAAAATCACCGCAAGCCAGGCGAACAGCCCCCCCCTTTCACCCTCCGGCCGCGCAAGACGCATGACGGCGGGAAATGCAGTCAGGGCCAGCAGGGCATTATAGGCGGATTTGACCCAGAAACCCGGTTCGGTCATGGCGTCGCTCATGTCGACGCGAAGCCCCAGAATGGCGAACATCAGCAGCAGCGAAACGCCGAGCGCGGGCAAGGCGGCAAGCGCCAGCCTGCGCTCCAGCGCAAAAGCCGGCACGGGCTTCAGATCACCCGCCAGTCGTTCGATGATGTCTTCCGTCTTTCTCACCTGTCCCCCCGCAACTTTGCCGCCAGGACTTTCAGCGTTCTGTGAATACCAACTCTCGCCGCGAGTTCCGTCTGACCGGATTTTTCCGCTGCTTCGGCGATCGACTGACCTTCGAGCTTCACCCTTCGAATGAGATCCCGTTGCCGCTCGGGCAAGCCGTCGAGCAACCGTTCCACATCCATGCGGGCCACGACAGCATCGACGGGAGACTCCGCCTCCAGCGTCTCATCGAGTTCGACTTCCGCCATCATTCGGGAGCCCCTGCCCCGATAGTGATCGATGAGCTTGTAGCGCGCTATCGAGAAAAACCACGCCGTAAACGGTCTCGCACGATCGTAGGTCTCCCGTTTGGCGTGAAGCGACAACAGCGTCTCCTGCACGAGATCTTCGACATCGCCTCTGGCGGCGGCGGCCATGCGCCGGCCGTAATAGGCGATCAGCAGCCGCCTCAGGGCATGAAGCAAATGCCTGTAGGCGCCTTCGTCCCCATCGAGGGAACGCAGCATCAGCATTTTTAATGTCTCTTCCGAAGGGCTGCCTGTCATCGTCACTATCGGGTTATTCGCAATCGGCAGGGTATTGTTACATAGTGGCTTTAAAAAAATCTCGCCCGAACTTGTCCTCACAAGCGCGTGAAGATGTAACGGCCGGCCGTTCCCGGACGAATGGACAATCGTGAGCCCCGGCGCGATGCCGGCGGACATTCAACGACGTCCAGAGGAGACCCTTCATGACCCGCATTTTTACCGCCATTGCCGCCGCTTCCCTTTTGTCCGCTCTTTCCTTCGCAGGCATCGCCCATGCCGACAGCATGAAAACCGATACGATGAAGAAGGATACCATGCATACCGACACCATGAAGACGGAGACGATGAAAAAAGATGGCATGTCCATGGCCAGCAAGAAGGATTGCATGCACAAGGCCGGCATGGAAATGGACAAGATGAAAAAGGCCGACATGATGAAGGCCTGCGACATGATGAAATAACACCGGCCCAAAAGGAAAAAGCCCGCACCGGTTTCCACCGATACGGGCTTTCTCAACTGAAAAATCGAAAACTCAGAGTTCCGACTGGCTCTCGACGATCTTGCCGACGAGGCCGTAATCCTTGGCCTCTTCCGCGCCGAGCCAGTAATCGCGATCGATATCCTTGGCGATCTTTTCTTCGCTCTGGCCGGTGGCCTTGGAGAAGATCTTGATCAGGCGCTGGTTCATCTTGATGATTTCGCGGGCCTGGATTTCGATGTCGGATGCCATGCCGCGCGTACCGCCGGAGGGTTGGTGCAGCAGGAAGCGGGTGTTCGGCAGGCAGAGGCGACGTTCCTTCGGCACCGAAACGTAGATCAGCGCGCCGGCGGAAGCGACCCAGCCCGTGCCGATGATATAGACCTTCGGCTTGATGAACTTGATCATGTCGTGGATGGAATCACCCGATTCGACATGGCCGCCCGGCGAATTGACGTAAACGCGAATGTCGTCGTCGCTGGCGGCGGCAAGAGCCACGAGCTGTGTGCAGACCTTCTGCGCCAGTTCCTGCGTGATGCCACCATAGATGAAGATCGAACGCGACTTGAAAAGATTCGCTTCCGTTTCCTTGCCGATCGGCAGTTCCTTGCTCTTGTCGTCTTCGTCTTCGTTCATCAACGGCTCTCTCCAGCAAAATTCGTGCATGCCCTTCGGACATAGTGCGACTTGTTACGTAAGGCAATGAGAGAAAAAGGCAAGGTTTGCCCGCCAACAATAAACACCACCCCCGGCAGATGACGCATGGACAGCCTGTCGGCCTTCGCGATATCGTCAGTGCCTCATTGCAGCGCCGCCTGCTGCGGGAAGCCCAAGATTCCGTTGCGGACAGCCATAATTTCAAGAGGGAACCATGCTGAAAAGACTAAGCCTCACTGCCGCCGCACTGGGCGTTACCGCCCTGCCCGCTTTCGCCCATTTAAACCCGGAAGAACACGGTTCCTTCATGGCCGGTGTCTCCCACCCCTTCTTTGGTGCGGACCACATTCTGGCGATGGTGGCTGTCGGCATCTGGGCCTCGCAGATCGCCGTGGCGCAGAACGACCGCAAGGCGCTGTGGATCGTGCCTTCCGCCTTCGTCGGCACCATGGCAGCCGGTTTCCTGATGGCGGTTTATGGCATCGGGCTTCCCTTCGTCGAACCGGCCATTCTCGCCTCCGTCATCGGCCTCGGCCTGCTGGTCGCCATGGCGGCAAGGCTTCCCACGGCAGCGGCGGCGGCAATTGTCGGCGCTTTCGCGCTTTTCCACGGCCATGCCCATGGCGGTGAACTCGGCAGCGCCGGCGCGCTTCAATTCGGTATCGGCTTCATGATCGCCACCGCCATCCTGCATGTGGCCGGCATCGCGCTCGGCCTCGGCATTGCCCGTTTCGGTTCGGCAGCCAGCCGCACCGTCGGCGCGCTGACGGCAATTGCGGGTCTCTCGCTTGCCTTCGGCGGCTGACAATCATTACCGAAATTTAAAATTCGGACCGCTTTGAAAAGCCGGAATTGAGGCCTACCTCCTTATCGTGGATTTTCGCTTCACGGTAAGGAGGCAGCATATGTCACCGGAAGAAAGCCAGCTTCTCAAGGGCCTGTTCGAAAGAACCAAGGCCGCATCCGCCACCCCGCGTGACCGCGAGGCGGAAACATTGATCGCAGACGCCGTGCGCGATCAGCCCGCAGCCCCCTATTATCTCGCCCAGGCGGTCATCGTTCAGGAAAAGGGTCTGGAAGCGGCGGCAGCCCATATCAAGCAGCTCGAAGACCGTATCCATACGCTGGAAAGCGGTAACAGCGCCCCACAGGCCGCAGCGCAGGGCGGCTTCCTGAGTTCCATCTTCGGAACCGGCCAGTCACAGCCGCCAGCGCCGACACCCGCCCCTGCCCCGCAAACGTCATGGCGCAACGATACCGCTGGCCAGACGGCCGGCCCCTGGGGATCGCCGGCAGGCCAGCAACCCGGCGGCCCCTGGAGCCAGCAGCAGCCCGCCGCATTCGGGCGTTCTTCAGGCGGTGGTTTTCTGCAGGGCGCGCTCGGCACCGCCGCGGGTGTCGCGGGCGGCATGCTGCTCGCCAATTCGCTGAGCGGCATTTTCGGCAGCCACATGTCGTCGCTCGGCCTTGGCTCGCCCTTCGGCGGCGGTAATGCTGCCGGCAACGCGCCTGTCGAGGAAACCGTCATCAATAATTACTACGGCGACAGCGCCAGCCCGCAGAACAACGACGACGACGATATCCAGCAGGCCGATTACGACGACAGCGCCGACGACATGGATTCCGATTCAGGCGATGACGGTTCGTTCGCCTGAACCTTAAAGCGCGTAAAAAGCCGGATCAGCCGCGGCCCCGATAAGGTGCAACGCCCTGATCCGGTAGCCACACGCCTTCAGGCGCCGGTCCGGTCTGCCAGAACACGTCGATCGGAATACCGCCGCGCGGATACCAGTAGGCGCCGATGCGCAGCCATTTCGGCTGAAGCAGCTCTACCAGGCGCTTGGCGATATAGACCGAGCAATCCTCGTGGAAGGCACCGTGGTTGCGGAAGGACTGCAGGAAGAGCTTCAGCGACTTCGATTCCACCAGAAAATCGCCCGGAATATAATCGATGACGATATGGGCGAAGTCCGGCTGCCCGGTCATCGGGCAAAGCGAGGTGAATTCGGGTGCGGTGAAGCGCACCACATAATCGGTGCCGGCATTGCCATTCGGCACTTTTTCGAGAACGGCCTTTTCCGGGCTCTCAGGCGTATCGACCTTCGTGCCCAGCTGCGACAGGCCGGAAACATCCGTCACGGACATGGAAACTCCTGTTTTTCAAACAATCACTTTGACGCCATGCGCCTTTTCGCCCTCAGGCTCGACGTGAATGGCAAGGCTGGCGCCCGGTATGACGTCCCTTATGGCATCTTCAAGGCGGTCGCAAATATCATGCGCCTCGCGCACCGTCATGACGGCTGGAACAACGACGTGAAAATCGATGAAGGCGGCCGAGCCGGCGCGGCGTGTCCTCAGATCATGGACGCCAATGACGCCGCCGGAATGTTCGGCAATGGCCTTCTTGATCGCCTCGTCCTCTTCTGGCTCCACGGCCCGATCCATCAGCCCGCCCAGCGAATGCAGAATGACCTTGGAACCCTGGAACAGGATGTTGATGGCTACCAGAATGGCGAGCAGCGGATCGAGAATGGCATAACCCGTCAGAAGCGCCAGAATAAGGCCGACGAGAACGCCTGCCGAGGTCACGACGTCGGACATGATGTGATGGCCGTCGGCCGCGAGCGCCGGGGAAGCATATTTTTTACCGACACGGATCAGGATCGTCGCCCAGATGGCGTTGATGACGCCCGCCGCCGCATTGATGGCAAGACCAAGCGCCGGCGCTTCCGGCAGCCTCGGGTTGAAAAGACCGCCCCAGGCCTCCTGCACGATCAGGAGCGCGGCAACGACGATCAGCACGCCCTCCACGACGGCGGAAATATATTCCGCCTTGTGATGGCCGAACTGGTGGTCGTCATCGGCGGGCTTCTGCGCGTAACGAATGACGAAATAGGCGATGAAGGCCGCCACCACATTGACGGTCGATTCCAGACCGTCCGATAAAAGCGCGACCGAGCCGGTGACCCACCAGGCCACGAGCTTGAGGCCCAGCACGCCGAAAGAAAGCGGAATGCTCCAGAATGCCAGTTTCCGGACCAGCGCATTGCCTTCACTGTTCATTTTTGCCCCCGTGCGGATGCGAACGAATTGCATGACCGATTGCCAAAACGCACGAACCGCGCGCACGGGGTCTCCGTGCGCGCGGTTCGCTATTGGCGTCTCTATCGTTCAAACAACCGGCGAGGTCAAGAGCCATGCGGCGCCAGCCTGGATCTCAGTCCTTACCTTTTTGCTCGCAGAAACGGATGCGGTTGCCGAACGGATCAATGACTTCCATGACATCACCCCAGGGCAGTTCTTCGACACCAGGATTGAGGAAGCGATATTTTTTACCCACCAGTTCCTCCTGATAGGCGTGAACTCCCCGCATTGTGACGAAGATATTCGAACCCGGCGTCGCATCGCCGTGATGGCCGCTGAGGTGAAGCCCCATTCCGGCCCGCGAAACCTGCATGTAAAGCGGGAAGTTTTCGCCAAAGCGGTGTTCCCAGTCGACCTCGAAACCGAGAAAGTCGACATAGAACTCCCGTGCCTTGGCCTCGTCGAAAATTCTGACAATCGGGAATATCCGCTCGAAGCCGATTTCCCCGTCCGTTTGCGTTCCCGCATCGGCCATGCTGCCCTGCCTCTTTTCAGACCGTAAAATGAAACCGGCCGCAACGGGTGCGGCCGGTTAGGATCAGCTTATTCGGCTGCGACGATCTTGCCGTCCTGCCACTTGAACAGCGAGAAGGCCTGCGAGGTCAGGTCGCCGCTCTCACCATAGGTGACCTTGCCGATTGCGGTCGGGAAAGCCTCGCCGCTTTTCAAAACCTTGGCGACCGCTTCGGAATCCTTGGCGCTGCCGGCCTTCTCGATACCGCCCTTCAAGACTTCGACGGCGGCATAGGCGTTGAGCGTGAAGGCTTCCGCCGGAATGTTGGCGGCCTTCAGGGCTTCGGCAGCGGCCTTGGAATCGTCGTTCTTCAGCGCGTCGGAAGCATTGGTGAAGATCGTGCCTTCGCCAGCCTGCGAACCGATGTTCCAGAATTCGCTGTTCGACAGGCCGTCACCGCCGATGACGGCAGCCTTGGAGCCGATATCCTTCAGCTGGCGCACCAGAAGACCCGCTTCCGGGTGGTAACCGCCGAAATAGACGATGTCGGCATTGTCGGCCTTCAGACGGGCCGTCAGCGCGCCGAGATCCTTTTCGCCGGGGGTCAGCGCATCATAGAGAACTTCGGTCACGCCGCCGGCATTCAGCGTCGCCTTGAAGGAATCCGCAAGGCCCTTACCGTAAGCGCCCTTGTCGTGAATGATGGCGATCTTCTTGTCCTTGAGGTTGGCGAGAACATATTTCGCCGCAACCTCGGCCTGCTGGTCGTCACGACCGCAGGTGCGGAAAACGTTGGAAAGGCCACGGTTGGTGAGGCCCGGCGCGGTCGCTGTCGGGGTGACCATCAGCACGCCGTTTTCGGCAAAGACATCCGATGCCGGAATGGCGACGCCCGACGTCACCGGACCGACGACGAAGTGGATGCCTTCGGCCACCAGCTGGTTGGCCGCGGAAACGCCCTGCTTCGGCTCGCCGCCATCGTCGGCAAGCTTCAGCACGACCTGTTCGCCGAGGATGCCGCCCTTTTTGTTGATTTCATTGACTGCCGTCTGGGCGCCGTTCTTCACCTGGTCGCCATAGGCGGCGACAGGACCGGTGAGCGGCGCAATCAGGCCGATGACGATCTCGGCATGAGCAAGGGGTGCGAATGCGAAGGACGCTGCAAGCGTCACGCTGGTCAATGTCTTCAGTTTCATCCTGGTGTCTCCTTAAAGGGGGTCGCGGACCCGGTGAGCGCCATGGGCGCCGACCGAATGAAACTATCGGACGCCTCCCGGCGAAAACTCGTTCCATTTTTGAATTCCGAGCCTTCCACTCAACTCATACGGAAGGTTTGATGATTTATGCAAGTCACCTTTGCTGGATTAGGTCTATTAGCGGTAAATCAATCGCCGGATCGGCCCTGATTGCGCCGTCTGAACGGGCAAATCGACCTTCCGTAAACGCTTGGCGTTTGGCCGCCGCTGGAGGATAATACGCCATGATCGCAGCAGATGAAGAATTTCTGGCGGGCCTGCCCGTCTTCCGGCATTTTGAAGACGTGGCCGACCCGACGCTTTATCGCGCCCTGCCGCCGGGATGGGGGCTGGCCATCGCCGATATCATTGATTCGACCACGGCAATCGGCACCGGCCGCTACAAGGCCGTCAACATGGCGGGTGCGGCGGTCATTTCAGGCGTATCGAACAGTCTCGGGCGTCACGACCTGCCCTTCGTTTTCGGCGGCGATGGTGCCGCTGTCGCGGTGCCGCCCCAGGGGCTCTCTGTCGCACGCACCGCGCTTTCGAATGTGCAGCGCTGGGTGAAAGACGATCTCGATCTTGCCATGCGCGTGGCGCTGGTTCCCGTCGAGGATATTCGTCAGAATGGCTTCGATATTCGTGTCGCGCGCTTTCAGGCGAGCGAGGATGTTTCCTACGCCATGTTTTCGGGCGGTGGCAACAGCTGGGCGGAAGCGCGGATGAAGGAGGGGCAATATGCCCTGCCCGCAGCCGAAACGGGCGAGCGCCCCGATCTCACCGGTCTTTCATGCCGCTGGAACCCCATTCCGGCCACCCACGGCAAGGTGGTGTCGATCATCGCCGTGCCGGGTCCATCGCGGGACATGCCGGCATTCCGCAAGCTGGTCATCGATCTCGTCGATCTGGCCGAGCAGGATGCAAGACACGGTCACCCCGTGCCGGAGGATGGGCCGAAACTCGGCTTCGTGCGCGAGGGTCTCGGCCTCGAGGCTCGGGCCGGCGCTGCCTATCACGATGTCTGGGGCAAGGTACGCCGCTCGTTTCGCATTCTCGGCGAGTCCCTGCTCGTCAATCTTTTGAGCGTGACGGGGCTCTCGTTCGGACCGTTCAATGCGATACGCTACCGGCGTTCGGTCGCCAGCAACACCGATTTCAGGAAATTCGATGACGGCCTGAAGATGACGGTGGATATCGACGGCGCACGGCTCGAAAAAATCCGCGCCCGGCTGGAACAGGGCCGTCTCTCGGGAAGCTGTTATTACGGCCTGCATGAGCAGGATGCCGCCTTGATGACCTGTATCGTGCCATCCCCGCTTTCGAAAGACCACATGCATTTCGTGGATGGCGCAGACGGCGGATATGCGGCTGCGGCAAGCCGCCTGAAGCAACAGATGCAATCTGTTGCATTGGGCTGAAAGCGGCGCCGATGCCAAACCTCAACCCCGGTGCCGGATGCACTGCGGCGAAGGCCGTTGAACAGAAAAACCGGCGTCGTGCGCCGGTTTCAATCGGGTGATGCTGCCGGGCCTTAACAGGGCCGTGGGATCAGGCTGCGGTCTTGCTGCTCTTCTGTGTCTGGCAGTAAATTTCCTCGAGGGAGGCGAGGATTTTTTTCACGGATTCGGAATTGCTGGAATAATAGATGGTCTGCGCATCCCGTCGTGTCTTCACCAGCCGCTGGGCACGCAGTTTCGAAAGATGCTGCGAGAGAGCGGACTGGCTGAGACCAACCTGTGAAGCGAGAACACCAACCGGCACTTCCGTATCCACCAGCGTACACAAGATCATCAGGCGCTTGGGATTCGCCATGGCTGAGAGCAAGTCTGCAGCGGCGATGCTATGTTCCGACAGAGATTGGTTATCCATACGCTCAAGTCTCCTGATGACAGTCGAAAAAGACGGTCATGGTGGCTATTATAGGTGTTCCAAAAGGTGTTTTTATAATTCGGCTGATACGTTGTATATACCTAAATCTTGCTTATATCGTGTCCCTTCCAAAGACTATTCTTCATCGGTTATTTACTTAAGACAGTGTGACTAAATTATCAGCTTTTTGCCTGTTTTTTGTCAGTTTAATGATAAATACATGTATTAGCAGCAGTATTTATAAGCAATAAACGATCAAAAGTTGAGCGCTTCAATCTTAATTCCCGACGCCGGTTTTTAGGGTGACAATCTATTACCACCTTAAATTTAGCAGCGAGCTAAAGAATCTAGATTAACTTTGCGCAATTTTCTCTAAGTTTGCAATATGATTTTTATTAGTAATTATTTTCATGCATAACTTATGATATCAAAAATATTCTTTTCTACCGTGGGAAGGTATAACTTGCGCCGCAAATATCTTGCCGGAACAAAAAAGGGCCCTCCGTGACGGAAGGCCCTTTCTTTTTCAGACAGGCGAATCATTATTTTTTGCGGTGACGCGTCAGCCCCGCCACGACTTCATCAGCGGAAATCGTGCCTATGATCGCGCCATTGTCGACGACGCCGATCGCCCCTGAGTGTTTCGACAGCGCGTCGAGAATATCGATCAGCGGCGACGTTGGACGGGCGGTGGCTGCGACAGCCATCTGGCCATTGCGTTCGTCCACGCCCCGCTTCATCACGTCGGCAGCGGTCAGCATGGAGATCGGGTTCATGTTCTGCACGAAATCCGCGACATAGGGCGTGGCCGGCTGCTTGACGATCTGCTGCGGCGTTCCGCACTGGATGATGCGTCCGCCCTCCATCATGGCGATACGGTTGCCGATACGGAACGCCTCGTCCAGATCGTGACTGACGAACAGAATCGTTTTTTTCAACCGGCTCTGGAATTCCAGAAGCTCGTCCTGCAGGCGGCTTCTGATCAGGGGGTCGAGCGCCGAGAACGGCTCGTCCATCAACAGGATCGGCGCTCCGGTGGCAAAGGCTCTCGCCAGACCCACACGCTGCTGCATGCCGCCGGAAAGCTCTCCCACCTTGCGGTCGGCCCAGGCGGAAAGGTTCACCAGTTCCAGCTGCTCGGCCACCATGCGCTTGCGCTCGGCTTCCGGCACGCCGGAAAGTTCAAGCCCGAAGCCGACATTGTCGGCCACATTGCGCCAGGGCAGAAGGCCGAATTGCTGGAAGACCATGGAGACCGTGTGCATGCGAAGGTCGCGCAGCGCTTTCGCCGGACAACGATAGGGATCGACATAACCGGACTTGGTCTTCACGCTGACACTGCCGCGCACGACGGGCGCAAGCCCGTTGACGGCCCTGACCAGGGTCGATTTGCCCGAACCGGAAAGCCCCATCAGCACGAGGATTTCGCCTTCGCTGACCGAGAGCGAGGCATTGGCGACGCCGAGGACCAGCCCGGTCTCGGCATTGATCTCGTCACGCGTGCTGCCCTTGTCGATCATCGGCAGCGCCGCATCGGGCCGGTCGCCGAAAACGATATCGACATTTCCGAAAATGATGGCGTCACTCATAGATCATCCTCCGCGCCGGGAAGGCGGAAAAGCCGGTCGAGAACGATCGCCAAAATGACGATGCACAGTCCCGCCTCGAAGCCCATGGCGATATTGACAGTGTTCAAGGCGCGCACGACAGGCACACCGAGACCATTGGCGCCCACGAGCGCCGAAATGACCACCATCGACAGCGACAGCATGATCGTCTGGGTGAGGCCGGCCATGATCTGCGGCGCGGCGAAGGGAAGCTCCACCTTGCGTAATACCTGCGAAGGCGTCGCACCGAAGGCGACGGCCGCCTCCACCAGCGCCGACGGCGTCGAAACGATGCCGAGGCGGGTGAGCCGCACGGGAGCCGGAATGGCGAAGATGACGGTGGCGATGAGCCCCGGAACCATGCCGAGACCGAACAGCACCAGCGCCGGAATGAGGTAGACGAAGGTGGGGATGGTCTGCATCAGGTCCAGCACCGGGCGCATGCCGGCATAAATCCACTTGCGCCGGGCCGCCAATATGCCGAGCGGTATGCCGATGATCATGCAGACCGCGCTGGCCGCGATGACGAGCGCCAGCGTTTCCGTCGTCGCCTTCCAGTAGCCCAGATTGATGATGAGCAGCAGGCCGAGCGCGGTGAAGACCGGCATGCCGACGGAGCGGCGCGTCCAGGCGGAAAGCGCCGTCAGGATCGCCACGATGATCAGCGGATGCGGCGCCTGCAGCACATAAAGCAGGGCGTTGATGACGCTTTGGAAAATGAAGGAAAGCCAATCGAAGAAAAAAGCGAGATTGCCGGTCAGCCAGTCAATGGCCTCCTTGGCATATCGGCCGACGGGCAGG
The DNA here is from genome assembly GCF_044769685.1 of Agrobacterium sp. NPDC090283. Lineage (NCBI taxonomy): Bacteria > Pseudomonadati > Pseudomonadota > Alphaproteobacteria > Hyphomicrobiales > Rhizobiaceae > Agrobacterium > Agrobacterium sp. NPDC090283. The sequence continues at coordinate 68,846 of NZ_JBIVYG010000003.1, read as the reverse complement.
CGGTTTTCAGGAGCGCTGAGCCATTCCACGGTAAGAAAAGACCTTTCGTGAACTAAAACAATTCCGGCAAAAATGCAGAGCGGTTTTGCGTCCGGAATTGCGCAGACAACAAAGAACTGGAGCATCGTCATCCCGTTTCACCGGAATTGCTCCAATGCAGACATGACGGCCGGCAGCAAAACTGCCGGACGCGGTGCTGGCGCATGACCTACAATGTCTGAAAATTCACAGGCAAGGTCATGCATGGGCATCGTTATTTCCCGCTGATCCGGCCTGCCGCGCAGGCCGGATGCAGTCATGCATCGTCTTGCGGCTTAAAGGCCGAGCGCCTTCTTGGCAGCAGGCAGGGCATCGGCGCTGCCGTCCTTGGTCTTGACGTTGGCGAGCCAGGGCTCGATCGCCGCCGGATTTGCCTTCAGCCAGGCGGTTGCGGCCGCCTCGCCCTCAAGGCCGTCATTCAGGATCTTGCCCATGATCTCGTTTTCCATGGGCAGGGAAAATTGCAGGTTCTTGAGGAAGGCGCCGACATTCGGGCACTCCTCGACGTAACCCTTGCGGACATTGGTATGGATCGTCGCGCCGCCGAGATTGGGGCCGAAGACCTCGTCGCCGCCGGTCAGATAGGTCAGCTTGAAATTCGCATTCATGGGATGCGGTTCCCAGCCGAGGAAGACGATGGGCTCGCCGGATTTTTCGGCGCGGGCCACCTGGGAGAGCATCCCCTGTTCGGAGGACTCGACCACCTCGAATGACTTCAGTCCGAAACTGTCCTTGGCCACCATGTCGAGAATCAGGCGATTGCCGTCATTGCCGGGTTCGATGCCATAGATCTTGCCGCCGAGATCAGCGCTATGGGCGGCGATGTCCTTGAAATCCTTGATGCCGAGTTCCGCACCCTTGGCGTTGGTCGCCAGCGTGTATTTCGCGCCGGTCAGGTTTTCCCTGAGCGTCTCGACGGATTTGTCTTCGCGATAAGGCGCGATATCGCCTTCCATGGTCGGCATCCAGTTGCCGAGGAAAACGTCGATATCCTTGTTTTTCAGCGATGTGTAGGTAACGGGCACCGAGAGCAGCTTGACGTCGGTCTCATAGCCAAGGCTTTTCAGAAGCACGGTGGCGGTCGCCGTCGTGGCAGTGATGTCGGTCCAGCCCACATCGGAAAAGCGCACCGTGCCACAGCTTGCCGGTTCCGCAGCGCCGGCCGCACTGAACGTCATGGAGGAGATTGCTGCGGCGAGCGCCAGACAGCGACTTCTATTTGCAAACATTGTTTGCTCCTTTTTTTTCGTTCCCTTGCCATTATCAATATCTGCCGGCCACAATCAACTCGCGTGCATTTGCGTGCTTTGGCGCACCGTTTGCGACAAAATCGTGAAAATAACCGGATTTCAGCGCCCGGGGCGACGAAAAGGCGGGTTGCGGAAATCTGTGTTTTTCCCATTGCGGCACTTTTCAACCCGCTTCTTCGCCGTCAAAAGACGCTGGCTGCAGCATCGGCATAAACGAGAATCGGTTTTGCGCGGCGTGATGTGCCGATTCAACAGGTTGGAGCATTGTTGCGAAGCGTCGGAAGGACGCGAAGGCGCTCCGGGAGTGGATAATGGCAAAACTCTATTTCAATTATTCGACGATGAATGCCGGCAAGTCGACCATGCTGCTGCAGGCATCCTATAATTATCAGGAGCGCGGCATGCGCACGCTGATCTTTACCGCGGCCTTTGACGACCGGGCCGGCGTCGGCCGTGTTGCCTCGCGCATTGGCCTGTCCTCCGACGCCCTGACCTTCGATGACAGTACCGATTTGTTCGCCGAGGTATCGGCCCTCCACGCCGAAGCGCCGGTCGCCTGCGTTTTCATCGATGAAGCCAACTTCCTCTCCGAACACCATGTCTGGCAGCTTGCCGACATCGTCGACAGGCTGGACATCCCGGTCATGACCTATGGCCTGCGCACGGATTTTCAGGGAAAGCTTTTTCCCGCCTCGAAAGAGCTGCTCGCCATTGCCGACGAGCTTCGCGAAATCCGCACCATCTGCCATTGCGGCCGCAAGGCGACGATGGTGGCCCGCTTCGACAATGAAGGAAAGGTCGTGACGGAAGGCGCGCAGATCGATGTCGGCGGCAACGAGAAATACGTTTCCTTCTGCCGCCGCCACTGGGTGGAGATGTTCAAGGGCGACTGAACATCTGCGTCCGGTTGCCGCATTTGATTTTTCGCAAAGATGGCTCCACCGCTCCTGGGCTAAGACGACGGCGACACATTCGCGTGGATGTGCTTTCTCTCAGGAGCAAAACTATGCAGAACAGAACTGCCAAATTCGCCGGTCTTGCCATCATTGCGGGCCTCTTCGCCTTTCCTGCCCTTTCTGCCGAAATCGAAGTGAAGATGCTCAACAAGGGCAGCGACGGTCAGGCGATGGTCTTCGAACCCGCAACCGTCAAGGCCGCCGTTGGCGATGTCATCACCTTCGTCCCCGTCGACAAGGGCCATGATGCGGCAGCCGTGAAGGACATGATCCCCGAGGGTGTCACCGAATTCAAGGGCAAGATGAACGAGACGGTGAAGGTGACGGTCGAGAAGGAAGGCGCCTACGTCGTCAAATGCACACCGCATCTCGGCATGGGCATGATCGCGCTCGTCGTCGTCGGCGATGCCGCGCCGGCCAATCTGGACGCCGTCAAGAACGGCAAACTGCCGAAAAAGGCACGTGACCGGTTGAACGACGAGATCGCCAAGCTCGGCCTCTAAGCGCATATCCCTTCGGTTCCGCGGCGGCTGCCTTCCATAATCGATATGGAAAGCCATGATGGCCGGCGCGGACCGCAGGTTGAGAAAAGTTTCGCGATCATGTTGTATCCCGGTTGACCGGGACATATCTGGAAGACAGTAAAGGACCGCGGTCTATGCGAAGCGCCGAAGGGCGCGGGCGGACCGCGCGTTTTCTTCCGGCGTCCAGCCCCACGGGCAGAGGAGACTATGACGACATGATCGACCGGATCACCGCTTTGATTCAGGCAGCCTTCAGCGCCATCGGCAGGGCCGCCGGTCTTCTCGTCGCCTGGCTTTTGTGGCCCTTCATGGCCGCCCATGGCTGGTATAGCGGCCGCAACTGGCTCATCAAGGGCCCCATCGCCCTCATCGCCATTCTTCTCGTCGGCTTTTACGGATATTTCATCTGGCAAACCCAGGTCTGGACGAATTTCGACCCGGATTACGTCGCGCGCTACAAGCTTGAAGAGCGCACCGTGCCCGCCGGGCAGGAATTGCCCGCCGCCGCCCCGGCAGGCGGTGCAACCGGCGTTGCCGCAAACACCTCCGCACCCGTGTGCCAGCGTTCGGCCATCGTCGACGCCGCAGCCGACCTCACCGATTTCAACGTCAACCAGAACGCCTGGATTTCCTCCATGCTGCTCTATCGTCTCGGCCTCTTCGGCATGGACTGGGACAGCACGCCGTTTCTGGACAACAAGGCGTCTTTCCAGCGTGGCGTGAACCAGGCCGTGCGCCGCACCTCGGTGGAGCTGGTGGATACGCTCGGCCGCGTGCGCGGAACCTCCGGCATCAACAATAATCTTCAGGAAGCCCGCGGGAACATGCAGTTCAGCGAATATTCCTGGTATTTCGGTCTCGATCCCTTCGGCCCGAAGACGCCGACCCCCAGCTACTACCGCGCCGCCATCCGCAGCTTCCAGGCCTTCAACGGCGAGCTCGCGGCCTGCAAGGCCGTCTTCGATACCCGTGCCGACAACCTCATCCAGTTCATCGACCGTATCGCCGGCGATATCGGCTCCACGTCCGCAATTCTGCGCGAGCGTTCGGAAAACTATAATGGCGGCTGGTTCGACACCCGCGCCGACGACCGCTTCTGGTTCGCTTATGGCCAGCTCTACGGTTATTACGGCGTGCTTTCCGCCGCCGGATCGGACTTCGCGCAGGTCATCCGTGAACGCAACCTGACCAACCTGTGGAACGACACGCTGCTGCAGACCCGAGCGGCCCTGCGCATCCAGCCGGCAATCATCTCCAATGGTGAGGAAAGCGGCTGGATCATGCCGTCGCACCTCGCCACAATGGGATTTTACGTCCTGCGGGTTCGCTCGAACCTCGTCGAGCTTCGTTCCGTTCTCGACCGGTAAGGCAGAGGCCTTCCCAGAGCGACGGGATCGTCACTCTATCAGGCCAAGGCGTATGGTCTTGGCCACGAGCTGCGTGCGGTTGACGCAGTCGAGCTTGCGAATGGCGTTGTTCATATAGGTATTGACGGTATGTTCCGAGATGGACAGAAGCTCGGCGATCTCCACGGAGGTCTTGCCCTGCGCCGTCCAGCGCACCACGTCGAGTTCCCGTTTCGTCAGCGGTGAAGGCCCTCTGGAGCCGGCGCGGCAAAGGCGGTCATAAACCTCCAGCGCATGCAGCACGATCATGCTCAATTCGTTCAGCGAGGCTTGCGGCAGGATATCCCGATCGCCCGCGAAATTCATCAGATGCCGGTTGCCGTACATGCCATGCACCGGCACCATGAGACCGGCCGTGATGCCCATGCTGCTCAGCGAGGCCGCCGCATCGACCAGCGGCCCACAGGCGATATCCGCATCCTGCAGCGACCAATATTGCGGCATCATCGATGACGCGCCACGCTTGATGACGGGACAGTCCCCCAGTGCGCCGTCCTTGGTCATCGCATTCACGACCCAGATGGGCAGGCTGCTTTCGACAACCGTTGGCAAGGTATAGGCATTTGGGCCGCCGGGTAACCGCAAAAGGGTCACATAGGCATAACCGAAGGCGCGCATCACTTCCCGCAGCGCCTCCAGCCATTGGGATTTGTCGGCCGCAGCCGACAGATCGTCGCAAAGTCTGGCCTGACGCTCCGTCTTCACCATTCACGCACCCTCGCCACCCCGGGCGCAGCGCCCGGAGCGAGAAACATGCGGCGTGGCCGGGACGGGGTTGCGACCTTCATATCGGCTGAGCCATCCTAATCAAAGCACCGGCTTTTCGGATTTGTCCTTCGGCTTGGCCATCAGTTTTTCGAGGAAACCGAGCATGACCGCCGAGACGACGAAAGCCAGATGAATGATGGTGAACCACATCAGCTTGCTGTCCGAATATTGACTGGCGTTGAGGAAGATTTGCAGCAGGTGGATCGACGAGATCGCCACGATCGACGATGCGACCTTGATTTTCAGGCTGCCGGAATCGAGCTTGCCCAGAAAGGACACCTCGGCATCGGCATCATCGAAGCGGCTGACGAAGTTCTCATAACCGGAGATCATCACCATGACGATCAGGCTGGCGACCAGCGCCGCATCGATCAGACCCAGCATGGCGAGGATCATGTCCGCTTCGTCGTAGGTGAAAACGTTCTTCGCAACTTTCAGAAACTTGAGCGCGAAGGAAAACGCATAAACCGCCAGTGCCGCGACGAGCCCGAGATAAAAAACGACGAGCAGCCAGCGGCTGGAGAGGATGATCCGCTCGACGAGCAGTTCAAGAGACTTCATTTCCGTATCCGATTAATAATCTGTTTATTGTCAGGTCATGTTGTTTTGCCATGTAAACTGGCTGCGAATATCCTAGCAAGCGGCAATGTCGGGACTTTGACCGCACCGTGGCGTTTTCACACCCATTCACCCGTCAGCTTCGAGGGCGGACAAGCGTAACATTTCTGCAACAAACTGTTATGCTTTAAAACATGATGTAAAAAGTCATATATAATATGTTGACAGTTATCATCATGTTTTTTAGTCCTCGCTTATCGGCTCGCCCGTAACAATCAAAACAGTTTCAGCCGCGGCGGCAAGCGCGGCGTGCTTTCGCACGCCGTGGCCCATTCGCGCGCCTACCCTGGGGGTACTTAATGTCCATTTCGCGCACGCATTCCGCGCTGCTTCTGTGCACTGCCATTTCTCTTCTGCCGCTTGCCGGCCCCGCGCTGGCACAGGATGCCGCATCGCAGGCGGACGGCGCCACCACGCTTGAAAGGATCGTCGTCAAGGGCAAGCGCGTCAAAAGCGCCAATGCCGCCGCCGACACGCCGCTGGCCAGCCAGACCACGGCGGAAGACATCCGCAAGAAAGAAATCAACAATGTTCGCGATTTGGGCAATACCACCGAGCCGGGCGTCGATTTCATCGAATCCAAGCCTGGTAAGCCGGGCGGCCTGTTCATCCGTGGCCTGGGCGGTGCGCGCGTAACAACACTGATCGACAATATTCCCGTTCCGTTCTTCGAGAACTATGCGCGCGGCACCACTGCAACGACCAACACGAGCGACACTAATAACAGCTATGATTTCTCGTCCCTCTCCACCGTCGACGTGGTCCGTGGCGCGGATTCGAGCCGTATCGGCGCCGGGGCTTTGGGCGGGGCGCTGGTGCTACGCACGCTTGAACCAGAAGACGTGATCGGGCCGGGGAGGGATTGGGGCGGCATTGCCAAGCTGACCTATGACAGCGAAGACAAGAGCTTCGGCGGCTCCGTCGCCGTGGCCAAGAAAATCCAGAACACCTCCATCCTGTTCCAAGGCGGTTACAAGAAGGGCCATGAGCGCGACAGCCAGGGTACGGCCGACATCATCGGCGTAAACCGCACCAAGGCCAATCCCCTCGACTACGACCAATACAATCTGCTGTTCAAGATTCGCCAGGACCTCGAAGGCGGACACCGAATTGGGTTTACCGCCGAGCGTTTCAACCTTGACAGCGATTCCAATCTGAAGACATTGCATGGGGTCAGCGCTGGCGGCGCCAATACCTACGCTCGCGACAATTATTGGGGGTACGATGACACCCGCCGCGAACGCCTCTCCCTCGATTATAGCTACGAGGCGCCGTCCACCGACGCGCTGATCGATTCCGCCAATCTCACGCTTTATTGGCAGCGGCTGATCAAGGATGCCGGCTCGTTCGGCGCGCTCTCGAACAATACTCGCTACGAGCGCCATAATGAGATGGACGAAAGCTCCTTCGGTCTTGCGGGCGATACGTTGTCTGAGTTCACGACTGGCAATTTCAACCATCAGATTCGGTTCGGCGGCAATCTGCAGTTCTCTGATACGGAACAGTTCATCAACGCCATTCCCGTCACTGCCTCGCAGGCTGATATCCCGAAAGTCGACGGCAGAAGGCTCGGCCTTTACCTCGATGACCGGATCGGTTTCGGCGATAGCGGCTTTGCACTGACGCCTGGCGTACGTTTCGACTGGTACGATTACGATCCGAAGCAGACCAGCGATTTCAGCCGCAATACAGGCTCCACCCGGTTTGCCTTCCCGGACGGACAGAGCGATTCCCGCTTTTCGCCGAAGCTTCTGGCAACCTATCAGCTGACGCCGGAAGTGGAACTGTTCGGGCAATGGTCTATGGCTTACCGTCCGCCAACCATCAACGAAGCCTATATCAACTTCACCAATGCCAACGGCGGATATGCCAATGTCGGTAATCCCAACCTGAAACCGGAAACCGGAAACGGCTTTGAAATCGGGGCAAATTACGCCGCCGACGACCTGACCGGCAGCCTTACCCTGTTCCATAACCAATACAAGAACTTCATCGACGTCTATCGCACCACAACCACGGCAGTAACGACGCCAGGCGTAGGTACGCCGGGCATGCTGATCACCTGGCGCAATCGCGACAAGGTCGAAATCTCCGGCGTGGAAGCCAAAGCCCGAAAGGACCTCGCCAACGGCATCTTCCTGCACGGCTCGCTCGCCTATGCCTATGGCAAAGACAAGAATACAGGCGAGTTTATCCGCAGCGTCGCACCCTTTAAGTCCATTCTAGGCGTCGGTTACGAGCAGGAACAATGGGGCGTCGATCTTTCGACCATCATCTCCGCCGGCATGCGCGAAGATGGGACGGCGACAAGCATCACCGGCTCCTCGTACCAGACCTTCGATGCACCAGGATATGGGATCGTCAACCTCACCGGTTGGTGGGAACCGGAACAGACCAAGGGCCTACGCATTCAGGCGGGCATCTATAACGTCTTCGACAAGACCTATTGGAATGCAGTCGGCGTTCGCGATATCAGCACCACCGCGACCTCCTCGACGAACCAGCCGGTCGCCTTCTATTCCGAGCCCGGACGCACCTTCAAAATCTCTCTGACCCAGAAATTCTAAAACCGGGCAGAAACATCATCTCCAGTCGGGGCGGCCTTCGGGTCGCCCCTTTTTTGTCAGCGGCAATAGAGATAGCCGCCTTTTCGCTGCAGCACGTCGAGATGCAGGTGGTCCTGATGGGTCGCATCGCTGCCGGGCGAAAGAACGGTGCGAAAGAACAGGCAGGCGGCGGCGGTGATGGTGCGCTGGAAAGCGCCTTCCGGCGTCCCGTCCTCGCCGCGCGGCTTCATCACCAGTGGCTCGCCCTTGTCGAAGGAAATCGTGGAGATATCCACGGCATTGCCCTTGGCATGTTCGGAAATCTTGCCGTTTTCGGCACTATTGCGGTTGCGGCAGATATAGGTCGAGGCATTGGCGATGGCCGTCACCTTTCTCTCCGGCAAAGCCAGGGCCGCCGACGGCAGCATCATCTCCTTTGTCCAGCGGGAAAGCGCAAGCGCGGTTTCGCAGCGCATGGTGCCCGCAGGTTCCAGCTTGATGCCGGGCAGAACCACGGTAAGCTCGACAGGCGCTTCGATGCCGCACCCCTGCTCCGCATCGCGGATCGGTTCAAGCTGCCTGAACTCCGCGCCAATCTCTTTCAACGCGCCAAGGCATGCCTGAAGTGCGGCCGGATCCTCCGGCTTCACCGGCTCAGGCGGCTTCTCGTCGGGTTTGGCCGCCTCGTCGCCGGGTTTCTGCCGCTCACTGCCGTCCTTGCTCTCGCCTTCCTTTCCGGCGTCGCCGGAGCCTCTCTCAGCGGGTGCCTTTTCACCCTCCTGTTTCTGCTCTTCCGAAGCCTGCGGCTTCGAGGCCGGTTTCTGTTCTTCCGAAGCCTGCGGTTTCGGGGCTGGCTTCTGCTCTTCCGGAGGCTCAGGCTTCGGGGCCGGTTTCGGCGCTTCCGCCGGGGTTTGCGGCGTCTCCTCCGATGGCTTTTCCGAGGGGGTGGCGGATTGCCCCTCACCCGGTTTCGGTTGCGGCACCGGCACCTGCGCCGGCGGTTCAGAGGCGGAAATCAATGCGAGGGTGGTTACCAGAAGACACAGGCGATGAAGCATTTTTCGGGGCACTCCTGACCGTTTCGGCAGGAGTGCAACGCCGCGGCGGCCCGTAAGGTTCATTCCCTCACCGAAATCCGCTTGCCAAGGCGGATCGTGCGCGCTAACAATTTTCCCATGAACATCGTGTCTAAGAACATTGCTAACTGGTGGTGGGGCAGCTTTTCGCGGCCTTGACCAGTCATGTCTTCAGACAAAGTCCAAGCCGCCCGAATTTTCAGGCGGCTTTTTTGTTATTTTGCCGCCTGTCATCGGGCTTGAACAACAGAAAGCATGCGCGCAAAAGTGCTTGGCGGTTTTGCGATAACGACATGCGACAAAATGAGTACGAAAGAAATGGTAACGATCATTCAGGATGACGGAGCGGAAACCTACGAGACGAAAGGCGGCATCAAGGTCAGCCGAAAGCGCCGGCCCGCCGATTATGCGAGCGCCATCGATAATTACATCGAAAAGCTCGATTCCCATCGCGGCGCCGTATTCTCGTCCAACTATGAATATCCCGGCCGTTACACCCGCTGGGATACGGCCATCGTCGACCCGCCGCTCGGCATTTCCTGTTTCGGCCGCAAGATGTGGATCGAAGCCTATAATGGCCGCGGCGAAGTGCTGCTCGATTTCATCACCGAAAAGCTGAAGGCGACGCCCGATCTCACGCTCGGCGCTTCCACCACGCGCCGTCTCGATCTTACCGTCAACGAGCCGGACCGCGTCTTCACCGAAGAAGAACGTTCGAAAATCCCGACCGTCTTCACCGCCCTGCGCGCCATCGTCGATCTGTTTTATTCCAACGCGGATTCGGCCATCGGCCTGTTCGGCGCCTTCGGTTACGATCTCGCCTTTCAGTTCGACGCGATCAAGCTGTCGCTGGCGCGACCGGAAGACCAGCGCGACATGGTGCTGTTCCTGCCCGACGAAATCCTCGTCGTTGACCACTATTCCGCCAAGGCCTGGATCGACCGCTACGATTTCGAAAAGGCCGGCGTGACGACCGACGGCAAGTCTTCCGACATCGCGCCCGAGCCCTTCAAGACCACCGATACGATCCCGCCCAAGGGCGATCACCGTCCCGGCGAATATTCCGAACTTGTCGTGAAGGCCAAGGAAAGCTTCCGCCGCGGCGATCTGTTCGAGGTCGTTCCCGGCCAGAAGTTCATGGAGCGTTGCGAGAGCAATCCGTCGGCGATCTCTCGCCGCCTGAAGGCGATCAATCCCTCGCCCTATTCCTTCTTCATCAATCTCGGCCATCAGGAATATCTGGTCGGCGCCTCGCCGGAAATGTTCGTGCGCGTCTCCGGCCGCCGCATCGAGACCTGCCCGATCTCGGGCACCATCAAGCGCGGCGACGATCCGATTGCCGATAGCGAGCAGATCCTGAAACTGCTCAACTCGAAAAAGGATGAATCCGAACTGACCATGTGCTCGGATGTGGACCGCAACGACAAGAGCCGCGTCTGCGAGCCGGGTTCGGTGAAGGTCATCGGCCGCCGCCAGATCGAAATGTATTCGCGCCTCATCCACACGGTGGACCACATCGAAGGCCGCCTGCGCGACGACATGGATGCCTTTGATGGTTTCCTCAGCCACGCCTGGGCCGTCACCGTCACCGGTGCACCGAAGCTCTGGGCCATGCGTTTCATCGAAGGTCATGAAAAGAGCCCGCGCGCCTGGTATGGCGGCGCGATCGGCATGGTCGGCTTTAATGGCGACATGAATACCGGCCTGACGCTGCGCACCATCCGCATCAAGGACGGCATCGCCGAAGTGCGTGCCGGCGCGACCCTGCTCAACGATTCCAACCCGCAGGAAGAAGAAGCCGAAACCGAACTGAAGGCCTCCGCCATGATCGCCGCCATCCGTGACGCGAAGGGCACCAACGCCACTGCCACCAAGCGCGATGCCGCCAAGGTGGGCACCGGCGTCAAGATCCTGCTCGTCGATCATGAGGACAGCTTCGTGCACACGCTGGCGAATTATTTCCGCCAGACGGGTGCGACCGTCTCGACCGTCAGAACCCCGGTCGCGGCCGATGTGTTCGATCGTTTCCAGCCCGATCTCGTCGTCTTGTCTCCCGGACCGGGCAGCCCGACCGATTTCGACTGCAAGGCAACGATCAAGGCCGCCCGCGCCCGTGACCTGCCGATCTTCGGCGTCTGCCTCGGCCTTCAGGCTCTGGCGGAAGCCTATGGCGGCGAGCTTCGCCAGCTTGCGGTGCCGATGCACGGCAAGCCCTCACGCATCCGCGTGCTGGAACCGGGTCTCGTCTTCTCCGGTCTCGGCAAGGAAGTGACTGTCGGGCGTTACCACTCGATCTTCGCCGATCCCTCCACCCTTCCGCGTGATTTCATCATCACGGCGGAAAGCGAGGATGGCACCATCATGGGCATCGAACACGCCAAGGAACCGGTGGCTGCCGTTCAGTTCCACCCGGAATCGATCATGACGCTTGGCCAGGACGCCGGCATGCGCATGATCGAAAATGTCGTGGTGCATCTGACCCGCAAGGCGAAAACGAAGGCGGCATGATGGTTGCTGCCGACGCCATCAGCATCGAGCCCATCCGGGCGGAGCACGTTGAAAGCTTTCACCGTGCTCTCGATGCGGTGTCGCGCGAGCGGAAATATCTGAGCTTTCTGGAGGCGCCGCCGCTCGATTCGGTTCGCGCCTTCGTTCTCGACATGATCGAAAACGACCATCCGCAATTCGTGGCGATTGCGGATGGCGAGGTGGCCGGCTGGTGCGATATTCGCCGCCAGGACAGGGCAACCCGCGCCCATTGCGGCACGCTCGGCATGGGCATCCTGCCCGCCTATCGCGACAAGGGGCTGGGTGGACGGCTGATGCGGCAGACGCTCGATGCCGCGCGCGAATTCGGGCTGCATCGTGTGGAACTGAGCGTGCATGCGGACAATGCGAGAGCAATTGCGCTTTATGAAAAAATCGGCTTCGTGCATGAGGGCCGGGCCCGTGATGCAGTTTCGATCGATGGGCGTTACATAGACAGCCTGAACATGGCGATCGTCTTCGGCAACTAAAGCGCGTCGCGTTTGACCGGATTCATGCGACGCGCTTTATCTCTTTGTTTTTATGCATGTCGTGATCCCGAAACCGCTGCACACTTTCGGGCGACATGCATCAACCCCTCGGCAGCGAGGCGGAAATGCACAGGGCGAATTTCTTCAGCAACTGCATGTCGAAATGCCCTTCCCGCCGCAGCATCCACGTCAGCGCGTCATTCGCCGTCCATGGCTTCTTGTAGGGTCTGACGGAGGTGACGGCGTCATAGACGTCGCAGATCGCCGCGATACGCGCGTAAAGGCTGATCTCGCTGCCCGCACGGCCGCTCGGATAACCGCCGCCGTCCATCCGCTCATGATGATTGAAACAGACATCGAGCACCATGTCAGGCATCTGCGGGTTGCGCGATACTATATCCCGGCCGAATGCGGGATGAAGATTGATGATCTCCCGCTCGCTGGCACTCAGCCCTTCCGCCTTGTTGAGGATCGAAGAGGGGATTTCTACCTTGCCGATATCGTGCAGCAACCCGCTGATGCCAAGCAGATTGACCGTTCCCCTGTCGAGCCCGAGATAATTACCGAAGAGGATCATCAGCCCGCTGACGGAGACCGAGTGTACGAAGGTCGTTTCGTCTTTCGATTTCAGTCGGGTAACACCGATGAAAATCGCCGGATTCGACTGCACGGCATCGGAAATCTTGCCCGCAGCCGCAGCCATGCCCTTCAGCGAAACACTGCCGCCAGCTTCCGCGGCGGCAAAGGTCTCGGCTATCGTATCGGCAGCCGAACGTACGGCATGCGTAATGGCGGCGATGGTTTCCGGGCAATTGTCCGATTGTGGCGAAACGGCTGGGGAACGCCTGCCGGCCTCGGTGTCATATCCCTTGGCTGTGTTGATGACGATGCTTTCAGCGCCACTCAATTTCAATTGACGCATCAATTCCTCATGCCGCAAAAGAAAGCGGTGCCCCTTAAAAAATCCCTGGTTCGAAAGCGTTCCTTCGACCGCTTCGATAAACATGCCAAGCGTCAGTTGCTGGGTGGAAATTCGTTTGAGCATCAGATGCTTTTATTTTCCTTCCCGGGAATGATAACCTGAAACCGTAATTCGTAAAAATGTCGGTGCATAACCGGCTAAACTATAAAGGTGAAGTCAAGCCTTCCCAAACCTGCCTAAACTTGCACCTTGAAAGATTAGATAACACAAATATGAAAATTTTTTACTCTGGATATATTTAAAACTCAAAGAATCAATCCGAATAGGCCAAGAAACAACCTTAGAATGTAAATAGTGAAAATTCTCGCATACGACGTAAATCAGGAGCCGAAGAAACCCGCATGAATTCCAGACTTGAAACGCGCATCGATCAGGGTACCGGCCGTGAACCGGCGGACATGGTTCTCAAGGGCGGACGCTTCTTCGACCTCGTGACCGGAGAACTCGTCGCTTCGGATATCGCCATCTGTGGCGACACCATCGTCGGCACCGGCGAGAACTACAAGGGGCGACAGGAAATCGACATTTCCGGAAAGATCGTCGTTCCGGGTTTCATCGATACGCATCTCCATATCGAATCGTCGCTGGTGACACCGCACGAATTCGACCGCTGCGTTTTGCCCTATGGCGTTACCACCGCCATTTGCGATCCGCATGAGATTGCCAATGTTCTCGGTGTGGAGGGGCTTCAGTTCTTCCTCGACAGCGCCATGGAAACCATCATGGACATCCGCGTGCAACTCTCCTCCTGCGTGCCCGCGACCCATCTGGAAACATCGGGCGCCGATCTGCCGATCGAAAAGCTGCTGCCGTTCCGGGATCACCCAAAGGTCATCGGGCTTGCCGAATTCATGAATTTTCCTGGTGTCATCCACAAGGACCCGGTGTGCATGGCGAAGCTCGAGGCCTTTCAGGGCCAGCATATCGACGGGCATGCACCGCTTCTGTCCGGAACGGCGCTGAACGGTTATCTCGCCGCCGGCATCCGCACCGAACATGAATGCACGGGCGCGGCAGAAGCGCTGGAGAAAATCCGCAAGGGCATGCATATTCTGGTGCGCGAGGGCTCGGTCTCGAAAGATTTGCACGCCCTGATGCCTGTTATCACCGAGCGCCTGTCGCCCTATCTGGCGCTTTGTACGGATGATCGCAATCCGCTCGATATCGCCGAACAGGGCCATCTCGACTATATGATCCGCACGGCGATCGCCAGCGGCGTGGAACCGCTCGCCATTTACCGCGCCGCCTCGATTTCCGCCGCAAAAGCCTTCGGCCTGCGCGATCGCGGTCTCGTCGCACCGGGCTGGCGCGCCGATCTCGTGGTGGTCGACAGCCTGCAGAACTGCAAGGCCAGCATGGTGCTTTCCGGCGGCCGGATCGTCGATGACGCCCTCTTCGCCACACGCAAGCCGGTCGCGCCCGTCGGCCTCGACAGCGTCAAGGCAAGGCCGGTGCTGGCGGCTCATTTCGGCGTGCCGGTCACGGAAGGCGAAAGCCCCGTCATGGGTGTGCTTCCCGGCAAGATCATTACCGAGCACCGCCGTTACAGGCTGCCGACGGATGGCAACCAGACCACCGTCGATCTTGAGAACGACATCATCAAGGTCGCCGTCATCGAACGCCACGGCAAGAACGGCAACCACGCCAATGGTTTCGTGCAGGGCTTCGGCCTGAAGAAGGGCGCCATCGCCTCCACCATCGGCCACGACAGCCACAATATCTGCGTCGTCGGTGTCAATGAAGACGACATGGCGCTGGCGGCCAACCGGCTTGGCGAAATCAAGGGCGGCTTCGTGGTGGTGGAAGATGGCAGGGTGACCGGCGAGATCGCGCTCCCCGTCGCCGGGCTGATGAGCCTCGAACCCTATGAGACGGTGCGCGATACGCTGCACACCCTGCGCAAGGCCGCATATGCGCTCGGCACGACGCTGGAGGAACCCTTCCTGCAGGTGGCCTTCCTGCCGCTGCCCGTCATTCCGCATCTGAAGATTTCGGATATGGGCATGGTGGATGTGGACCGGTTTGCGCTGATCTGACGATGCTTTACCGGCGGCAAACCGCGGAAAACGCTCTGCTTTGAGGCCGTAAATGCGGCCTCATGCTTTGGTCTCTACGGGCCATGTCACATAATAATATTTGCCGGCGACCCTGCCGAAATAGGCGTTGCCGCCCGTCGCTTTGTCGACATAGCTGCCGTTACCGTCCCTGGAAAGCGTACCGTTCTCATTGCGCTTGAGTTGGGTGTTCAGGAAATCCACCCAGTTGGTCTTGGCAATGTCCGTGGCAACTGTGGGCTTGGCGTTTTTCTGGCTCGGATCCCACGCACTGACCGATTTACCCTGCGTCGGGTCCGAAACTTTCAGGCGCCCGCGCTCGAGAGCGTCCATCATCGCACGTGCACGCAGATATTGCGCGGGATCATCCCCCGCCGTCGAAAGCTTGACCTTCAGATTCCGCATGAAGGCGGATGAGGTTATATAGCCGCTTGAAGAGGTTTTCGGTGCCTGAACCGTGGTCGATGCGCGGGCCGATGACTGCCCGGCAAGGAAAACCTCCCTGACGGATGGAAGGGCGGGCTTGGCCTTGGCGCGGGAAGATCCGGAATTGCCAGCAGGAGACTGGCTGAAATTATTGATTGAAACGGACATGACAAGGATCCTTGCTCCGCCTCATCGTTGGCGGCTGAAAAATCTGTGATGCCTGAATATTTGGCAGGTAAAGCTTGCCCAAAGCTCGCGAGACAATCGAATAACCCAATAAATACTTTGTGTACTCAATAAACATCAGAAATAATAGGATTTATGCACGTTTTAATAAAATATATTCGTGTTCAAATATATAATTATACTTTAATCATATTATTTTCAGCCTGCAAGCCCAATCGCCTGCCACCCGTCGTCATCTGCCTGCACTCAGACGCCTGCGGAAATAAACCACCCGCTCCGTTTCCTCAAATCCCAGCGCCGCATGCATGCGATGGGAATCGATATTTTTAATATCGGCATCGGACGCCAGCTCGCTGACGCCCTGGCCGATGGCCCAGCGGGTCACTTCGGCCACGAGTGCTGATGCAACGCCCTGCCTGCGAAACGCCTCCTCGACATAAATTCCCTCAAGAAACGCCACGGGCGAGGTATCGCAGCCGTTGACGTAATCCCGCCGCAGACTGACCTCGGCAAAACCGATGGCCACGCCGGCGGGATCGTGGACAATCAATCCAGCCCCGGTTTCTGAAACGTCCTGCAACTCGGCCATATGTTCGGCGGGCGAAGTATCTGGCCACAGGCGGTGCCGCAACAGGCACCAGTCGTCCCGATGGTCGGCGGCGTTTCCGATGGCAAATTGACCGCTCATGCAATGATCCCGCAAAACACATCCAGCCCCTCGAGCTTCACAATACCCGCATCGAACAGCGGTGTGAAACCCGGCATCGGCACTATATCCGTGACGTGCATGGCCTTCGGTATCGGGAATTCCACCGCATCACGGGTCAGATTAAAAACGAACAGCAGTTTTTCATCGCCCTTCTGGCGCGTGAAGGCCAGCACATCGAGATTGGTCTTGATGAAATGCATATCCCCGTCGCGCAGCGCGCCATGGCTTTTGCGGAAGGACAGAACGGCGCGATAATGGTTGAGAACCGAATCAGGCCTGCGCTCCTGCGCATCCACGGCCTGCATCGCATGAAGGTAGGGCACCGGCAGCCAGGGTTTTTCAGCACTGGAAAAACCGGCATTCGGCTTGCCGGTCTCCCACACCATCGGTGTGCGGCATCCGTCCCGCCCCTTGAAGGCGGGCCAGAAGCGGATGCCATAGGGATCGCGCAAATCCTCGAAGGCAAGCTCGGCCTCGGTCAGCCCCAGTTCTTCACCCTGATAGAGGCATATGGAGCCGCGCAGGCTGGCGAGAACGCAGAGGGCGAGCTTCGCCACCCGCACCTGCTCCTCTGCGCTTTCGGCAAAACGGCTGAGATGGCGCACCACATCGTGGTTGGAAAAGGCCCAGCAGACCCAACCATCCTTGACCGCCTTGCCGAAGGTCTCGACCGAGCCGCGCAGGTGTTTCGCGCTGAAATCCGGCCCCAGCAGATCGAAGGTGTAGCACATGTTGAGCTTGTCATTGCCGGACGTATAGGCCGCAACCGTCTTCAGCGACCGAGCCCCGTCGCCCACCTCGCCCACGGTGGCGCGGCCCTCATATTCATCGAGCAGCACGCGGAAACGCTTGAGGAAAGCGACGTTTTCCGGGCGCGTCTTGTCGTAGAGGTGATCCTGCATGCCATAGGGATTGACGTCGGACGCATCGAGGCCAAAGCTTTCCTCGTCGAAAAGCGGCGGGTTGTCGCGCAAAAGCCTGTCGTGGAAATAATGGTTGACGGTATCGAGCCGGAAACCATCCACGCCGCGATCCAGCCAGAAGCGCACCGTTTCGAGAAGCGCGTCCTGAACGTCCGGATTGTGGAAATTCAGATCCGGCTGCGAGGCGAGGAAGCTGTGCATGTAATATTGCTTGCGCACGCCGTCCCATTCCCATGCCGGCCCGCCGAACACGGAAAGCCAGTTTGTCGGCGCCGTGCCGTCCGGCTTGGGATTGGCCCAGACATACCAGTCGGCCTTGCTGTTCGTCCGGCTTGCCCGGCTGTCCACGAACCATGGGTGCTGATCTGACGTGTGCGAAATGACCTGGTCGATGATGACCTTCAGCCCCAGCCGATGCGCTTCGGCCATCAGCGCGTCAAAATCGGCAAGCGTGCCGAACATCGGATCGACATTGCAATAATCGGAAACATCATAGCCCATATCGGCCATGGGCGAGGTGAAGAAGGGCGAAAGCCAGATGGCATCGACGCCGAGCGAGGCGATATAGGGCAGACGTTTCGTCACCCCGGCAAGATCGCCATAACCGTCCCCCGTCGTATCCTGAAACGAGCGTGGATAGACCTGATAGATCACCGCCCCCTTCCACCAGTCCGATTGCGCTTGAGGTTTGTGGACCGGGGCATGGGGCAGCGTCATCGGCGATCTCCTGAGGGTGTCTGGCCGGAGAATATAAAGCCATCGCGGCCGCGTAAACCGGAACTTCGCACATGCACAAACGGCTCGAACCGCCCTTGTCAGCGGCGCGCACTCGTCGTAAGCCGCATGGCTGGAAAAAACGGGAGGATGACGGCGTGGGCGGACGGTTTCTGTCGATTGGCGAATGCATGGTGGAACTGTCGCAGGCCGGCAACGGGCTGCTGCGCAAGGGTTTCGCCGGTGATACCTTCAACACCGCCTGGTATGCCCGCGCCTGCCTGCCGCAAGACTGGTCCGTCGATTATTTCACCGCGCTCGGCGACGATCCGCTTTCCGAAGACATGCTGGCCTTCATTTCGGAAGCCGGCATCGGCACGGAAAAAATCCGCCGCATCAAGGGTGGAACGCCCGGCCTTTACCTCATCAACCTGAAGGACGGCGAACGCACCTTCAGCTACTGGCGCAACGCCGCCGCGGCAAGACAGCTGGCCGCGGACGCGGATCACCTGCGCAGGACGGTGGAAAGCGCCGATGTGGTCTATTTCTCCGGCATCACGCTCGCCATCCTCGCCTCCGCCCATGATGTCGATACGTTTCTGGCGGAGCTGCGTCGCGCCAGGGCGGCGGGCAGGCTGGTGGTCTTCGATCCCAACATCCGCCCGCGCCTCTGGGCCGACAGGGATACGATGCTTGAGACGATCTCCAATGGCGCGCGCGCGGCAACACTCGTCATGCCGAGCTTCGATGACGAGGCGAGCCATTTCGGCGACGGGTCCGTGGAGGCGACCATCGACCGCTACCGCTCGCTCGGCGTCGAGAACGTCGTCGTGAAAGATGGCGCCAAGGGTGCGACGCTCGATTTTGCCGGCAGCCGCAGCCATGCGCCGGCGGTGAAGGCCGTCGATGTGGTGGATACGACAAGTGCCGGCGACAGCTTCAACGGCGCCTTCCTCGCCCGTTACGTGACGGGCAGCTCTCCCGAAGAGGCCGCCACCTTCGCGGCAAGGGCTGCGGCAACCGTCATCGGCCATCATGGCGCGCTGATCAGCCCGGAGCTGCTGCCGCTGATGGGATAGGCCCCGGACGCACCTCATTCCTGTGCCTGTCACAGGAATCCAGCCGACGCGCGTCTGCGCGGCGAGAAGTGCCCTTTCAGCCCAAGGACTTGGGCTGGCTGGATCCCTGTGACAAGCACAGGGATGAGGAAAAAAGGAGCGCCGCGGACGACCGCAAACTTCTGCATAAAAACCCCACTTCCCCACCGTCACAGACCCTGACATGATCCTGTAACACGCACGCCGCATATACGGGCAGAAGCCGGGCAATGGGGATTCGCCCGTGCGCAGATGAGCAGGATCAGTGTTTCATGACGAGAATCACGATTGTCACAGATGCCTGGCACCCGCAGGTCAACGGCGTGGTTCGCTCGATAGAAAACACCAATACCGAACTGGCGCGGCTGGGCGTCGATGTGCGCATGGTCACGCCGCAGAGTTTCTACAGCATTCCCTGCCCCACCTATCCGGAAATCCGCCTGTCGGTCGCCAGCTATCGCCGTGTGGCGGCGGAGATCGAAAAAAGCCAGCCATCCTTCGTGCATATTGCCACGGAAGGGCCGCTGGGTTTCATGGCGCGGCGCTGGTGCGTGAAGAACCACATGCGGTTTTCGACCAGCTATCATACCCGCTTTCCCGAATATGTGGCGGCGCGTTTCCCCGTTCCGGAAAGCTGGCTCTATGCTTTCGTGCGCTGGTTCCATAATGGCGGCAACACCTGCATGGTGGCCACCCCGAGCCTTGAGACCGAACTGGAAGCGCGCGGCGTTCGCAACCTGAAGCGCTGGAGCCGCGGCATCGATGCCGAGCTTTTCCACCCTCGTCCGAAAGCAAAACTGCCCTTCGACCTGCCGCGCCCGATCTTCATGACGGTGGGCCGTGTGGCGGTGGAGAAGAACCTGCCGGAATTCCTGGAACTGGACCTGCCGGGCTCGAAGATCGTCATCGGCGACGGCCCCGCCCGTCAGGAGTTGCAGGAAAAATATCCTGACGTCCTCTTCACCGGCGTCAAGACCGGTGAGGAGCTGGCCGACGCCTATGCGCAGGCCGATGTCTTCGTTTTCCCGTCGAAGACGGACACCTTCGGCAATACCATTCTCGAAGCGCTGGCAAGCGGCGTGCCCGTGGCCGCCTTCCCCGTCACCGGGCCGATCGATATCCTCGGCGGCAACCCCGCCGCCGGCGCGCTGGACAATAATCTGCGCGATGCCTGTCTTGCCGCACTTCATTGCTCGCCGCAGGCGGCGCTGGCGCTGTCCAAGAGCTACAGCTGGGAAAAGGCCTCTCGGCAATTCCTCGACAATGTCATCCACGCCGCCGGAAAATCGCTGCCGCTGCTGTCCCGTTCGCAGCTTGCCTGAAGCCATCCACGGGATTCTGTTCGGCAATGGTGGACGAAACGGCGCGGGAATGTCACAAGGCGATCAGGACGCGACTGCCGTTATCTTTAGAACGGGGTCGGGCTGCTGATTGACGTCAGGCGGCTGCCGCGAGACCACGCTGGCCGTCCTGTTTCCGGATGATACCTCGCACAGCCCCTTGAGATGCCGCTTCATGACAAAGGAAGAAGTTCCTTTTGCTGGGCCGCGCACCATTGATTGATTTTCTCGACAACATCCTTTGACGCCATCGGCAAAGCGCTGTCGGGTATGACCACCACCGTGCCGTGGAAAACCAGCACCAGACTGTCCGGCGGCGTGATGGCGAGATGATAACGTGCCCAGCTCAGCTGCACCGTGTCCAGTCGTGTGACCTGCTTGTAGCCCTCGGGCCCGATCTCGATCTGTGTGTGAGGCGAATACATCAGCTCGTTGGCGATATTCCAGTGTGCCAGGGCCTCGTAGTAGGATTTCATCTCCCTTCTAGAGCCCCGCCAGATAATAAGCCAGACGGCGAGGGCCACAAACGGTGCCGGGGCAAACACCCAATAACCGACCACCGGCCAGACGCCCGGAAACCTCGGCAGGCTTAGGGAATAGATGAAACCGGCAGCCAGTCCCGCAAACAAGGATAGATGCGCTCTTGCCGAGGCAAAATGGCGCTTCCAGGACTTGTCGAAAATCATGCTGTAATTTTCATAGGCCTGATTTTGATAGCCGTAGACATAGGCAGGGACATGTTTCGGGTCTGGCGTGAAGCTTATTGAAATAGTGTCATCAGCCATCGGAGCACGTCCATCCCGTCCCTGTTGCAGCCCGGTCTTTGTAACAGCCATTGCCCCTTTAAATCAAAAGGCCTTTTGCTGCCAAAACCGTCGGGATCGACATCGTGCGACGGAATCTGCCGTCACCATGCCCCGGCGAGTGTTTGACCGGACAGGGGCACGGTCCGCGCCTTGCCCTCCCGGTCGGTCACCGAAAGCGATGCAGCCATCTGCTTCGGTGACTTGCGGAACCAGTTGGCGGCAACGCTCGCCATGTCACCGATCATCGCCTGTTTGTGCCAGTCGGCAAAACGTCTGGCCGTGGCCTCCGGCTCGGAACGGTAGAAGAAATCGCCGGATCGCCCGAGATCGTTGATGGACGTCGCCATGGCGACAAGCGGCCGCTGGAACATCTTTGCCGGCACCGAAAGCCCATCGGCACCCTCAGAAAAAGCGGGCGCCATGAAATCGATCGCCCAGCCATCCGCTTCCACCCAGCAATGGAAGTTCTCGCCCGCACCCGTCACATAACCGTCTTCGCGATGATCTGCGAACAAGAGAACCGTTCCACCGAGATTATAGGCGGCAAGCCCGCCCTTCGGCACCGCCTTCACCTTGTAGTGCTGCTGCAGGATGAAGGCACCGAAGGTGCTGAAATACATGGAGGCCGAGGCGGGATCGGCATTCTGGCTGACGAGCAGGCTGTTGATGACCCGGTAAATCCGGTGATAGTCGGTCTGCTTGATCAACATGGTCTTTTACTCTTCAAAGCCGGACAGTGAAATTGGAACGAGCGGGTGCCCCTTGTTTCTTCTCCCCGAGGGGGAGAAGTCCGCGGTAGCGGGATGAGGGGGCGAGGCCAACAGTATACGGAGAGCTAGCCCCCTCATCCGACCCTGCGGGCCACCTTCTCCCCGCCGGGGAGAAGAAATATGCCGCGACCCTTCACGTCAAAATCAACGCCGCTTCTTCGCCTTGCTCTCGAACGGATTGTCCGACCCGCGATAATGCACCCGGATCGGCACGCCCGGCATGTCGAAATCCTTGCGCAGGCCATTGACCAGATAACGCGTATAGCTCTCCGGAATGGCTTCCGGCCGCGTGCAGGAAATCATGAAGGCCGGCGGACGGGCCTTGACCTGCGTCATATATTTCAGCTTCAGGCGGCGGCCGGAAACGGCCGGCGGCGGATGCTGCGTGGTCTGCCCATCCAGCCAGCGGTTGAGCCTGGCGGTCGAGATGCGGCGGTTCCAGACCTTGTCCGTATCGATGATGTTCTGCATCAGCCGGTCGAGGCCATAACCGGTCTGGCCGGAAATCGGCACGGCGCGGATGCCGCGCGCCTGCGGCAAGAGACGCTCGGTCTTTTCGCGCAGGTCGGCCAGATAGGCCTGCGGGTCTTCGACCAGATCCCATTTGTTGAAGGCGAGCACGGCGGCCCGGCCTTCGCGGATGACGAGATCGACGAGCTGCAGATCCTGCTTTTCAAACGGGATGGTGCTGTCGAACACGATGACGACGGTTTCGGCAAAGCGGATGGAGCGCAGCGAATCCGCGACCGAAAGCTTTTCCAGCTTCTCCGTCACCTTGGCCTTGCGGCGCATCCCGGCTGTGTCGAACATCTTGATGGTGCGGCCGCGCCAGTCCCATTCGACCGAGATGCTGTCACGGGTGATGCCGGCTTCCGGGCCGGTCAAAAGGCGGTCTTCACCGAGGAAACGGTTGATCAGCGTCGACTTGCCCGCATTCGGCCGGCCGATAATGGCGACGCGCAGCGGCTTGGTCTCATCATAAACCGGCTCTTCGTCTTCCTCGTCCTCGCTGCCCGGCTCGCTGCGTGGCAGAACGATATCCGTCTCCGCCTCATCCACTTCAGGCGGGAAGGCCACGTCTTCGCCGATTGCCTCGACGATGGCGTCGCGCAGGTCGATCATGCCCTGGCCGTGCTCCGCCGAGATCGGGCAGGGATCACCGAGACCGAGCGTGAAGGCATCGTAGAAACCGGCATCGGAACCGCGCGCCTCGGACTTGTTGGCCACCAGCACCACCGGCTTGCCGCGACGGCGCAGCATTTCCGCCAGCGTCTCGTCGGCCGGCGTCAGGCCCGCCTTGGCGTCCACGACGAACAGCGTCACATCGGCATCGTCGATCGCCGCTTCGGTCTGCGCCCACATGCGGCCCTGAAGCGTTTCCGGCCCGGATTGCTCCAGACCGGCGGTATCGATGATGGTGAAACGCAGGTCGACGAGCTTTGCCTCGCCGGGGCGGCGGTCGCGGGTCACGCCCGGCGTGTCATCCACCAGCGCCAGCTTCTTTCCGACGAGACGGTTGAAAAGCGTGGACTTGCCGACATTGGGGCGCCCGACTATGGCGATGGTGAAGCTCATTGATCCTGATTCCCTAAAGCACGTCTGCCCAAAACGTTACCTGTTTTGGGCAAAGGACATGCGTAAAATAATGAGTTGGATCGCTTTGGCAATGCAAAGAAATGCCGGAGCGATCTCGCGTGGCGAAGCGGCTTAAGCAGCCTTGCCCGAAGCGGTGATGTTGTCGAGCATGATCTGCGCGCGGTTCGTCACGTTGCGCGGGGCCTGCGTGTCGCTGACGATCTGTTCGAACCATTGTTTGGCCTTGGCGAAATCGCCGGCCTTGTAGGCGGCGAGACCGAGAGCCTCACGCGCGGAAGCGCGCATGGTCTGGCCTTCAGTGCTGAGCGGCTCGGCAAGCGCCACGACCTGATCGTAGGTGCCGTTGTCGACCAGCAGCCAGGCGGCGCGCACCCTGGCGGTGTCGCGGAAGACCTGCGGTGCGGAGGTGTCGTTGCCGATGGCGGTGAAGGCGGCAATCGCGCCGGCCGCATCGCCCTTCTGCGACAGCAGCGTCGCCGAACGGAACTTCGCCAGCACGGGATAATTGCCGTGACCGGAAGTTTCGAGATCGGCGAAGGCCTTCAGCGCCTCATCCGTCTTGTTTTCCGAAGCGAGCTTCAGCGCCGCCAGGAACTGGTCGCCGGAATTGGAAGCACGGCTGGTGTTCCAATATTCGTAGATGCCGGCACCGGCAGCGCCGACAACCACGAGAATGGCGGCGCCCACGACCACGATACCGTACCGGCCCCAGAAGCGCGACAGCTGCTCGGAGCGGATCTGCTCGTTCACTTCGCGGATAAAGGTATCATTTTCGTTTGCCATCAAATTCTCCGTTACCCGCGCGGAGATCGCATCCGATCCATCCGTCCGCGGACATACCAAGCCGCTTACCCGGATCAACAAAAAAGCGGCCGACCGGGTCTTGGTCGGCCTTCTAGCCTATTTTGCCTGATATGTAAGGGGGAAACGTCGATTTCCTACATCGCGATGGGCTGAACGCCGATCAACCATTCGTGCAGTTTCAGGATGAAAGCCCCCCAGAGAACGATGCCGCCGACAACAGCCACCAGATCGTAGCGGCTTGAAACGAAGTCCCGGACCACTTTTTCACCCGCTCGCTCCCGTCGCTTCAGCGAAATCCGCATCACCACGCCCCAGGCAAGGAACGACGCGAAGAGCAGGATCGAAGACGTTTCGCCATTGGCCAGGAGATGCGCAAGCGCCCAGATCTTGACCGAAAGAACCATCGGATGCTTGGTCTTGGTTGCGATATGGCCAGCCGGGATAAGGCTGGCGATAAGACAGATCATCGCCGGCAGCATCAGGGTCACGGCGAGATGGCTCGTCCAGACCGGCGGATACCAGAGCATGCCCGTCTCCTGCCGCGCTTCGCCGAAGGCGTAGATGACGAGGCCGAGCGTGATGAGGCTGACGAGGGAATAAACGCCCTTGAAGGGCCCCTCCCCCATCGTCGCGATCATGCGGGCGCGAAATTGCGGCGCGACCACCTTCAAAAGGTGGGTCAGCAGGAACAAGGCAAGACAGAGTGCGAGAAAAAGCATGGAACACGGTCCCCCGGTGGAACGAAGCGGCCCTATCACCGCGGTTAAGACAGGAATTAGGCTGAAAGTCATGAAAACGCCAGACTATTCAAAGCTTCGCCTTATTCCACCCGCAAAAGGCCACGGTGTTCATATGACGGATGACTGATGTTTCGCCCATTTACCGCCTTTTCCCTGTCGCTTCTCGCCGCCCTTCCCGCTCTTGCGCAAGAGGCTGAGAAGCCGAAGCAGCTCGTCATCGTGTCCTTCGACGGTGCGGGCGACAATACGCTGTGGGAAAGAAGCCGGGCGACGGGCAAGCAGGTCGGCGCGCATTTCACCTATTTTCTCGCCTGCACGCTTGTCATGGACAGGAAGACCAGCGCCAAGACCTATCAGGGACCCGGCCAGAAGGCTGGCCGCTCCAATGTCGGTTTCGGCCAGTCGCCGGAAGAGGTGGAGGCAAGGCTCAGGAACATCTGGGCCGCCTATCGCGAAGGTCACGAGATTGCCAACCACACCTGCGGCCATTTCGATGGCGGGCAGTGGACCGCCGAACAATGGGACGGTGAATTCACCACCTTCACCAGCACGCTGGAAAATGCCTGGCAGATGATCGGCAAGAAGGGTGAAGAGCCCGAAGGCTGGCGCGAGATGGTGAAGAAGATCAACGGTTTCCGCGCGCCCTATCTGTCGCAGGGTCCGGCGCTGACCTCAGCGCAGAAAAAGCACGGCTTCGTTTACGATGCCACCAGCATCACCAAGGGGCCGGAATGGCCGGTGGAGCGCGAAGGCATCCAGCATTTCGGCCTGCCGCTCATTCCCGAAGGACCGGGCAACCGCCCGATCATCGCAATGGATTACAATCTCTTCATCCGCCACTCCATCGGCATCGAAACGCCTGACCGTGCCGGGGAATTTGAGGAGCGGGCCTATACGGCCTTCCGCAATGCATTCGACAGGCAATATAATGGCGAGCGCATTCCGCTGCAGATGGGCTTTCACTTCGTGAAGATGAATGGCGGCGCCTATTGGAACGCCTATGAGCGGCTGCTGCGCGAAGTCTGCCAGAAGCAGGATGTCGCTTGTGTGAGCTATGCCGAGGCGATGCCGATGATCGAGGCGCGCAAGAAGCAGAAGACTGAGGGTTAGGCGGCTGCCGCTTCATGAAAAAGGCGGCCGATCGGCCGCCTTTTTATATGTTTTTAGGGCTTATTTGCCGCCAGTTCACCAGCTTCCGCTTCCCGTTGCAGATAGCGCTCATCGATATCCGGCAGGGGCTTGTCGTCGATCGCTGCTTCGAACGCCACGAGACGTTTATGAATGGAAAGCAACTCGATGATCGTCGTCCAGGAATTGACCAGATACTGGAACGAATTGCTGACCTGGCCGAAGGCCGTAGCGATCTGCTGGTAGATACCGTAGGTGATTTTGCCCGCCACGATGGTTGGAACAAGCATTAAAAGCAGGAACACCGCATCGGCCTGAATGTAGAAATACCGTGCGACGTTGAAATAGAGATAGTGCCAATACATGCGGAAATAGTTTTTCCGCACATTGGAATACAGTTCCTTCACTGTCGGCGGCTGGGCACGGTCGGCGTGGTCCTCGCCATAGACAAGTTCCTTACGATAGGCGGCTTCCACACGCTGATTGCGGAAGTTCAAGCCGGGCAGTTTGATGCCGACCGTCGCCAGAAGCACCGTACCGAATATCGACCAGACGATCGCCAGCCAAAACAGCGCATGCGGCACTTCACCGATGATCGGCAATTCGGAGACGTAGGACGACAGCGCAAACAGGATCGGCAGGAAAACGACGAGCGTCATCACCGAATTGATCAGGGTGATGCCCAATGCCTCCAGCGTGGAGGAGAACCGCATCGTATCTTCCTGAACACGCTGGGAAGCACCTTCGATGTGACGCAGCTTTTCCCACTTGGACATGTAGAAGTCGTTCATCGCGGTTCGCCAGCGGAAGATGTAATGGCTGGTGAAGAAATCTGTCAGGATCGAAACCGCCATGCTGAGAAAGGCAATCTTGGCGAAGACTATCTGGAGGCTGTAGAAATCCCAGACTTCGATACCCGGTTGTTTGGAAAGGGCATTTTGCAGAAGGTCACCGAAAGGCCGCCGGAAATTGTTGATGACGACGGAAATCTGAACGCCGAAATAGGTCACCGCGATAATCAGCAGCGATCCCCAGATAGACCAGAGCTTCCAGGGGTGATCCTTGGCTATGACGGTCCAGACAACGCCGAATAACGCCAGGCACGATGCGAGATAGCCGTAAAAGAACAGATTTGCTGGAACCAGAAAATAGCTGAGATCGTAGGGTTCCTGCTCGGGCATTACATAACCCCAGGACGCCCCTAGCCTTTCAAAGATGAAATACCAGGCAAGAATGGCGAAGAAGGCCCAAACGATGGCGGAGGTAAAGAAGGCTTTCGGCCTGGGAAAGAAGGAATGAAACACGTTTTCGAACTCACGCGCGTTTGAAATCAGCCATTATTGGCGAAGCACTCGATGGCCCGAACCTAGGGCAGAAATTTGTGCACAGCAACGGAGAAGCGCTGACCTTAACAAGATGTAAGGCGCAGTTGTCGAAACGAACCGTGATGAAACACCGGTGAAAGACCGAAAAGACGACCGATGGCCTAGCGCCGCCCTTCCATGGCAAGCACCGGCAGCATCAGGAGAATACTGACGACGAGCACGGCGGAAGCGAGAATGCTGGGTGCGGTGAAACTGCCCGTCACCTCGGCAATCCAGCCGGCGGCAAGCGGCCCGACGATCTGGCCCGTTCCGAAGGCGGCCGTCATCAGCGCGAAGGCGCGACGCGGGCTCGGTCCGGCAAATTCCCGGCCGAGCTGCAGGCCATAGGCGGTGATGACCATGAAGGTCAGCCCGAGAAGCAGGCCGCCGGCCAGCACGCCGGCCACCGGCGGCAACATAACGGAGGCGAAAACACCCACGGCTTCCACGGCGAGAACGATGACGAAGGCCCGTTTCAGCCCCTGCGACCTCGACACCGGTTTCCAGAGGAAAAGCGAAACGGCGGCGGCGCAGCCGGTGATGAACCAGGCGAGGAACTCCACGAAAGCACCGGCGGCCGCCATGCGGGCAATCGCCACGATGAAGGTGGCGGTGATGACGTAACCGAAACCGAACAGCCCATAGGCCAGCGTCGTCAGGAACAGCGGCCGCGTCCAGCGAAGCGGCGGTTCCGCTGCGGAAGATGCATGCCGCGGCGGGCCTGCGGGCAGCACCCGGAAGACGAGAAGAAATGTAACGAAGGAAAAGATGGCACCGGCGATCCATTCCTCTCTCCATGAGGACCCGCCGCCATCAAAAACGACGCCGATCAGATAGACCGCCAGCGAGGAAATCGCGATGCCGGCCCCGACACCGCCATAATGCAGCGCCTGCACACTGTCCCTGCCGGCTTTTGCGGCATGGCCGATGACGATCTGCGAGGTGAAGATCATGGTCATCGCACTGGCGACGCCCGCCAGAAACCGGATGACGGTGAAGGCCGCGACCGAGTTGAAGGCGGCCATGGCAAGCAGCAGCGCAGCCGTGGAAAACAGGCCGCAAAGGGCAACCAGCCGCTCCCGCCCCGATCCCCAGGAAGAGGCGGCGAGAACCGCACCTGCGAGATAACCGGCGAAATTTCCGGCCGCGACGATCCCCGCATCCCCCGCCGAAAGCGGCACATCGGCCATCATGCCCGGCAGGATGGGGGTAAAGGAAAAACGGCCGAAACCCATGGCGGAGGCCATCATGAGGGCGCCTGCGAAACCGAGCGCGGTCAGATGTCTGGCGGAAAGTGGCTTGTCGATGCTCATGCATGGCTTATCGCAACCGGGCGGATAAGCGACAAGCGAGTTATTTTGATCGGCGTTATAAGCGGTCGTTATCGGTCGAGTGGCAGACGTCGGTGTGTTCCAATGTCGCCGCGTATTTCTTCTCCCCGCCGGGGAGAAGGTGGCCCGAAGGGTCGGATGAGGGGGCAACGTTGCCGTATCTCACTACCCTTGCCCCCTCATCCCGCTGCCGCGGACTTCTCCCCGGCGGGGAGAAGAAACACGTTGCAACCACTCGCTCCAACGTTGGGAGCAAGAGTGACGGAGAGGAGGTTAGCTGTCACTCCGCAAGCGTCAGCACCAGCGGCCCGTTCTTCGTCGCCACCACCGTATGTTCATATTGCACCGTCGGCGCGCTCGGGTCGCTGTAGAGCGTCCACGGATCATCGTCGCCATCCTCGGCCCAATAAGCGCCCGTCGAAAGAAACGGCTCGACGGTGAACACCATACCTTCCTGCATGATGCGGCGCTCGTCCTTGTCCGGCCAGGTCGCCAGCTCCTTCGGCTCCTCATGCAGCGAACGGCCGATGCCGTGGCTGGCGAGATTGGTGATCAGCGTATAGCGGTTCTTTTTGGCAAAAGCGCCGATGGCATTGCCGATATCGGCGAAGGGCCGCCCCGTTTTCACCTGCTGCAGACCGGTCCACATGGCGCGTTTGCCATCGCGGCACAGTCGCTCGATTTCCTTTTTCACCGGCGGCACGGCGAAGGACGAACCCGTATCACCGAAAAAGCCGTTCTTCACCGCCGAGACATCGATATTGACGAGATCGCCCGCCTTGATGATGCGCGGGCCGGGAATGCCGTGGGCCACTTCCTCGTTGACGCTGATGCAGGTCGCACCGGGAAACTTGTAGCAGAATTCCGGCGCCGATTGCGCACCGTTATCCTCCAGCACCTTGCGGCCGATCGCATCCAGCTCGGCCGTGGTGATGCCGGGTTCCAGCGCGTCCGCCATGGTCTGCATGGCAACGGCGCACAAACGGCCGATATCCTTGAGCAAAACCAGTTCTTCTTCGGTGGAAATGACCATGTCTCTGTCCGTCGTTCTAAATGGCGGGTCTGAAAACGCCCGCCTTGGTAATCATCAGGCCGTGGCTTTCACCGGATCGGCACTCCCCGTCAATTCTTTTCTGACGATAGGGGCGACTTTCGTACCATAAAGCTCGATGCCGCGCATGATCTGGTCGTGCGGCATCAGGCCGATGGCCATCTGCAGCAGAAAGCGATCATTCCTGAACACGCCATGCGCCTTGATGATCTTTTCCGCCACCAGTTCCGGCTCACCGAGGAAGAGATTGCCCTCCGGCCCGCGCGCCGCATCGAAATGCGCGCGGTTCGTCGGGCCCCAGCCGCGCTCGCGACCGATGCGGTTCATCACCTCCGCCTGCGGGCCGTAAAACTGATCCGCAGCCTTGTCGGTCGTATCGGCAATGAAACCATGGACGTTGATGCTGGTGCGCAGTTTCGTCTTTTCCTGGCCCGCCCGGCGCGCAGCCTCATGGTAGAGATCAAACAACGGCGCAAAACGGCGATATTCGCCGCCGATAATGGCAAGCGCCACCGGCAGACCCATGGCCCCGGCCCGCGCCACCGATTGCGGCGTGCCGCCAACGGCGATCCACACCGGCAGACGCTCCTGCAGCGGACGCGGATAAACGCCGCGCCCGTTGATCGCCGGGTGTTTGGTGCCGGACCAGGTGACGATTTCCTGTTCGCGCAGCGCCAGAAGCAGATCGAGCTTTTCAGCGAAGAGCACGTCGTAATCTTCGAGATCGTAACCGAACAGCGGATAGGATTCGATGAAGGAACCGCGCCCGGCCATGATCTCGGCACGACCGTTCGACAGGAGGTCGACAGTCGAGAATTGCTGGAACACCCGCACGGGATCGTCCGAGCTCAGCACCGAGACGGCACTCGTCAGGCGAATGTTCTTCGTCTTCACCGCCGCAGCCGCAAGCACGGTCGAGGGAGAGGAAACGACATAATCCGGGCGGTGATGTTCCCCCAGCCCGAACACATCGAGCCCGACCTGATCGGCGAGTTCGATTTCCTCGATGAGTTCCCGCAGCCGGCGCGCGCCTTCCGGCCCGCGGCCATCGGCGGGATTGGGATTGACATCCGCGAATGTGTAAAGACCGAGTTCCATAGATGATACCTCTGTTTGCTTGTCTGAGAGATAGGGACGGAGACCCCCGCAGACAAACGCAAAATCTGGAAGCTTAGCTTCGAGAAATTGGATGGGCGCAGCCGGATTCTCCACTGTGACACCCTCCCCCGAAATGGCGATTGCCAGCCAGCCCCCTTTGGGCATACCCTGCCTAAACATGTGCGAAGTAATGCAAAAAGGGGAAAGCATGCATCGGACAGTTATCGTGACAGGCTCCACAAGCGGTATTGGCCTCGGCATTGCCCAGCGATTTGCGCGCGACGGCGCCAATATCGTGCTGAACGGCTTCGGCGACGAAGACGAGATCGAAAAACTGCGCCTTCTGCTGGAAGCCGAAAGCGGCGGGCGCGTGCTTTACCACCCCGCGGATATGACGAAACCGGACGAGATCGCCGATCTCATCCAGTCCTCGCACGAAAAACTCGGCTCGGTGGATGTGCTCGTCAACAATGCCGGTATCCAGCACATCGCGCCCATCGAAGAGTTCCCGACGGAAAAATGGGACTGGATCATCGCCATCAATCTGACCAGTTCCTTCCATACCATGCGGGCCGCGATACCGCTGATGAAGAAGGCCGGCAAAGGTCGCATCATCAACATTTCCTCGGCCCACGGCCTTGTCGCCTCGCCGTACAAATCGGCCTATGTGGCGGCCAAACACGGCATCATGGGCCTGACGAAGACGGCAGCGCTGGAGCTTGCGCAGACCGGCGTCACCGTCAATGCCATCTGTCCCGGTTACGTGCTGACGCCGCTGGTTGAGAAGCAGATACCCGAGATGGCCAAGGTGCGCGGCATCAGCGAAGAAGCGGTGAAGAACGACGTGATGCTGGAATTGCAGGCGACCAAACAATTCGTCACCGTCGATGACGTGGCCGCCGCCGCCCTGTTTCTGGCAAGCGAGGCGGCAAGCAACATAACCGGCACGCATATTTCCGTGGATGGCGGCTGGACGGCGCAATAATTGCCGCATTTTCTTTCCGTTATGGAAACAATGAATTGCCAAAACGGAAATCGATATACGCGCGCGGGCGTGCATAGATGTGCACAGATAATCACAAGAAACCGGCTCGGCAGCCGGACAAAAAGCAAGGCATTGCATGAAAGACGCGATCAGCTTCATCCTCAACAGCGAAACCGTTTCGCTTAAGGATTTCGGACCGACAGATACGCTTCTCGATTACCTCCGCATCGGCAAGCGGTTGATGGGGACGAAGGAAGGCTGCGCCGAAGGCGACTGCGGCGCCTGCACCGTGCTGGTCGGGCGGCTGCTTGATGGTTCGCTGCGTTATGAAAGCGTCAATGCCTGCATCCGTTTTTTAGGCTCGCTGCACGGCACCCATATCGTCACGGTGGAGCATCTGGCCGCCCGCGACGGCACGCTGCACCCCGTGCAGCAGGCCATGGTGGATTTCCACGGTTCGCAATGCGGTTTCTGCACGCCGGGCTTCATCATGTCGCTTTATGGCCTCTGGCTATCAAGCGAAAACCCCGGCCGCGCCGATATCGAAAAGGCGCTGCAAGGCAATCTCTGTCGATGCACGGGCTATGAGCCGATCGTGAAGGCCGCCGAAAAAATCGCCGCGGCCCGCCCGAGCGCACTGTTCGACCCGCTGCAACGGGACCGCACAGACATCATGGCGAGGCTCTGGGCGATCCGCGAAAACGAAACGATCACCGTGGTCAGAGGCGAGGATCGCACGATTATTCCCGCAACGCTTGCTGATTTGACCGAGATTTACGCCGCTGAACCGAAAGCCACCATCGTCGCCGGCTCCACCGATGTCGGCCTGTGGGTGACGAAGCAGATGCGGGCGCTGAACCCTGTCATCTTCATCAACAATCTCGGCGATCTGCAAACCATCACCGTGGATGAGGAGGGCGTGACACTCGGTGCAGGCGTCACCTACAGCCAGGCCTTCAAGACCATCGCAGAGCACTTCCCGCCCCTTGCCCGGTTGTTTGACCGCCTCGGCGGCGAGCAGGTGCGCAATATGGGCACCATCGGCGGCAATATCGCCAACGGCTCGCCCATCGGCGACACACCGCCGGCGCTGATCGCGCTTGGCGCGACGCTCACCCTGCGCTCGTCTTCCGGTAATCGCAGCCTGCCGCTGGAAAGCTATTTCATCGATTATGGCAAACAGGACCGGCTGAGCGGCGAATTCGTCGAAAAGCTCTTCATTCCGTTCCAGAAGCCGGAGAGCCACTACGCCGTCTACAAGATTTCCAAGCGCCGCGACGAGGATATTTCCGCGCTGTGTGCCGCCTTCAATCTGATGCTCGATGCCGAGGGCATGGTCGAAGACATCCGCATCGCCTTCGGCGGCATGGCGGGTACGCCGAAACGGGCTGCACATCTGGAGGCAGCCCTGCTCGGCAAGGCGTGGTCGCAGGACACCATCGATGCCGCGCGAGACACGCTGGATGAGGATTTCACCCCGCTGACGGACTGGCGTGCGACTGCCGAATATCGGCAGCTGACGGCCAAGAACCTGCTGACGCGGTTCTTTCTGGAGACTTCCGGAGAGAAGCAGGAACTCAGCCGTTTCTCGCTGGAGGAGGCGTGATGATGTCGATGGCGATGGCGATGGCGAAACCTACAACCTTCCTCATTCCTGTTCCCCGGAACAAGCCCGAGGATGTCACAGGAATCCAGCCGGCCCAAGTCCTTGGGCCGGAAGGACTCTCTCGCCGCGCAGACGCGCGTCGGCTGGATTCCTGTGACAAGCACAGGAATGAGGGTGGATCGGCATTGTCGCTGCCCCATGCCATCATTCACCAAGAAGGAGCTTGAACCATGGACACCACAAGCTTCGACAAGACCAAGACCGAAATCGACGGCCCGATGCACGCCTCGCTCCGGCATGATTCCGCCCATAAACATGTCACGGGCAGCGCCGAATATATCGATGATATTCCCGAGCCCGCCGGCCTGGTCCACGGCGCACTCGGCCTTGCCGACCGTGCCCACGCGGAACTCATCTCGATGGACCTGTCCGAAGTGGAAGCAACGCCCGGCGTGCTGTGGGTGATGACCGGTAAGGACGTGCCCGGCGAAAACGACATCTCCTCCGGCGGTCGTCACGATGAGCCGCTGCTGGCCGAAACAAAGGTCGAATTCCACGGCCAGCCGATCTTCGCGGTCTTCGCCGAAACCCGCGATATCGCCAGAAAGGCGGCCCGCAAGGCGAAGATCACCTATAAGGACCTGCCGCATTTCACCGATATCGATACGGCGATTGAAAATGGCGGCGCGCTCGTCATCGATCCCATGACGCTGAAACGCGGCGATGCCAAGATCGAAATGGATGTCGCACCCCGCCGCCTCACCGGCACGATGCGGATCGGCGGACAGGAGCATTTTTATCTCGAAAGCCACATCGCCATGGCCGTGCCGGGCGAGGATGACGAGGTGACGCTGTGGAGTTCCACCCAGCATCCGAGCGAAATCCAGCACATCGTCAGCCACATCCTGCAGGTGCCGTCCAATGCCGTCACGGTGCAGGTGCGCCGCATGGGCGGCGGTTTCGGCGGCAAGGAAACGCAGGGCAACCAGTTCGCGGCCCTCTGCGCCATCGCCGCCAAGAAGCTGAACCGGGCCGTCAAAATCCGCCCGGATCGCGACGAGGATATGAGCGCCACCGGCAAGCGCCATGATTTCCGCGTCGATTACGAACTGGGTTTCGACGAGGAAGGCCGCATCCACGCCGTCGACGCCACCTATGCCGCGCGCTGCGGCTTTTCCTCCGATCTGTCCGGCCCGGTCACGGATCGCGCACTGTTTCACGCCGATTCCAGCTATTTCTATCCGCATGTGCACCTCACCTCGCGGCCGCTGAAAACCCACACGGTCTCCAACACCGCCTTTCGCGGTTTCGGCGGCCCGCAGGGCATGCTGGGGGCGGAACGGTTCATCGAGGAGATCGCCTATGCCGTTGGCAAGGACCCGCTCGATATCCGCAAGCTGAATTTCTACGGCGAGATCGGCTCCGGCCGCACCACGACGCCCTATCATCAGGAGGTCGAGGACAACATCATCGCCCGCGTTGTCGAGGAGCTGGAGACTTCCAGCGACTACCGCGCGCGGCGAGAGGCGATCATCGAGTTCAACAAAACGAGCCCGGTCATCCGCAAGGGCATTGCGCTTACCCCTGTCAAATTCGGCATCTCCTTCACCATGACCGCCTTCAACCAGGCGGGCGCACTGGTGCATATCTATAATGACGGCTCCATTCACCTGAACCATGGCGGCACCGAAATGGGCCAGGGCCTTTACACCAAGGTGGCGCAGGTGGTGGCCGATGCCTTCCAGGTGGATATCGGCCGGGTGAAGATCACAGCCACGACCACGGGCAAGGTGCCGAACACGTCAGCCACCGCCGCCTCCTCCGGCACTGACCTCAACGGCATGGCGGCCTATGACGCCGCCCGCCAGATCCGTGAGCGGCTGATCAAATTCGCCGCCGAGAACTGGAAGGTGCCGGAAGAGGAGGTCGTTTTCCTGCCGAACCGGGTGCGCATCGGGCTTGAGGAAATCGCCTTCAACGATTTCATCAAAAAGGCCTATTTCGCCCGCGTGCAGCTTTCCGCCGCCGGTTTTTACAAGACCCCGAAAATCCACTGGGACCGCGCCGCCGGCCGTGGCACGCCGTTTTATTATTTCGCCTATGGCGCGGCCTGCTCGGAAGTATCGATCGATACGCTGACCGGCGAATACCTGATGGAGCGCACCGATATCCTCCACGATGTCGGCAAGTCGCTGAACCCTGCCATCGATATCGGCCAGATCGAGGGCGCCTTCGTGCAGGGCATGGGCTGGCTGACCACGGAGGAATTGTGGTGGGACGGCAAGGGGCGGCTGCGCACCCATGCGCCTTCTACCTACAAGATCCCGCTCGCCTCCGACCGGCCGAAAAGCTTTAACGTCAGGCTGGCGGAATGGGCGGAAAATGCCGAACCCACCGTCGGCCGCTCCAAGGCCGTGGGCGAGCCACCCTTCATGCTGGCGATCTCGGTTCTTGAAGCCCTCTCCATGGCCGTCGCCTCCGTCGCCGATTACAAGGTCTGCCCGCGCCTTGACGCGCCGGCAACGCCGGAGCGGGTGCTGATGGCAGTGGAACGGCTGAAGAAGGTGTGAGGGAGGACGTACCCATGCGGCCGAGCCCCCTCATCCGGCCCTTCGGGCCACCTTCTCCCCGGCGGGGAGAAGAAATATGCCGCGCCGTCGCAAATTTCCGCAAAGTTGATGAGGTAAGCGAAAACATCGCTCCGGGTTTCTTCTCCCCGCCGGGGAGAAGGTGGCGCGCAGCGCCGGATGAGGGGGCCAGCCCCAATGCCTGACACCTCCCTGCCCACTTTCCTCGCCCGCTCCCCCGCAATCCTCGTGGAAATCGAGGCCGTGAAAGGTTCCTCGCCGCGCGAGGCCGGCACCTTCATGCTGGTCAGCCAGGAAGCCCTGTGGGAAACCATCGGCGGCGGGCAGTTCGAATATATGGCGATAGACCACGCCCGCGCCATGTTGCGAACCGGCACTGCCGAAGACCGCATGGACATCCCGCTCGGCCCGGAGATCGGCCAGTGCTGCGGCGGCCGCACCTTGCTCCGCTTCCAGCTGATAACGGCGGAAATCGCCGCCGCACTTGAAGCGCGGATCAAGGGCGAAACCGAACAGCAGCCCGCCGTGTTCATTTTCGGGGCCGGTCATGTCGGCAAGGCGCTGGCCGAGGCCCTGTCGCTGCTGCCTTTGACGCTGACCGTGGTGGAAACCCGTGAAAGTGAGCTGCGCGACCTTCCATCGGCGGTGGCCTCCGTGTTGACACCCGTGCCGGAAGCGCTCGTTACGAAAATCCCGGCAAACGGGGCGGCCATCATCGTCACCCACGATCACGCGCTCGATTTCCTCATCGCGAAGGAAGCGCTTGCCCGCGACGATCTCGCCTATGTCGGCATGATCGGTTCGAAGACCAAACGCGCCACCTTCGCCCATTGGCTGGCGGATCAGGGAGAGGCCCCTTCCCGCCTTGCAAAACTCATCCTGCCCATCGGCGGCAACAGCGTCAGGGACAAGCGGCCCGCCATCATAGCGGCCCTTGTGGCAGCCGAGTTGCTGCAAGCATTTTCCGCTGCCGAAACCCGTCGCAACGAAAATCGACACGGCCATCCTCAAGGCCAAGATCACGCCTGAGCCCCTCCGGCAGGCTTTCGTCGGCCAGATTGTCGGGTTGAAGGCTTTCAAGAGTAAAGCGTTCCGCTGTCCGCAGGCCCGCGCGCAGGCGGGACCACGCGTGCAAGAGTGCTGTGCGCATGTTCGTCTCCATTCAAAAATGTCAGAAGCTCAGTTGATGAATTGGGCTAAAAATGCTCTGTTTTCCGGATAAAAACCAATGAAACCTTTGGCAATTGGCATAAAGAGAACTTATCCATGAAAATGTCCCGCCAGTTCCCCCTGAACGCCCTGCGCGTGTTCGAAGCCGCAGCCAGACATCTGAGTTTCACCAGGGCCGGCGAAGAGCTGGGCATGACGCAGACGGCGGTCAGCTATCAGGTGAAACTGCTGGAGGAGAATATTGGCGAGCCGCTCTTTATCAGAAAGGCGCGGCAGGTCTCGCTGACAGAGGCGGGGCAAAAACTTGCGCCGAAAGTCGCGGAAGCCTTCAATAATCTGCGGGAAGCCGTCGACAATGTGCGCGACACGTCCGACGCGACACTGACAATTCATTCCACCGCCACCTTCGCCTCACGCTGGCTTTCGCGGCATCTGGGTGCTTTCCAGCTCGAACATCCCTCGATTGCCGTGCGGCTCGATACATCAAGCGCATTGATCGATTTTTCCCAGTCCGACTGCGATGTCGCCATTCGCTGGAGCAAAGATAACGGCAAAGGGCTGATCTACCATCAATTGCTGCGCGGCGTTTATACGCCAATGCTGCATCCCGGCCTTGCCGAAAGCATCGGCGGATTGCACAAACCGGAAGACCTGCTGCGCCTGCGCATCATCGATCCCGGCGACATCTGGTGGAGCCAATGGTTTCGGGAAGTGGGCGTTGAAAATCCGGGCCTCGACCGTTATCCCCGCAGCCGCCTCAATGTGCAGGCCTTCGAAGCCGCCGCCGCAATTGCCAGCCAGGGGGTGGCCATGCTCACCCCTGAACTCTATGCCGACGAGATTGCGCTTGGCCGCCTTTATCAACCCTTCGAGCACCTCAGCAGCGAAGGAAAGAACTACTGGCTGGTCTATCCCGAAAACCGCAAGAACATTCGTAAGATCAGGCTGTTCCGCGACTGGATATTGAAGCGGATCGAGGAAAGCCGGCAGCAACAACCGCCTCAATACCCCATATCCGGCGCGTAGAAGCAGCGGGGCGTATCCTCGTCCGGAAACAGACAGAGATGATATTCGCCATCCTCGGACCGTCTTGCCTCGCGCTGCGACCAGCTGAACACGTGGCGTCGCGTGACCATGCGGTGATCGCCAGGGGCGAGCGAGACCTCGTAACCGTCAGGCGTGACACGAACGCTGCGCGTGGGGATCATCTGGCAGTCGCCGGTTTCGGCGTCGCCATTGCAACAGTAGCTTTCATATTTGAACCCCTTGTGGGATTCATGGGCAAGTGCCGTGGCGCTGAACGCCAGAGATAGGAAGAGGACTGTCAGAACAAGGCGCATCGGCATGGTCTCCGTTGAAACAACGGCGGCTGCCGGAAGATCATTGCGTCCCTTTATTCAAATTTCACATCAACACCCACCCGGACACAACGGCACCGGGAACTGCGATACCTGCCCCCTGATCTGCCCCCACCCAGGGTTCGCAGCGCCCGCTTTCGGAATAACCGCCAGCGAAACATGTCATCAAAGCCCAGTTCTTCGGCGCGAAAACCGGAATCGATTTTCGACGAGGCGCCCCAAGGCTCCGCAGCCCTATATTTTAGCACATCGGCTGACTGCACAAAGGATAATAGCTGAGTCGCGTTAGCCAGCTAAGCACAAACTATGCGACAGGAATGAGCTGCTGCAACTTTACCGGGCCAACTCATGCACAGGGACGAACGCAAGCAAGATTGCGGACACAAAGGCACCGGATTGTGAACAATCGTGCCCCGACCTTTGCTTTTCCCTTTCCTAACGGTCAAATTTCTCGCAAGGTGCGCTGCACAAGGATCAGGGGAACCGCATGTACGAATACGCCATTGCGTGGGAATGGATGGCCTTTGCCGTTCGCTGGCTCCACGTCATCACCGCCATCGCCTGGATCGGCTCGTCCTTTTATTTCATCGCGCTCGATCTCGGGCTGGTCAAACGGGCGCATCTGCCGCCGGGGGCCTATGGCGAGGAATGGCAGGTGCATGGCGGCGGTTTTTACCACATCCAGAAATATCTGGTTGCGCCTGCCCAGATGCCCGAACACCTGACGTGGTTCAAATGGGAAAGTTACGTCACCTGGCTCTCCGGTTTCGCCATGCTCTGCATCGTTTATTATGGCGGGGCGGATCTCTTCCTCATCGATCATTCCGTGCTTGATCTCACCCAGCTCCAGGCCATCTGTCTGTCGCTCGCTTCGCTGGCCATCGGCTGGCTGTTTTACGATTTCCTCTGCAAATCGCCGCTCGGCAACAATACCTGGGGCCTGATGATCGTGCTTTATGTCGCGCTGGTGGCGATGGCATGGGGTTACACACAGGTTTTCACCGGCCGCGCCGCCTTCCTGCATCTCGGTGCATTCACCGCCACCATCATGTCGGCGAATGTGTTCTTCATCATCATCCCCAACCAGAAGATCGTCGTCGCAGACCTGATTGCCGGGCGCACGCCGGACCCGAAATATGGCCGCATCGCCAAGCAGCGCTCGTTGCACAACAACTACCTGACGCTGCCCGTCATCTTCTTCATGCTGTCGAACCACTATCCGCTGGCCTTCGCCACGCAGTTTAACTGGATCATCGCAGCACTGGTCTTCCTGATGGGCGTCACCATCCGCCACTGGTTCAACACCACCCATGCCCGCAAGGGCAAGCCGACATGGACCTGGCTTGCGACCGTCCTGATCTTCATCGTCATCATGTGGCTTTCCACCGTGCCGAAAGTGCTGACCGGCGAGGAGGAACAGAAGGCCGCCACCCTCTCCCCCATGCAGCAGCAATTCGTCAGCGACGCTCACTTTACCAAGGCGCGCGATGTGGTTCAGGGCCGCTGTTCCATGTGCCATGCGGCCGAGCCTGTCTGGGAAGGCGTGCCCTTCACACCAAAATCGGTGAAGCTCGAAACCGACGAGCAGATCGCCGCCCATGCGCGCGAAATCTATTTGCAAGCCGGGCGCAGCCATGCCATGCCTCCCGGCAACATCACCGCCATCACCCCGGATGAGCGCAAGCTGCTGACCGCATGGTATGAAAGCGCGGTTTCCGGGGCCGGAAAAGCCGAAGGAAAGACTGAATGAGCATGGTTCTGCTGCGTGGCCGCCTGCTGAGCTTCCGCCGCGCGCCGCTCGCAATCGACGATACGCAAAGCTATCTCTATA
Source organism: Agrobacterium sp. NPDC090283 (assembly GCF_044769685.1). NCBI lineage: Bacteria > Pseudomonadati > Pseudomonadota > Alphaproteobacteria > Hyphomicrobiales > Rhizobiaceae > Agrobacterium > Agrobacterium sp. NPDC090283. The sequence goes on along the minus strand of NZ_JBIVYG010000003.1, from coordinate 27,989 downwards.
TCGAAGACGGTGGCCTGCTGATCGAAAACGGCAGGATCGCCGCCATCGGCGACTACGCCGATATCCGTAAGACGGCACCGGAAGAGATTGAGGAAAAGGACCACCGGCCGCATCTCATCGTGCCCGGCCTCATCGACATGCACCTGCATTTTCCGCAAATGCAGGTCATCGGCTCCTATGCCGCCAACCTGCTGGAATGGCTGAACACCTACACCTTCCCGGAAGAATGCCGTTTCGTCGAAAGCGCCCATGCCCAGCGCATCGCCACGCATTTTTACGACGAGCTGCTGCGCCACGGCACCACCACGGCCGCTGCCTATTGCTCCGTGCACAAGACCTCCGCCGACGCCTTTTTCACGGAGGCCATGAAGCGCAACATGCTGATGGTGGGCGGCAAGGTGATGATGGACCGCAACGCCCCGCAGGGCCTGCTGGACACGCCGGAAACCTCCTATGACGAGACGCGCCAGGTGATTGCCGACTGGCACGGCAAGGGCCGCAACCACGTCGCCATCACGCCGCGCTTCGCCATAACCTCCACCCCGAAGCAGATGGAGGCCGCCCAGGCGCTGGCGCAGGAGTTTCCCGATCTCTTCATCCAGACGCATCTGTCCGAAAATCTGGACGAGATCAAATATACCTGCGAGCTTTACCCCGAAGCGACCGACTATACCGATATCTATGTGCGTTACGGCCTGATGGGCAACAAGACCCTGCTCGGCCACGCCATCCACCTCTCCGAGCGCGAGGCGGACGTGCTCTCGGAAACCGGCGCGGTGGCGGTGCATTGCCCCACCTCCAACCTCTTCATCGGCTCCGGCCTGTTCCCGATGAAAAAGCTGCAGCGGCGCGAAAAGCCTGTTCGTATCGCGGTCGCGACCGACATCGGCGGCGGATCGAGCTATTCCATGCTGCGCACCATGGACGAGGCCTACAAGATCCAGCAATTGCTGGGCGAACGCCTCAACCCGCTGGAAAGCTGGTATCTGATGACCCGCGGCAATGCCGAAGCGCTTTCCATGGTCGACCGTATCGGCACGCTGGAGGCCGGCACGGATGCCGACATCACCGTGCTGAATGCTTCCTCGACGCCCGCCATGGCCCTGAAAATGGAAGTGGTGAAAAGCCTGACGGAAGAACTGTTCCTGATGCTGACCATGGGCGACGACCGCACGGTGGTGGAGACCTATGTGGCCGGCAGGGCGATGAAGAGCGTGCTGGCATAGTTCGGCTGCGGCCGAAACATAGGATCACAACGTCGTTTATATAAGGCTTTCTATGGAGCGAGCGGTCGCCGCTTGTTTCTTCTCCCCGCCGGGGAGAAGTCCGCGGCAGCGGGATGAGGGGGCAAGCTCTCCGAAATCCGGCAACGTTGCCCCTCATCCGACCCTTCGGGCCACCTTCTCCCCGGGGGGGGGGAGAAGAAAAGAACCGCACCGCTGTGCTTCAAATGATTGCCGGACACCATCCCGGCTGAAACGCGAATGACCTCTGGAGTGCCCCGTGCCGGCTTTAGACACAACCACCCTGCTCATGGTTCTCGCCACCTTCACCGTCGCGGGAATCGTCAAGGGCGTGACCGGCATGGGATTGCCCACCGTCGCCATGGGCATGCTCGGCCTCTTCATGCCGCCGGTCGTCGCCGCCGGCCTGCTTATCCTGCCTTCCTTCATCACCAATATCTGGCAATTGCTGGCCGGACCTGATTTCCGGGCCATCGTGAAGCGGCTGTGGCCGATGATGATCGCCATTACGGTCGGCACCCTCATCGGCATCCGGCTGATGACGGCAGGCACCGGCGTCTGGACCACCTCGGCTCTCGGCCTGTGCCTTGCGGCTTACGCCGCCTACAGCCTGTTTGCCAAACCCCTATCTGTTCCGGCAAAGCTGGAACCAAAACTCTCTCCGGCCATAGGGCTGACAACCGGCCTGCTGACCGGCGGCACCGGAATTTTCGTTGTGCCCGCCGTACCCTATATCCAGTCGCTCGGCTTCAACCGCGACGATCTCGTCCAGGCTCTCGGCTTTTCCTTCACCGTTTCGACCATTGCGCTCGCCGCCGGCCTTGCCTCGCAAGGTGCCTTCCGTGTCGAGCACCTGTCGCTTTCCGCACTCGCCGTCCTGCCCGCACTTCTGGGTATGTGGCTCGGCCAGAAAATCCGCAACATCGTCAGCCCGGCAACATTCCGACGCTGGTTCCTCATCTGCCTGCTTGTCTTGGGCGCTGAGCTGTTCCTGCGGGCTTTCTGGTGATCAAACCGCGTCGATTTTAATGTCGCAGCCGTGACATTCGTGCTATGTGAAGCCGTCATTCAAATGTGAAGGCTTTATCCATGGGCAAAATCCTGACCATAGCGGACCTGAAAAAACAGGCGCAGCGCCGTGTACCGAAGATGTTTTTCGACTACGCCGATAGCGGCGCCTGGACCGAAGACACCTACCGCGCCAATGAAGAGGATTTTTCGAAGATAAAGCTGCGCCAGCGCGTGCTGGTGGACATGACCGACCGGTCTCTCGCCACCGAGATGATCGGTGAAAAAGTCTCGATGCCGGTAGCGCTCTCCCCCACCGGTCTCACGGGTATGCAGCATGCCGATGGCGAAATGCTGGCTGCCAAGGCGGCGGAAGAATTCGGCGTGCCTTTCACGCTTTCCACCATGAGCATCTGCTCCATCGAAGATGTCGCCTCCGTCACCTCGAGACCCTTCTGGTTCCAGCTTTACGTGATGAAGGACCGGGATTTCGTCAATAATCTCATCGACCGCGCCAAGGCCGCCGGATGCTCGGCGCTGGTGCTGACACTCGACCTGCAAATCCTCGGCCAGCGTCACAAGGATCTGCGCAACGGCCTGTCCGCACCACCGAAATTCACCCCGAAGCACATCTGGCAGATGGCGACCCGGCCGCAATGGTGCCTGGATATGGCGCGCACCAAACGCCGCAGCTTCGGCAATATCGTCGGCCACGCCAAAAATGTCTCGGACCTCTCGTCGCTCTCTTCATGGACGGCGGAGCAGTTCGATCCGCGCCTCTCATGGAAAGACGTCGAATGGATCAAGGAACGCTGGGGCGGCAAGCTGATCCTCAAGGGCATCCTTGACGAGGAGGATGCACGTGCCTCGCTCGACACCGGCGCCGACGCCATCATCGTTTCCAACCATGGCGGCCGCCAGCTTGATGGCGCCCATTCCTCCATCGCCATGCTGCCGAAGATCGTCGATGCCGTCGGCGACAGGGTCGAGGTACACATGGATGGCGGCATCCGCTCGGGTCAGGATGTGCTGAAGGCCGTGGCGCTCGGCGCCAAGGGCACCTATATCGGCCGACCCTTCCTCTACGGCCTCGGCGCTGATGGAAAGCAGGGCGTGACGACAGCGCTGGAGATCATCCGCAAGGAGATGGATATCAGCATGGCGCTTTGCGGCAAAAGGCTGCTGACGGATGTGGACCGCAGTATTCTGGCGTGATGTTGGACAAGGCAGAAGGCATTCCGGAGATGCATCGGAGGCCGCTCCATTCTCTGCCGTCATGCCGGACTTGATCCGGCATCCAGCCACGGCGCGTCTGCGCCGTGAAAGAGTCTCCCGCGATCAAGGACTTGATCGCGCTGGACCCCGGATCAAGTCCGGGGTGACGGCGTGCGGATGTTGCCCTCGCGAACGACCTCCGCAGCCAGTCTCAATGCCCCACGGTCTTCGAAAACACATTCACAATCACCACCCCGGTAATGATGAAACCGAGACCGACAACGGCGGCGAGATCCAGCGTCTGGCGAAACACGAAATAGCCGATCCCGGAAATCAGCACGATGCCGAGCCCGCTCCAGATCGCATAGGCCACACCCACAGGCAGCGCCCGTAGCGTGAAAGACAGCAGATAAAAAGCCGCACCGTAAAACAGCGCCATCAGCACCGTCGGCAATAGCCGGGTGAATTGCTGCGACTGCTGCAGGAACGAGGTGGCGATGACCTCGCAGACAATGGCCGCGACAAGCGCCCCATAGGTAAAAATTGCCGCGTTCATTGTTCCATTTCCTTTTTCGTCTGCGCGATCATCCGGGCTCGGAGAGCCGCCCTGTCGCCACCTGCCCTGCCGTCATCGGCCAGCAGATCGGCAAACCAGATGCCGTCAGCCGCAAGCCGTATGAGTTCCAATACCACCCCCTCATCCGTTTCCTTATGACGGATGAGACGCCCTTCGAACCAGCTGGTCCACATGCGCCGAAGCGACGGTTCCCCGACCATCGACACCGATAACGCCGCCCATTGCCTGCCCGATTCCCGGTCGCGATCGGCAAAAACCGCGTTCACATAGGCCCGCGTGAAGCATCCGTAGGTTTCACAATCCTGTGAGATGAGCGTGTCGATTTCCGCGTCCAGCGCCGAAAGAAGGTCCGCCATCACCGCCTCCAGCAGGGCCTGCTTGGAAGCGAAATGATGAAACAACCCACCCTTCGTCACCCCGGCGGCATCGGCCACCGCCTGCACGGAAAGTGCCGCAACACCCTGCTCGGCAGCGAGTTTCGCCGCGCAGTCGAGAAGACTGCGACGAACGATCTCAGGCTGCTTTTTCCGTTCATGTGCATTTTTCATGTTTCAAAACATACCGGATGGTTGGTTTCTTTGCAAGGAAATTGTGAGGGCGGCCATCGGCTTGAAATTCATAATTAATTAAGCATGAAAGCGATCTCTAAAGTTTTAGCGGTTTTGTTGCCGGAAAGTGTCAGTAAAACTTCGCTCATCGTGGCGGTCGAACAAAAGGGGCGGATTATGTCGGGAACGGTCAAACGGGGAATGGCGGGTGCATGGGTCTTCGCACTCACCTTCTTTTGCGCGATCCTTTCATTGCAGGCATCGCCTGCCCAGGCCGGTTACGCCCATTTCATCATGGATGCCAATACCGGCAAGGTTCTGGCCGCCCGCAATGCCGATGTGCTGAACCACCCGGCCTCGCTCACCAAGATGATGACGCTTTACATGACCTTCGAGGCCCTGCATGCCGGCCGGCTTCGCTGGGACCAGAAAATAACGATGTCCAGGAACGGCGCAGCCGTTATCCCCTCGAAGCTCTATGTGCGCCAGGGACAGACCTTCACGGTGCGCGAGGCGGTCTACGGCATGATCGTCAAATCCGCCAATGACATGGCGGAAGGCATGGGCGATCATCTCGGCGGCTCCGAGGCAAGGTTCGCCGAGATGATGACCCGCAAGGCCCGCCAGCTCGGCATGACGAAAACGGTCTTCCGCAACGCGTCGGGCCTGCCGAGCAAATCGCAGGTGACGACGGCCCGCGACATGGCGAAGCTCGGCCTTGCGCTGCAGCGTGACTTTCCCAAGGAATACGACCTCTTCGCCATGCAATCCTTCAGTTTCCGGGGAAAGCGCATCCGTGGCCATAACAATCTGATGTATCGTTATCAGGGCATGGACGGCATCAAGACCGGTTATACCAACGCCTCCGGCTTCAACCTCGTCAGCGCCGTCAATCACAATGGCCGCCGCGTCGTCGGCGTCGTGCTCGGCGGCAAGACCGCACGCAGCCGCGATGCCCAGATGGCCGCCCTTCTCGACAAGGCAGTGCCGCAGGCATCGAGAAGCCGTAACACCGAGCAACTCGTTGCCAGCGCCAATGTCAGCCGCACCTTCGCCGTGACGCCCGCAGCCGCGCCCACCGCTTCCGTACCCCCCGCCTCCGTACCATTGCCGATGTTCGCCGAACGCCGCGCCGATCCGGTCGCCATGCAGATCGCCACGGCGAACAACCAGATGGCCGACATGATGCAGGTTTCAGCCATTCCGCGGCCGGCTCCCGCTGCGGCCTCCGCCGGCCAGAGAAGCCGCTGGGAAGTGCAGATCGCCGCCACCGACAGCGAAGCCGCCGCCCGCTCGCTGCTCGCCAATGCCCGCTCCAACATCGCCGGAAATTATGCCGGGATCGCTCCCTACACAGAAGCCGTGCAAAGCGGATCGGCAACCCTCTACCGCGCCCGTTTCACCGGCTTCGAAGACCAGTCTTCGGCGGTTTCCGCCTGCAAGGAACTGAAGGCGCAATCTTATTCCTGCGTGGTTATGACCAGCGAGGGGTGATTCAGCGCTTGAGCCACCCGTCCGTCAGCGCATCGGCGAGATAGGGAATGCCGTTGACCTTCGCCATCTCCGCCATGGCCAGATTGTCGTAACGGATATTGCGGAAATAGACCTGCCAGCCGCGCCCGGCCTCTTCCAGCACCGCATAGGTGGCGAGCGGATGACCGGCCTCGACGTGATGGTCGAAAGGTGTGTCGTCCTTCCAGCCGGGGCAGCCGACGCTGCCGGGATTGACGATCAGCCGGCCATCGGAAAGCTGCACCGCGCGAGGGATATGGGTATGGCCACACAGCATCAGCGGCTGGGCGATGCCATCGGCCATGGCTTCGATTTCGGCCAGCGGCCGCAATTTCAGAACGCCTTCCGGCGACAGCGTTTCCAGCCAATATTCCAGATCGTCCCGCGGCGAGCCATGGCAGCAATAGGCGACATCCTTGAACACCATGCTGAACGGCAGGGTCTGCAGCCAGTCCAGATGCGCGGCACTCAACTGCGCATGCGCCGGCTTCTCCCAGCTCCCCATCTCCTCCGGGGCACGATCGATCAGTTCCCGGTCATGATTGCCGCGAATGCTCGGAATCCAGTTGCTAACAAGCACATCGCCGGTAAAGCCCGCTTCCAGCGGACCGCTGAAACAATCGCCGAGATTGACGATGTCCTTGATGCCGAGCCTGGCGATATCCTCCAGCACGGCTTCGAGCGCTGCGCAGTTTCCGTGAATATCGGCAATGGCGGCAAAGATCATGGCAATCAGCTTCCTCGATAGGTGGAGTAGCTATAGGGCGAAAGCAGCAGCGGCACATGGTAATGGCCGCTCTCATCGGCAATACCGAAGCGGATGGGGATGATGTCGAGAAAGGCCGGTTCCGCCAATTGAACGCCCCTGCCACGCAGATAATCGCCGGCATGGAAAACCAGCTCGTATTCGCCGGCCTTGAAACTGTCGCCGACAAGCAGCGGCCCGCCATCGACACGGCCGTCGCTGTTGGTTTTCACGGTCTTCAGCTTCTCACGACGATCACCGGAGAGCCGGTAGAGCTCGATCGTCAGCCCTTCGGCCGGCGTGCCATGGGCGGCGTCGAGAACATGGGTGGTCAAACCGGTCATGGCTTGGGCTCCGCGATCATGAAGGGCTTATCGAAAAAATACTCTTCCAGATTGTTACCCGGCCCATCGCGGTCGGCAACCAGAAAATCCGAAACCGTCTGCAATGGCATCAGCGGATAGTGCCAGACATTGCGACGGTAATTCACGCCCTGATCGCCACGCGCCAGAAACACCTGCGGTCGGCCGGGCCGGCCGCCATCGTCATCGGCAACGACCACGAGGAAGGGCCGGCCGGAAAGCGGCGAAAAACTCTGGCTGCCGAGCGGATGCCGCTCCATCATTTCAATCTTATGCGGAAAGGCCCGCGGCTGCCCACGAAAGATGTTGAGAATGATACGCGCCCCCTCGCCCGCCGCCTCCGGGGCTGCAAGCGCATGATACCGCTCGGTCTGGCCGCCATTGATGTGCCGCATCGAAGAGGGTGTCGTTTCGATCACATCGCCGAAGGATGCGAACGCCTCCCTGGTGAGAGGTTTTATGTCGAGAAAATCAGTCAAATGTCATTCACCTTGGGCATGCCAGTTTTGCAAAAGTGAGAGTCTATCCAGAAGATCCGGTATCGCCGTCTGTGTCGTATCCCAGACGGTTTCCAGATTGAAGCTCATATAACCATGCGCGATCCTGTTTCGCATTCCGCGCATCTTGACCCACGGAATATCAGGGAAATCCGCCACGAAAGCGGGAAACTCTTCCATGATGCGCGCGGTGGTTTCGCCGATAATCAGGAGGTTCATCGCAACCGCCCGTTGGCGGACAAGATCAGCCAGAAACTCATCCTTCGTTTTCAGTCGAACAAAGTCGATGGTTTCCGAAGCTACCTGCCTGATATCCTGAAGATAAACGTGCAGCCGCTCGACGCTCATACAGGCTTCGCTTCCTGCAGAACCTTCACACGAACGCGCTCGGGAAAGTCCCCCGGCGTCAACAGATGAATTTCCGTGCCGCGCATGATGGCCGATAACTCTTCCAACAAGCCGCCCAGATCAAACAAGGTTGCCCCCGGCAGCGCATCCACCAGAATATCGAGATCGCTGTCCGGCCGGTCCTCGCCGCGGGCGACGGAACCGAACACGCGCGGGTTTGCCGCATTGAAGCGTGTCGTCGCTTCGCGGATCGCTTCCCTGTTCTTTTCCAGCACCTCGGAAGGTCTCATGATCTTCATCTCCAGACGGCGCGATTCTAGCAGAACGGCCACCGCTCGCCAATTCAGCCTTCCGGCAGCATCGAGGAAAGACGCAGCCAGGCAATCTTTTCCACCTGCGCCGTCGCGGTCTCAAATTCTTCAGCTGCACCGTTGCCGATGCGCGTCTCGAAGGCGGAAAGAATATCGTGCCTGTTCAACCCCTTGACCGCGATGATGAAAGGAAAGCCGAATTTTTCGGTATAGGCGCCGTTCAATTCGGTAAAACGGCCGTGCTCTTCCGTGGTAAGCCGGTCCAGCCCCGCACCGGCCTGTTCGTTGCGGCTGTCGGCGGTCAACTCGCCCGCGATCGCCAGCTTGCCGGCAAGATCGGGATGCGCCCGCAACACGCCGAGCCTTTCCGCTTCGGAAGCCGCGCGAAACTGTGCGCTAAGCGCGGCATGAACCGCCTTCGCCGTCAGTTCCAGGCCCGCTCCGCCGGCGTTATAGGCCCGTTCGGCGATGAAGGGCGAATGCTCGAACACGCCGCCGAAACGGCTGACAAAATCCTCACGCGTCACCATCAAAACGTCTCCGGCCTGTGATGTTCATGCCAGTGACGGGCGATCTCGATGCGCTGCGGGATCCACACTTTCTCGTGGCCGAGCACATATTCGATGAAACGGCGAAGTGCCGCCGCCCGGCCGGGACGGCCGACAAGACGGCAATGCAGGCCAACGCTCATCATCTTCGCCGCGCCTTCAACACCCTCCTGATAAAGCACGTCGAAAGCATCCTTCAGATAGGTGAAGAACTGGTCGCCGGAATTGAAACCCTGCGGCGTGGCAAAACGCATATCGTTGGTTTCAAGCGTATAGGGAATGATCAGGAAAGGCTCGTCGCCTGCGCCCTTCACCCAATAGGGCAGATCGTCGGCATAGGAATCCGACGAGTAGAGGAAACCGCCCTCTTCCATGACAAGGCGCAACGTATTGTCCGAAGGCTTGCCCTGATACATGCCGTAGGGACGCTCGCCGGTGACCTCCGTGTGCAGACGCACGGCTTCCATTATATGCTTGCGCTCTTCCTCTTCGGAAAAATCCTTGTATTCCAGCCAGCGATAGCCGTGGCTGGCGATTTCCCATCCCGCTTCCTTCATCGCCGCAACGGCTTCCGGGTTGCGGGCCATGGCGGCGGTCACGCCATAAACGGTGGTGGTGACGCCGAGACCCGTGAACATGCGCCACAGCCGCCAAAAACCGGCGCGCGAGCCATATTCATAGATCGATTCCATATTCAGGTTGCGCTGACCCGGCCAGGGCTGCGCACCGACGATTTCCGACAGCAGCGATTCCGACGCCTTGTCATTGTCGAGAATGCAGCTTTCGCCGCCCTCCTCGTAATTGATGACGAATTGCACGGCGATGCGCGCGCCGCCCGGCCATTTCGGATCGGGAACATTGCGGCCATAGCCCACCAGATTGCGGGAGTAATTTTCGGAAATCATTCAGCCACCCAGACCATCTCTCCCGAGGCGGAAGCCGATTTCGGGAGACATAAAACAGACCTCCGAAGCGCGACGACCCCGAACGGGCACAACACACGCTTCAGATATGCGATATCCGAACGGTAGCATCCGCAACCGGAATGTCGAGATCAATCTTGCCGACATTCCGATGCTTTTTTGTATACGATTGCGCCGACGTACCCTTCAGGCAATCTTTCGGGCGGAAACACGGCCCATGGGGTGAAGCGAGTGCACGCGGAAAGGCGCGCCCGGTTCATCCTCGATGAAAAGCGCAAGGCTGGAAAACTGCAGGGACCGGGTCAGCAGCGGCTCGAAAACCTTGCGCACGGCCCGCTCGATCCTCTGGCTGCTGGACGCTTCCACACCGCCGGTCAGCGACATCTGGAACCGGAACTCATCCATCACATGCGGGCTGCCCCAGCGATGCAGATTGGTGAGCTGCGAGGCCGAAAGCCGGTCCGGATCCGCACGCTCGATTTCCGCGTCGGAGAGCGGCGCCCGGTAACGGTCGAATTCCTGCACCACGCGGGCGGCGAAAAAATGCAGCACTTCGCAGGGACGCTCGGGAACGAGGCTGAAGACATTCTCATGCCTTGCCACCACCAGTTGTGGCAGCGTGAAGGGCTCCTGCCGGCCGGAAAAATACATCAGGTCGCGCAGAAGCGCGGCTTCGGAATGCCCCTCCGCAAGACGGAAGGGAGCTTTGATCGTGCCATGGAAACCATAACGGCGCGGCAGGGCCGTATGGTAGGAAATCTCCTGCATGCCGAGATCGATCATGCCCGGCGGCTCCACCGCCTGACCGGAATAGGCATCGCGCCCCAACCACGCGGCAGCCGCCTGCGTCAGGGGGTCATTGGGGGAAGGCGTGAAATGAATGGCGTATCGCATGCGCTGTCACCTCGCCGCAAATGCGGACAAACCGGCCTCGTTGCAGGCCAGCAGATAAGTGATTTGCGTGACAGATTAACGACGTAAGCGGCCTGATCAGAACTTTCTAAAGTCCGCGGCGGCAATATTCACGTGTTGTTGAAGGCGAAAGCCCGGGGGGATGACAGGCGCGTGACCGCAGACGGTTTGCAACGCCGCATCGGCGAGAAAATGCGCAAGCCCGAAGCTGACCTTGAAGCCGCCGGTCAGCGCCACGAGCTTTGGATGGGCGTCGAGAGCCCCCACCATCGGGTCCCTCCCGACCGCTTTCGGACGCAGCCCGGCCCAGCGCTCGAGCACCGGTGCACGGGCAAGCGAGGGCACCACCGCGCAGGCATCCGCAAGCAGTTTTTCCAGCTTTTCATCGGTGCCGGAAGGGTCGGAAAAACAATCTTCGCTGGTACTGCCGATCGCGACCGTGCCATCCTCGTGCGGAACGATATAGAGGCCGTTCAGGAACACGACCGGCATTGCCGGGTCGACAGCCGCATCGAGACGTGCGGCCTGTCCCTTCACCGCCTGCCCGAGTGTCAAGCCGGCCTCCAGGCCGAGGGCATCGCGGATCAGGGGAAAGGAATCGTGCCCGTTGGCGACGATGACATGGCCGAAAGAAACCGCGTCGCCCGACGACAACACCGCCCGCCCGGCATCCGCATCGAGCGAAAGAACGCGGCAACCTTCCACCAGCCGCGCATGCCGCGCCTTGTCCAGAAAAGCCGAAAGAAGGGCGATCATCGCACGCGGCGAGACCCGCGCCGCCAGCGTATCGAACACGAAACCCGCCTCACCCGCAGCACCATCCACCCAGCCGGCGACCAAAGGGCTGTCGCCGACATGCCAATGGAACCGGCGCTCGCCCGACACCCAGTTCTCCAGCGCATCCCGTTCATGCCGTTCGGCAATGGTGCGCAGATGCGGCTTCGGCAGCGGGATGATCCGGCCCGAGCGGCGGTAGCCGGCGGAAAGCCCGGTTTCCGCCTCCAGCCCGGCAATCTCTTTTTCCAGCGCAACGAGGGCATCGAACTGGAACTGCTTCTTGTCCGACCAGCGGTCCGGCATGTGCGGCATCAAAGCGCCCAGCAGCCCGCCGCTGGCGCCGCCGCCGGGGCGATCCGCCTCCACCAGCAAGGTGTCGATGCCGAGCCGTTCCGCCTTGACGGCCGCCCACAGCCCCATGATGCCGCCGCCGACGATAAGGAGAGGCACGGAAGCCGGCAATCTTGGAGATTGACCCTGTTCGAAAGCGGGATTATCGGCTTTAGCCATGAAACATTCCAACGACACTATCACAGAGACTGGCCCAGAGACCGGCGCAGCAACCGGTTCACCGGCCGGAGAAACCCCCACCGCGCTCGACTGGCGTGACGGGGATATGCCCTATTCACTGGCCTTTGACGACCATTTTTATTGCCAGACGGATGGCCGGCTGGAATGCGGCCATGTCTTCCTGTCCGGAAACGGCCTGCCAGAGCGTTGGCTCGAACGGGAGGGCACATTTCGCATCGGCGAACTGGGCTTCGGCACCGGGCTTAACCTCTGCGAGACATGGCGCCAGTGGAAAGAGATACGGAAAGAGATGCGCAACGGCCGCTCCACGCTGCATTTCATCTCCTTCGAACTCTATCCGATGAAGGCCGAGGAAATCGACCGGGCGCTTTCCCGCTGGCCGGAAGTGGATGCCGAACGCAAGGCGCTTACCGCCCTCTGGCCCGCCGATCCGAAAGGACGGGTCGAGATCCAGCTCGATGACGCAACGCGGCTGACGGTGGTCTGCGGCGAGGCGCTCGCCGGCATTTCCGCAAGCGAGGAAAGTTTCGACGCCTGGTTTCTCGATGGCTTCGCGCCGGCCCGAAATCCGGACATGTGGTCGCTGGACATCATGCAGGCGCTTTTCGCAAAGACGGCGCCCGGCGGTACATTCGCCACCTACGCCGCCGCCGGCTTCGTTCGCCGCAACCTCATCGCCGCCGGTTTCGAGCTGGAGCGCCGGAAAGGATTTGCCGGAAAGCGGGAAATGCTCTGCGGAACCAAGGCATTTTCAGCAAAAGCGTGATGCGGTTTTGCGCCTGAAAATGCGTCATGGAAGATAGCGCTCCGGCTGAAGCAATTCAGAGACCCGCAGTCGCGGCGGATATTCACACGCCCGGTACGTCGCGGCGCGGCATGTTTTCGCCCAGCCATTGCGCGATCTTGTCTTCGAGCGTTTCCGGGCTGATGGGCTTCGACAGATAATCATCCATGCCCGCCTCCAGGCACAGCTCCCGATCCGCCTCCTGCGTATGGGCGGTAACACCGATGATCGGCACATGCCGGCCGTCGGCGGCGGTCTGTTCTGCGGCGCGGATCGCCTGCGTCGCCTGATGCCCGTTCATGACCGGCATCGAGACATCCATCAGGATGAGGGCGGGATTATTCTCCTGCCATGCCTGCACGGCTTTTTTGCCATTGCCGACGATCAAAAAGCGCAGGCCCGCCTGCTGCAATATCTGGGTGAAGACAATCTGGTTGACGTCATTGTCCTCGGCCACCAGCACATCGACAAGGCTGGGCCGATGCCGCGCCGGCACCGGCGTATCAGCCCGCTGTTTCTTTTCGACGGAGCCTTTTTCCGGCCGTACTGCGCCGTCACCACGGCCTGTTTCATGCGGGGACGGAGCTTGCCGGGCACGTTTCAGCCGCACATCCCGCACCACATCGAACAGGGTGGAGCGCAACAGCCGCGCCCGCGCCGGCTTCATCAGATGCGCCTGCACATTGAGATCGGTGAACAATGTCTCGTCACCGACAACATCCATCGAGGTCAGGAAAACAATGGCGATGTCGTCGAAGCGCGCATCCGCCCGGATCCGCTCCACCACATCCAGCCCGTTCATGACGGGCATATGATAATCGAGAATGATGGCGTCGATGGAAAAACCGAGCGACGCCGCCTCCTCAAGAACGGCGATGCCGGAAGGTCCATCCTCCACCGCATGGCCGTCTATTCCCCAACTGCGCAATTGCTCCGTCAATATGCGGCGATTGACGTCGTTATCGTCGATGACGAGCACGTGGATATCGTCGATGGCCACGGAAAGAAGCGGGAGGTCGCGCTGTCTCTCGGTGACCTGAAACGGAATATTGACCTCGAAGGTCGATCCCTTGCCGACGTCGCTGACAACGTTGATTGCGCCGTCGAACAGGCCGACGAGACCGACCGTGATCGCCAGCCCCAGCCCCGTTCCCTCGTGCCGGCGCGTGGCGGAACCGTCGACCTGGCTGAACTTGTCGAAGATGGTTTCGAGCTTGTCGGCCGGAATGCCGATACCGCTGTCTTCGACGCGCAATGACAGGATGGCTTCGGAGGCTTCCGCCGAACGCGCCGAAAGCTCGACCAGCACATGCCCCATTTCCGTGAACTTGACGGCGTTTCCAACGATATTGGTGACGATCTGGCGAAACCGCCCGGCATCGCCGATGACCTTGCCGAAGACAGAAGCATCGATCCGGACGATCAGCTCTATGTCCTTTTCCAGCGCCGCCGAAGACAGCAGGGACACCACATCCTCGACCGCCTCCGCCGGATCGAAAGGCACGCTGCGCAGTTTCATCTGCCCGGCCTCGATCTTCGAGAAATCGAGAATATCGTTGATGATCGTCAGAAGCGCATTGCCTGACTTGACGATGATATCGGTAAAAGTCTTCTGGCGCGTATCCAGATTGGACTTGGCCAGAAGCTCCGCCATGCCGAGCACGCCGTTCATCGGCGTGCGGATTTCATGGCTCATATTGGCCAGGAATTCCGATTTGGCCCGATCCGCCGCTTCCGCGCGTGACAAAAGCCGCTGCAATTCCTCTTCACGCAACTTCATCTCGGTCACATCGGTGACGATGATGAGCCAGTAATTGCCGGAACTGTTGGTGGCCTCCAGATTGAGCCAGCTCTTGCCGGCGACATGGATGAGCCAGGAAAACGGCCGATTGGCGGCGATATTCTCTCTCCAGGCGCGCAGCGTCTCGGCAGCCTCATCCGCCGTGCCGAAATCCCCGCGTCCGGCGCAATGGGCAAAGAAACCCGACCAGTTGCGGCCCTTTTCCAGGAGATGCGGCGGCACGTCGAACATGCGCGCCATCGCCTCGTTGGACATGATGATCGTGCCCTGCTCGACCAGCACCAGCCCCTGCGCCATGGCGCGCGTGGCGCCCTGCATATATTCGCCGACCCGCTCCAGTTCGGCCTTCGCCTTGCTGATCTCGACATCGCGCATGCGTACATCGGTGACATCGGCATAGGTGCTGAGGATTTTCCCGCCTTCGAGCCGGGTTTTCGAAATGACGGTGACCTTGCCGCTTTTGCTGCGCACCTCGCGGGACGCAAAGACCTCCTCTTTCAGAAGCCGCTGCACCCGCTCGCCATAGACCTCATCGAAAGGCCTGTCGCCATAGTCATAAAGGCCGCTCTCGAAATTCATCTCCATGAATTCACGATAACTTTTGCCGACGAGCGACTTCTCGCCGCCGATCTCGCCCCAGACCTCATAAAAGAACGGATTGACATATTCGATGACGAGATCGGCGCTGAGCAGCAGCACACCGACCGGCAGGGCATGAAGAACCGCTTCAAGCTGGCGGTGCAGCGCCTCAGCCTCGGCCTGCGCGGCGATCAGCGCCTTTTCCCGGTCCTGCAGCAGGCTGGCATCGGTGACCGAGCCCACCAGATAATATTCGTCGTCCGGCGTCGCGACCCGGCCGAGCCTTGTGATGACGGGAATGGCGCCGCCATCCGAAAGCGGAACGCTACCCGTCTTTTCAATGGCTTCCCCGGTTCGCAGAATATGCTCGTTTTCCCGCTGGAACTGCGGGCCTTGCTCCGGAAACATCTCGCATTCGGTCTTGCCGATATGGTCGGCGAAACTGCCGCCCAGAAATTTCTCATAGGCCGCATTGGCAAAGGTCAGCCGCCTGTCCTGATCCCTCAGGAACACGCCCACCGGCAGTTGCTCCAGCGCAGCGCGCAGCAGCCAGGTCTCGCGAATCTGCGTGCTCAGCAGCGTCTCATGCGCCTTGAACTCGGTGACATCCACCCGCAGCCCCACCAGCATGCCGTTTTCCAGCCGCTTGTTGACCATGCGCACCCAGCGGCCATCGGCAAACTGCTCCACCCTTTCGAGATAGGGCAGGGAAAAATCCCGTAACTGCTCCTGCATCCACCCTTCGAAGGCCGGATCGTCGTCCTGCGCGTCGCGATAACCGCTCGAAAAATAAATCGCCCTCATCAGCGTCTCGAGCGGCACGCCGGCCTTCAGTTCGACACCGAGCGCGCTGTAGAATTCCCTGAAGCGGGTATTGCAGTAAACCAGCCGGTTTTCCCGGTCATAAATCACGATACCCGCGTCGACGAGATCGATCACGCCGCTGCCGAACAGCAGGTCCGAAGCGCTGTCGGCGTGCGGGAAAACCGCGGCGGCGGCGGATGGCATGTCCTCGAACGCTTCGAACAGGAACAGATTGCCGTCGTCACCGGTGAAACGCTCGCAGCGAAGCGTATATGGCCCGGACGAACCCCCGCCATGGCAGGCAATCATCTCATCCGTGGCGAAGACCAGCGAACGGCGCTCCCTGTCCTCACGCTCGGCGTCGCGAATATCGGCGGAAAGGGAAAGGCTGGTGTGTCCTTGGAATGCCCCGGACGGACGCCCCATGACCCGGGCATAGGCGGAATTGACCGCAACATAGCGCAGCTCGCTGTCCTTGATGCACGCGGGCAGGTCCAGGGCGGCCACGGCCCTGCAAGCCTTTTCCAGCAACCCGCAGCCTTCGGTCAATCGATACTCCACACCCTGCAGTCCATTCCTGTCGAATCAAATATTTCCGGACGCCATCTCAAAAAACGTTATGTGAGAAAATCGATCTTTGCTATGTATCCGACGGTACCGTTACCCTTTTTTAACCATAATTCTTCGCCGGCACCCACGCCGTCCCGGCAATCGCCGGCTACCGATACGCATGGCTGCCATGCACCCTCCGGTGGCAGCGTTACAAAACTATTGCTTGACTTTGACGCACAAAACGCCCACATGGCCCTCAAGCTTTCACCTTCGGCAGCCGCGTGAGCTGCAGCGTATGACCGGAAAACGTCCTTGGAAAAGGAAACTGGCCCGCATGAAGGAAAAGCGCAGAGAATACAGAAGACGGCATATGCCGCACTGATGCGCAGAAAGTTATTCCAACCCACAAGTTCCCAATTCACGCGGGGTTCTTGACGCCGAAACCGCCGGACAGCAGCCCTGTTCCGGACGATTGGTTTTTGGCGCCCCGAAAGGCATTATATTGACCAGTTTTAGCGAACTCGGCCTCTCCGAAAAGATCGTGGCCAGCGTTACCCAGCTTGGCTATACGACCCCTACTCCCATTCAGGCAAAGGCCATTCCGCTGCTGCTCGAAGGCCGCGACCTGATCGGCCTCGCACAGACCGGCACCGGCAAGACCGCCGCTTTCGGCCTGCCGATCATCGAAATGCTGATGAAGCAGGCGGACCGCCCGGCAAACCGCACCTGCCGCACCCTCATCCTCGCCCCCACGCGCGAGCTGGTGAACCAGATCGGCGAAAACCTGCGCTCCTTCGTGAAGAAGACGCCGCTGCGCATCAACCAGGTGGTCGGCGGTGCGTCGATCAACAAGCAGCAGCTGCAGCTCGAAAAGGGCACGGATATTCTGGTGGCGACCCCCGGCCGCCTGCTTGACCTCATCGCCCGCAACGCCATCTCGCTCTCCAAGGTCACCTATCTGGTGCTGGACGAGGCCGACCAGATGCTCGACCTCGGCTTCATCCACGATCTGCGCAAGATTTCGAAGATGGTGCCGGCCAAGCGCCAGACGCTGCTCTTCTCCGCCACCATGCCGAAGGCGATTGCCGATCTGGCCCATAGCTACCTGACCGATCCGCTCAAGGTGGAAGTGACCCCGCCCGGCAAGGCAGCCGACAAGGTGGAGCAATATGTTCACTTCGTCGCCGGCAAGAACGACAAGACCGAGCTTCTGAAGAAGTCGCTCAACGAGAACCCGGATGGCCGCGCCATCGTGTTCCTGCGCACCAAGCACGGTGCCGAGAAACTCTACAAGCATCTCGAACATATCGGCTTCAAGGTCGCCTCCATCCACGGCAACAAGAGCCAGGGCCAGCGCGAGCGCGCTCTGAAGGGCTTCAAGGATGGCGAGATCAAGGTGCTGGTGGCAACCGACGTTGCTGCCCGTGGCATCGACATTCCGGCCGTCACCCACGTCTTTAACTACGACCTGCCGGAAGTGCCCGACGCCTATGTCCACCGCATCGGCCGTACCGCCCGCGCCGGCCGCGACGGCATCGCCATCGCGTTTTGCGCACCGGACGAAACCCGCCTGCTGCACGACATCGAAAAACTGATGAAGATCGATATTCCGGTCGCCTCCGGCGAACGCCCGGCCGGTCTCGCGAGCCCGACGCGCCCCAACAACAACCGCGGCGGCCGCAACAACAATGGCGGCCAGCAGCGTGGTCCCCGCGAAGGCGGACGTCACAATGGCGAATCCCGCCCGTCGCGCCACCATGCGCCGCGCGATGCGGACAACGATCTGGAAGTCACCTCCGACTTCAAGCGCGTCAAGCAGGCTGAAGGCGAAGCAGGCCGCCCGGCCGGCCCGCGCAAGCACCGCCGCCCGGCCCGCAAACCCGGCGGCAGCGGCGCCAACCGCCACGCCCCGGCCGGCGGCAACGGCCAGGAAAAGCGCGCTTCCGGCAACGGCCATCGCGGCCGCAACCGCTAAGAGACGTTAATCGTTAAGCCGGGCTTTCGCCCGGCTTTTTCGTTTGTAAGGCGCAAAAATCGGCCTCGTTCCGGGGAACAGGAATGAGGGAGTGCATGCAGAGGCCACCCGGTAGCGGGGCTTTTTCTTTCCCCTCACCCGCCCTGCGCGGCCGGCCGACGCCTTGACGGCAGGGTCATGGCCAGCACCCCGGCAATGACGCAGACGAGCCCCACCCACATGGCAGGCGTTGGCATTTCCCCCAGAAACGCCATGCCGATGGCGACGCCGACCGGCACCCTGAGATAGGCCTGCGAGGTGGTGCCGACGGAGCCCAGCGTCTGCATCAGCCGGAAATAGATCATGAAGGCGAGCGCGGTCGAAAAGACGCTGAGGCAGAGGAGCGCCGTCAGTGACGCGGCCGAAGGCGACAATGTCCAGGGCCGGTCGACGATCAGGCTCACGGGCAACAGGAAAACAGCGCCGCAGATGAGCGAGCCGGCGGCCGGCATGATCGGATCGAGCCCCTTGAAGTTTTTACTGAAAATGGCCGCACAGGCATAAGAAAAAGCCGCCGTCAGCACGGCGAGCTGGCTCCATATCGCCTCGCCCGCGCCGCTTAGGGCTTCGACGCCGATGATGAGGCACACACCCGTCATGCCGGCAATGGTGCCGAACAGCTTGCGCCCGCTGACCGGCTCGTGCCGGATAACGAGTGCGGTGAGAAGAAAGGTGAAGATCGGCGTCGTTGCATTGAGAATGACGGCGAGACCGGCATCGATGCTCTGTTCCGCCCAGGCGATCAGCGTGAAGGGCAGAACGCTATTGATGCAGGCCTGAATGAAGAACAGCCACCACGTCGCCAAATCCCTGGGCAGGCGCAACCCGCGCAACCGGATCACCGCAAGGAGCAGCAGACCGGCGATCAGGGTTCTCGACGCGATGAAGGTGATGGGCGGTATCGTCTCCACCCCGATCTTGATGAAGGTATAGGATGCGGCCCACAGCGTGGACAACAGGGCGAGAAGCAGCAATTCGCGGGCGATGGGGTTTTGAGAGGTCACGGATCGTTTTTCCAACTGCGTTCAGGATGACCCGTTCTTAACCCGAAAACAAGCATCTATGCTTCGGCCACGGCCGAAGTTTCAATCCTTCCCTCAAAAAAGAAGCTCCGCACGGCGTGACCATGCGGAGCTTCGGCAAGAGAGATCGATGACGGGTCGGGCAATCAGGCCCGGCGCTCATCCACCGAGAAAGCGCCCGGACCGGCAACGAACAGATAAAGGAAGATGAAGCAGAACAGGATGGCGGCATCGCCACCGTTCAGGGCCGGGAAGAAATTGCTCGGCGCATGCGCCATGAAATAGGCGACCGCCATCTGGCCGGACAGGATGAAGGCGACGGGACGCGTGAACAGCCCGATCAGCACGAGAATGCCGCCGACGAATTCCAGCAGCGCGGCTACAAGCATCAGGGTCGGCAGCGAGCCTTCCATCTGCGATGCCGGAAAGCCGAACAGCTTCTGCGTTCCATGCGCCATGAAAAGCAGCGCCGTCATGATGCGCAGCGCCCCGAGTGCCTGCGGGCGATAGCGGGAGAGAGAGTCGAAAGTTGCCATGTTCATGTGTCCCCGTTGAAGTGGTGCCGCGCTCGATACAGTGCATTTACGCCTTTATGGATACACGTCTCGAACACCGGAAATCACGTTTCCGATATAGCAGAACTCCCTTAAATACAGAAAGGGAGGCATTCTACACATGGTTGATTTTCAAGCATAAAATTGACCTTCTGCCGAAAAAATCAACTCAAGGATACAGGCATTTCCCGGCGTGGCAAAGGCGGAAAAATCCGCCTCTTCCTCACGCCTGCAGGACGACGACCTTCGAACCGACCGGCACGCGGCTGTAAAGATCGATGATATCGTGGTTCAGCATGCGGATGCAGCCGCTCGACATGGCATGGCCGATGGATTGCGGCTGGTTGGTACCGTGCAGACGGAACATGGTGTCGTTGCCGCCGCGATAGAGATAGAGCGCGCGTGCGCCGAGCGGATTGTTCGGGCCGCCCGCCATACCGCCGGCGAATTTCAGGTTGCGCGGATCGCGGCGCATCATGTTCGCGGTCGGCGTCCAGGACGGCCATTCGGACTTGCGGCCGATATAGGCGTCGCCCTTCAGCGCAAGCCCCTGCCGGCCGACACCGACACCGTAACGCATGGCGCGACCATCGCCCATCACGTAATAGAGACGTCGCGCCGGCGTATCCACCACAACCGTTCCGGCCGGATGCCGGGTATCGTAGGTGACTTCCTGCCGGCGAAGCTCCGGCTTGACCTTGTCGAGATGCATGGCGGGAAGCGGGAATTTCTCCTCCGGCTTTGCCGCATAATTCAGCCTCTGCTGGCCGATGCCGGTATTCGCGCAGCCAGCCAGAAACAGCGGCAATCCGAACAGAACACCACGACGTGAAATAGACATGTAACCCCCGCCAAATCTTTGGATTAACGAGAGGTATAATTTTATGGTTAACAAACCCCTAATATGAGGTTGTGGTAATGAGAGCATTTCCAGGAAAAGTGGAGGCCGGGTTTCCGTCCGGAAATGCGGCAAAACAAAGAGTTGAGCGCTTTCGCCATTCGAAGAAAAGCGAAAACGCTCTAACGTGCGACAACCGCTGCGGCAGGTCTGCGATTGGCGAGATAAACCCCCGTCACCGCCAGAACAGTGCCGGCAATCATGGCGGGTGTCAGCGTTTCGCCGAATAGCAGTGCTGCTTCCACGGCCGCAAGCGGCGGCACGAGATAGATCAGCGAGGCGGCCCGCGAGACCTGCCCGCGCCGGATCAGATAAAGAAGCAACGCCACGGCGCCGATGGAGATCGCACCCACCGACCAGGCGAGCGTGGCGGCAAGGCCGAGGCTCCAGTCCACATGCCCATCCTCCAGCAGAAGCGCGAAGGGCACGGTCACCAGCAGCGCACCGACATATTGCAGCGTGGCCACCGCCATGATGTTTCCGCCATGGACGTATTTCTTCTGGTAGAGCGTGCCATAGGTCACCGACGTCATGCCCAGCACATTCACCGCCACGGCGTAAAGCGGCACCGACAGGCCGACAGCACCGGTGGCCATGACCTTCGGCAGCACGGCAATGGCGATGCCGGCAAAACCGATGAGCAGGCCGGCGCGCTGCAAGGGCGAGATCCTTTCGCCGATCATGTAGCGGGCCGCAACCGCCGTCATCAGCGGCTGCAGACCGGCGATAATACCGCCGATCGCCGCCGGCACGCCCTGCCCTATCGCCCACCAGATCATGCCGAGATAAAGACCGTGCAGGAAGACACCGGACAGGATCGCCCGGAAGACATCGACGCGCCGCTCAGGCCACTGGATGGAGGAAAAGCGGCAGATCGCCCATAGCAGCGCGCCCGCCAGGAGATAACGCAGACAGAGAAAGGTCAGCGGCCCGGTATAATAGACGGCATATTTGGCGGTGACCCAGCCGGTCGACCAGAGAAAGACGAAGATGGCCGGAGCCAGACGGTCGAGCGACATGGGAACATCCCCTGTGCCGCACGATGCCCGTAACCGCACACGATGCGGGAAAGGCGGCGAATTGATATTTCTGCGGCTTCACGCAAACCGGCGAATGATCGAACCGGGTGTTCAGCAAGGCGGTATCCGCATCCCGACAAAAGGTCAAAGGTGTTTTCGTGATCGCATCTTTCAGATTTTCTGATGCGACGCCCGATATTCATCAACCGAAAGCGACCGACCAAAATTTATGCATTCGCCCACGGCGCACACAGCACCATCATACCGCTACCGCCTTTGCCACCGCGCAACCAATTTGCCAATGCCGCATTTATAGGCTGAAACCGAAAAAACGCTTCTTTTTTAAAACTCTAGAGTGGTGAAAAATCTTCGCAGGGAGGTCCGCATAGTTCTTGCATTGCATTTGGCGTTGTATTCATATGGCAAAAAAGGGGACATCGAAGTTGGCATTTGACGAAATGATAAATGCGGACAACACGCCGCGAAGCCCATATGAAAACTATAACGAGTGGTACAGCCGACAGGACAGGGCGCACCTGATCCAGAAATCAAAAGACGCGGAAAACATCTTTCGAAAAACCGGTATTACTTTCGCAGTCTATGGTCATGCCGACAGTTCAGAAAAACTGATCCCCTTCGATATCATCCCGCGCATCATCTCCGGACGGGAGTGGCGCAAACTGGCCCAGGGCATCGAACAGCGCGTCCTCGCCCTCAATGCTTTCCTCGACGATATCTACCACAAGCAGGAAATCATCCGCGCCGGGCGCATTCCCCGCGAAATCATCGAGAAAAACGAAGCCTTCCTGCCGGAGATGATCGGTTTCACCCCGCCCGGCGGCGTCTATACCCACATTGTCGGCACGGATATCGTCCGCACCGGCGAAGACCAGTTCTACGTTCTGGAAGACAATGCCCGCACGCCCTCCGGTGTCAGCTACATGCTGGAAAACCGCGAAACGATGATGCAGATGTTCCCGGAACTCTTCCACGAAAACCGGGTGCGGCGGGTGGAGGACTACCCCTATCTGCTGCGCCAGTCGCTCGCCTCGCTCGCCCCGCCCGGCTGCTCCGGCAAACCGCGCGTCGCGGTGCTGACGCCCGGCATCTATAATTCCGCCTATTACGAACATTCCTTCCTCGCCGACATGATGGGCGTGGAGCTGGTGGAAGGATCCGACCTGCGCGTCATGGACGGCAAGGTCAAGATGCGCACCACCCGCGGTTATGAGGCGATCGACGTGCTTTACCGCCGCGTCGACGACGACTTCCTCGATCCGCTGACCTTCCGACCGGATTCGGCGCTCGGCGTTCCCGGCATCATGGATGTCTACCGCGCCGGCAACATCACCATCGCCAACGCTCCCGGTACCGGCATTTCCGACGACAAGGCGATCTATTCCTATATGCCCGAGATCGTCGAATTCTACACCGGCCGCAAGCCGCTTCTCGAAAACGTGCCGACCTGGCGCTGTTCGGAGCCGGACAGCCTGAAATATGTGCTCGACAACCTTGCCGACCTCGTCGTCAAGGAGGTCCATGGTTCGGGCGGTTACGGCATGCTGGTGGGCCCCACCGCAACGAAGAAGGAACGGGCGCTTTTTGCCGAAAAGCTGAAAGCCCGCCCCTCCAATTACATTGCGCAGCCGACGCTGTCGCTCTCCACCGTGCCGATCATGGTCAAGAACGGCATCGCGCCGCGCCATGTCGATCTGCGCCCCTATGTTCTGGTCTCGGACAAGGTGCAGATCATTCCCGGCGGACTGACCCGCGTTGCCCTCAAGCAGGGTTCGCTGGTGGTCAATTCCAGCCAGGGCGGCGGCACCAAGGATACCTGGGTACTGGAGGATTAAGCCATGCTGGGCAGAACGGCAAACGGGCTCTACTGGATGTTCCGGTATATCGAGCGCGCTGAAAACATCGCCCGGCTGATCGATGCGGGCCTGCGCGTTTCACTGACGCGCAGCGGCAGCGGCGATGAGGACTGGGATGGCGTGTTGCAGAGTGCAGGCGTGCGCGAAGCCTTTCTTGAAATGCACAAGAAGGTGACGGCGGCGGATGCGATCGATTATCTGCTTCGGGAAAAATCCAACCCTTCCAGCGTCATGTCCTGCATCGAGGCGGGCCGCAACAATGCCCGCATGGTGCGCACGGCGCTGACGCGCGAGACATGGGAAGCCACCAATGAATTCTGGATCGAGCTGAAGAACATTCTCGGCCGCAAGCTCAACCATGCCGAACTGCCGCAGACCATCGATGTCATCAAACATCGCGCCGGTCTGGTGCGCGGCGCCTTCCACGGCTCGATGCTGCGCAACGATCTCTACAACTTCTCCCGCATCGGCACCTTCATCGAGCGCGCCGACAACACGGCCCGTATTCTCGACGTCAAATATTACGTGCTGCTGCCGGCGGTGGCGCATGTGGGGTCGTCGCTGGACAATGCGCAGTGGGAATCCATCCTGCGTTCGGTCTCTGCGCACCGCTCCTATGGCTGGGTCTATGATGCGGAATACAAGCCCTCCAACATTGCCGACTTTCTCATTCTCAATGGCCGCATGCCGCGCTCGCTGGCCTATTGTTATGAAAAAATCGCCAGCAACCTCAATTACATCGCCGAGGATTACGATGAGAGGCACAAGGCGCACGACACGGCCGAGAGCATTCGCGACAGCCTGCGCGCGACCACCATCAGCCGGGTGATGGATGAAGGCTTGCACGAATTTCTGGAGAGATTTGTCAACCGCAACGGACAATTGGGACAGGAAATCACGGAAGGCTACCGCTTCTATCAATAAGCGCGTGGACGGGGACAGCTTATGCGTCTGAAAATCACCCATACGACGGAATATGTCTATGACGAACCGATGCCCTATGCGTTGCAGCGGCTGCGCCTGACGCCGCAGACCGGCCCGGGCCAGACGGTGGAGAACTGGGATGTCTCGGTCGATGGCGCCACCGTCGAAGTGACCTATGACGACCATTTCGGCAATCGCGTTGCGCTGGTGGAAACGGAAGGCCCGCAGCAGCGGGTGAAGGTGGTGGCGAGCGGCACCGTCACCGCCGAGGACAAGGCAGGCGTGTTCGGTTTCCACATCGGCAATGCGCCGCTGTGGCTTTTCCTGCGCGAGACGCCGCGCACCAAACCGGGAAAGCTGGTGCGCGAACTGGTAAAGGCAAGCGCCGGCGACAGCGAGCTTGCCCGCCTGCACGACCTGATGGAAAATATTCACCGCAAGGTGGAGTATGTGCCGGGCGCGACCGACATCGAAACCACGGCGGAAGCCGCACTGGAAGCCGGCAAGGGCGTCTGCCAGGACCACGCCCATATCCTGATTGCCGCCGCACGGCTGATGGGCCTGCCGGCCCGTTATGTCTCCGGTTATCTGATGATGGAAGAGGTGGAGGAACAGACGGCCACCCATGCCTGGGCCGAAGTGCATCTTCAAGGGCTGGGCTGGGTGGGCTTCGACGCCGCCAACAATATCTGCCCCGATGACCGTTATGTGCGCATCGCATCGGGCCTCTGCTACCGCGACTGCGCGCCGATATCGGGCATGCGGATCGGCCCGGCGGGCGAGACACTGAGCGTTTCGGTCACCGTGCAGCAGTCGCAGAGCCAGAGCCAGTCGCAAAGCTGAAACAATGGCAGGCAAAGACGACGACACAATCGGCTTTTATACCGATAATGCCACCACCTACACCTCGCGAGGACAGGCGGCGGATCGCCCGCATCTGGAGACATTCCTGGCCCGGCTGCGAGACGGCGCAAGCATCCTCGAACTGGGATGCGGCGGCGGGCAGGACAGCGAATTCATGCTGGCCGCCGGTTTCGAGGTGCACCCCACCGACGGAACGCCCGAAATCGCCAAAGCGGCGCAAACCCGGCTCGGCATTCCCGTCAGGACGTTGCTGTTCGAGGATATCGATGAAACTGAGCGCTATGACGGCGTCTGGGCCAATGCCTGCCTGCTGCATGTGCCCCGCCCTGCCCTGCCGGGCATTATCGGCCGCATCCACACGGCGCTGAAGCGGGGCGGCGTTTTTTATGCCAGCTTCAAGGCTGGAGAAGTGGAAGGCCGCGACATGTTCGGCCGTTATTACAATTACCCTTCGAAGCCCTGGCTGGAAGAGATTTACGGACAGTTTGGCTGGGCGGCCGTGGAGATCGAGGCAAGGCAGGGCAGCGGTTACGACCAGCTCCCGACCGCGTGGCTGCATGTGACGGCGACGAAACCCCGATCCGCCGCGACAACTTGACGGTTGCGAAACCCCGTCCCACCCGGTTTAATCCCCGCATCGATTTGAAAGCATGATCCGGCTTCAGCCTGCGGGAGGAAAGCCGGTCGGGAGACGGCCTTGTACAGCATTTCCGACTATCGCGACTGCCAGTCGCATGGACCCGTCATCGCCGAACGGGTCTGGACGGCATGGTGGCAGGATAGCGGCCTTGAGGTGGGCGACGTCACCGAGCACCTGAAGGACATGACCAACCCCGATAGGTTGCCCACCGGCTTTGTCGCCCATGACGGCAACGACTATGTCGGCTCCGCCTTCCTCATCCATTGCGATCTGGAAGAGCGTCCGCAATATCTGCCCTGGGTCGCAGCCCTGTGGGTGGAAAAAGACCGCCGGCGCTCAGGCGTGGCGCGAGCCTTGATGCAGGCCGCGACGCAAAGGGCCGCCGAACTTGGCCACGAGACCAGCTATCTCTGCTGCCAGCGCGATCTGGAAAGCTATTATACCAATTGCGGCTGGGCCGTTCTGGAACGTGGCGTCGGCAAACACGACCTGACGGTGCTCACCTATACAACAGGCAAATAGGTTTCCGCCGCGATCCGCCGGAAACCCCTGAACCACCGGGAGGAACCATGCGACCGCCAGCCGCCATTATGGAAACCGCACTCTACGTGGATGATCTCGATGCCGCCGAAGCCTTTTACCGGGATGTCTTCGGGCTGGACGTGGTGCGCAGGCTGCCGGGGCAATTCATCTTCTTCAGATGCGGGCAGCAGATGCTGCTGATCTTCGATCCCGAACAATCCCGCCGGGCCGACCCCGACAATCCCATCCCCCGCCACGGCGCGGTGGGGCAAGGCCATTTCTGCTTTTATGCAAAGGACAAGTCGGAGGTGGACGGCTGGAAGGCCCACTTCGAATCGCTCGGAATTCCCGTCGAGCACTATCACCGCTGGCCGAATGACAGCTATTCCGTCTATATCCGCGATCCCGCCGGCAATTCGGTGGAGGTTGGAGAAGGCAAGCTGTGGGGTGTCTGATCCCCCCGGGATTACGCCTTCAGCCAAGGCAGCAATGACGCACGGAGCAGCGGAAAGCTCCTCCTCCGTCATCCTCGGGCTTGATGTAAAGACCGGAGACATCCCTGACAGATGTTCGGAGACATCCCTGACAGTTTCATGGGTTTTCGAGGTTTATTTCTGCGACCTGAGTTGCGCCGAAGAAGACGCCGTATAGGCCGGTTTGGTTGAGGGATCGTATGGCGAGACGTTCGTTCCGAAAGGCGTTCGGCACCCGCCAGGCTTTGCCCTTGAAACTGACATAGCCCTTTGTTGAGCTGACGCATCGGATGGTTTCGCTGCTGTCGTAGGCCGGCTCTGGAAGTGCATCTGGAAAAGGACGCGGTGACTGTCGATAGCGACTGGCAGGCACGGCCATGTCGATGGCCTCATGTGGGCGGTGATGATTGTAGATGTCGCGCCAGCGGTCGAAGGCTTTTTGGGCGTGGGCCTGATCCGAAAACGTGGCAAAGTCCGTTACCTCGGCCTTGAGGCTGCGATGGAACCGTTCGTTCTTGCCGCGTCCCTGCGGGTGGTAGGGCCGTGAATGGATCAATTCGATGCCGAGCTTCAACAGCCAGACCCGCAACTGTGTCCACTGATTGGG